>CAZGBQ010000087.1:0-15642 GCA_964524045.1 uncultured Acidobacteriaceae bacterium
GGTTTCGCAGACGACGCGGCCGCCGGGTCGACTTCTGCGAAGACCGCTTAGGTCAGTCTTTCGCATAAGAACCCGAAAGCGCCTCAGACTCTTGGACAGCTCTAACCGTAAGTCCCTAACTGTGGTTTGGTGCCTTTCGTCTCCTCAGAGCGCACGCCATCAGAACGTCGAGGGCGCGCTCATATTCGAAGATGTAACGGCCCGCTCCAGTTGTGAATGTTGCTTCTTCATCAGCATTAGGTGACTCGAAGCGAATCCCGCGGCGGTACGAGCTGAAGTCCTGGAAGTAGAATTTGTTGCCTTCGGGTTCAGTTTTGACGCCTACGAATATCCGCGGTTCCATGCTCGGCACCAGCCCATCTTTATCGAGGAAGACAACTGCAAAATAGACGCTTCCTTCTTTGAGTTGATCGGGCAGTACTGGCTCGGAATATTCCTTCAGCTCGCGTTCTTCGAACTTCATTTACGACACCTCGTCAAGGGACTCGAGACCGTTGAAAAGCGTCACCAATTGTGCATGGTGCCGTCGAGTTTTCGATTAATGGGCAGATACGCTCGATGGTAGGGATACTGAGCCGCAAGCTTCTCATCGATGTCCACGCCCAAGCCGCGTGCCTCGCCTGGATGCATATACCCGTCCACGAAAGAGTAAGAGTGTGGGAAAACGGCGTCCGTTTCCGTGCTGTGACGCATATATTCCTGAATCCCAAAATTGTGGACGCTGAGGTCAAAGTGCAAAGCGGCGGCCATGCATACAGGGCTGAGATCGGTCGCCCCGTGTGATCCTGTGCGCACTTGATAGAGTTCTGCCAAGCTGGCGATTTTTCGCAAATGGCTGATTCCGCCAGCGTGCACTACGGCCGTCCGGATGTAATCAATCAGCTGCTCCTGAATCAGCTGCTGGCAGTCGTAAATGCTGTTGAATACTTCCCCGACCGCCAACGGTGTTGTGGTGTGCTTGCGAATGAGGCGGAAGCCTTCCTGTAATTCAGCGGGCGTAGGATCCTCCAACCAGAACAGATGATAAGGCTCGAGCTCCTTGCCCAGGCGAGCCGCCTCAATTGGCGTCAGGCGATGATGAACATCGTGCAAGAGGTGCAAGTCGGGGCCAAATTCCTTGCGCAATCTCGCAAATAGTTGCGGGACGAAGTTCATGTAGTGTTCGGAGGACCATTGATTCTCCGGTGGCGCATCCTTTTCCGCTGGCTCGTAATGAAGTGCCCCGCGCCCCACGCCGTAGGTGCTGGTCAGGCCAGGAATCCCTGATTGAGCGCGGACTGCTTTGTAACCGAGCTCGACATAACGCCGAACTGCCTTGACGGTCTCTTCGATGTCTGCGCCGCTTGCATGGCCATAGACCAACACGCGATCGCGGGAAGCCCCGCCCAGAAGCTGATAAAGCGGAATATTGAGCGACTTGGCTTTGATGTCCCAAAGGGCCGTATCCACCGCGGAGATCGCGCTCATCGTAACTGGCCCGCGTCGCCAATACGCGCCCTTGTAGAGATATTGCCAGACGTCCTCGATCCGGCGCGCGTCGCGGCCGATCAGCAAGGGAAGAACCTGGTCCGCCAGGTAACTGGCCACTGCCAGCTCACGGCCGTTCAGCGTCGCATCACCCAGCCCATACACACCATCTTCGGTCGTGACTTTGACGGTGACGAAGTTGCGGCCAGGGCAGCAAACGATCACCTTGGCATCGATGATCTTCATTGCGGACTTCCTCCTGCTTGCGGGGAGCAGCACACTCTACCATTTTCAGAGAGAGGTAAGGGGAGCGTATGAAAAAGGAGCATGGTTCTGAGGTAGAGGCCGGCCGCGACCCGGCACGATGATATGAAAACAAAATCAATCACAAAGCTACAACGCGCATACCATGCTGTGGTATAAAAGCGCGCAATTCATTCTTGGGCAGCGCTTGTCTAGTGCTGCCGAAAGGCCGAAGAATAACGTTGTGCGAAATCTGGCGTGAGGAAATTGAATGAATAACCTAGCCGCCTTGATGCTCGTAGGGACCGCAAAATCACGCATCACCGGTCTGGATTGGATCGTCATTGCCATTTATTTTGGCATCCTTTTGTGTGTGGCATGGTGGGTCGTCAGCCGCGGAAAAGATTCTGCGGCGGATTACTTCCTGGCCGGGCGAAATCTCAGCTGGTGGATCATTGGCGCCTCGATTTTTGCGTCCAACATTGGCTCTGAGCACGTTGTCGGTCTTGCCGGCGCCGGTGCCACCAGTGGCGTGGCGCTTGCTCACTATGAGCTGCACGCTTGGTGTCTGCTGGTTCTCGGGTGGGTGTTTGTGCCGTTCTACATGCGCTCCATGGTATTCACCATGCCAGAGTTTCTGGAGCGGCGTTTCAGCACCAACTCCCGCTACGTCCTCTCCGTGGTTTCGCTCATCACCTTCATCGTCTCGAAAATTGCCGTGGGCATTTTCGCCGGCGGCGTAGTGTTCGGGACGCTCCTTCCCGAGCTGCACCTGAACGTGGGGGGGATGGTGATCGATAGCTTTTGGATCGGTTCGATTCTGGTGATTGCGCTCACCGGACTCTATACGGTTCTCGGCGGCATGCGCGCAGTGGCTTACAACGATGCCGTTCAAGTGATTGTCCTTATTCTCGGATCTGCTTCTCTAACGCTGTACGGGTTGCACGAATTGGGAGGCTGGAGCGAGCTCCGGCATTGGTGCGGTTCCGACATGTTCAATTTGTGGAAGCCGCTGATCCCTCCAGGAGTGCAAGGAACTTGGGCGCCGGTCCTGGAGACAAACGCAGCCGGCCAAGTCGTTAAGGAAGCCTGGTATTTCAACGGCTACTTCCCTTGGCTGGGTATGTTGTTTTGCGCGCCGATTATCGGCTTGTGGTACTGGTGCACGGATCAATACATCGTACAGAGAGCTTTGGGCGCTCCCAATGAATCGGTCGCTCGCCGTGGCAGCATCTTCGCTTCGTTCCTGAAGCTGGCCCCCGTGTATCTGTTCATTGTTCCCGGGCTGATCTGCTTCGCTCTCGCCAGAAGCGGCAAGATTCCTGAGCTCGCTGCCATGATCGGACCGGACGGCAAAGCAGTTGCGTCTGTGGCCCAGGGTGCGTTTCCCATGCTTGTGCAATACCTCTTGCCGCCAGGACTTCGGGGACTTGTAGTGGCGGGACTGCTGTCTGCCTTGATGGGTTCGCTAGCGGGAGTCTTCAACGCCTGCTCCACACTGTTTACTGTCGACCTCTACGAGAAGTGGCGGCCTGGAGCTACGCAGCATGAGCTTGTGCGCATGGGGCGTATTGCGACAACGGTGATGGTCTTCATCGCTTTCGCCTGGATTCCGGTCATAAAGAATGCCCAGGGCCTTTATGGCTACTTGCAAGCGGTGCAGGGTTATCTGGCGCCGCCCATCTTCGTGGTTTTCTTCTTCGGAGTTTTCTTCAAACGCCTCAACGCCCAGGGAGCGCTTTGGGCCATGATCGTTGGTTTTGTGCTCGGATTATTTCGTATGGTCGTAGATACGCCGGTTACGCTTGGCCTATCCGGCTTTCAAAACGGGTACGCGCAAGGCTCGTTCCTCTGGATCGTGAACAATATCTATTTCCAGTACTTCAGCGTGCTGATTACACTGGTTTCGGCGGTGGTGATGGTGGCGGTGAGTTACGCCACGTCACAACCGGATTACGCCGCGATACAAAACCTCACATTTGAAACCACGACGGCGGTCGACAAAGAACGCTCACGCGCAAGTTGGGGATGGCGCGAGGTAGCAGCCTCGGCTCTTGTTCTAGTCTGCATCCTGGGTGCTTATTTGTACTTCCGCGGATAAACGTGGCTGAAAGGCGTTTCTCGATGGTTATGCGGGACAACTAATTCAGGCAGGCGTCCTACCTTCGCTAGTCAGCCTGTCTGCTATTTCCTGCACTCCACGCTTATTCATGCCCTGGGATCGTGCCGATAGTCAAGTTCGGTGGGTCAGCCACCACTTCTCAATTTCCTCCAGGCTGATTCCTTTGGTCTCGGGAACGCTTCTCCAGACAAAAAGGAATGCTGCCACAGACACGATCGCATAGAGCAGAAAAGCTCCCGGAGCAGTGAACACATTCACAAGCGAAAGGAATGTAAGCGTCACGATCAATGTGCCGCACCAAAGGCAAACCGTAGCGATCGACATCGCCCGGCCCCGTACTCGTGTCGGGCAAATTTCGGACATCATCACCCAGGTTCCTGTGCCCACGCCCACGGCGAAACAGGCCACATACCCAAGCACGAAAACCAGAACTACGACTCCAGCCGCTTGAAAACGAATGGCCACTGAAACCGCCACCAAAGAAAATGCCATTCCCGCAAAGGCCGACATTAGCAGCGGTTTGCGGCCGACGCGATCAATCAGCGCCATTCCCAGAATAGTCGCCGCAAAATTGATGGCCCCAATGATGACATTGGCCCAAAGCGCGGTGTTGGCGGTCTGATGTGGTACATGCTCCAGGAAGACCAGCGAGCCGTAGTAAATGATGGTGTTGATTCCGGTGAATTGGCTGAAAAGAGCGATGACAATCGCGACGAAGAACGCCTTGCGGAACGCCGGGTCAAACAGGTTTCCGCTTTCCTCTGACACCGCTGCCTTGATGGCTTGAATCTGCTCTTCTGCTGCCGCAGGTCCCGCAATCTGCGTGAGAAAGCGATTTGCCTCAGCTTCTCGCCCCTTTTGCACCAGCCAACGCGGACTCTCAGGAATCAAGAGCAATGTCAGCAGGAAGCAAACGGAAGGAACGGCAGCCGACGCGAACATCCATCTCCAATTTGTGGGACCGGCTCCCGTCAATAGGTAATTGACGCTGTAGGACAGAAGGATGCCGCTTACAATCGCCAGTTGATTGAGTGAAATCAGAAGGCCGCGATTCCGGGGCGGCGAGATTTCCGCAATGTACAAGGGAGACAGCGTCGAAGCCATGCCGATGGCGATACCCCCCATCAACCTGGCGGCCGCGAATTGCAGCAGGTCCCGCGGAAGAGCCGCCCCAATCGACGAGATCGTGAAGAGGGCTGCGGCGCCCAGAAGGACCCGCTTTCTCCCAAAGCGATCGCTGGTAATAGCGGCCACGCTTGCGCCAATGACGCATCCGAGAAGCAGGCTGCTGGCCGCAATCTCGGTTTGTGAATCGCTCAACTCGAATTGCCGTTTAATAAAGACAATGGCGCCGTTGATTACCGCTGTGTCAAAGCCGAACAGCAATCCGCCGATCGCTGCCACCAGCGCCGGAAGGTACAGATAGCGCGCCGAACCTTTCTCCGTTTGTTCTACAGAGTTAGTCATGTTCGCGGTTGAACCAATCTCTGCCTAGTGGCTAGGCTTGCAAAGCGTCTGAAAAGCAAACTTGTCCGGACAAAAACACGTGCCATTCCTATTTTCAAATTTGGAGCAGGCCCTCGTGTAAGAAGACGAGGCCGGCAGCCCCGGCGACGCCGCCAAAGCCAACCACCTTCTGAAAGACGATCGGCACCTCTCGACCCAGCAGGATTCTCGTCCGCTGGGCGATCTTGCTCCGGATCGGATCAAAGAGTTGCGGGCCCGCTGCGGCAATGTTTCCTCCAAGTATGAAGACCTCGGGATCGAAGGTGTGCATGAAACCGACAATCGCTCCCGCCAGATACTCCAGCGCGCCATCGAGTACATGCCGCGCGCACGCATCTCCTTCGGTCGCAGCGTGAAAAATCGCCGCAGTGTCTGGCGGCCGGCCCGCGCTGTCCAGCGAGAGTTTTGCCGGAGCCGCGCGATGAAGGTGCGCCCAGTAATCGGATTCTATGGCCCTGGAGGAGAACTGCGTTTCTACGCACCCGTAATTGCCGCAAATGCATAAGCCGCCTCGCGGGTCCACCGTGACGTGCCCAAAATGGCCTGCAGCTCCCGAAGCTCCGCAAAGAATTCTGCCGTCCACCAGGGCTGCGCCGCCAACGCCCGTCCCAAGCGTTAACATCACCACATTGCGCCGCCCACGAGCCGCGCCCCACAGGACTTCTGCGACCAACGCGGCACGCGCATCATTTTCGGCGCAAACCGTCAATCCACCGGCGCCAACGACGTCGCGCAACAGCTGTCCTTCCAGGAAATGTAAATCTCCCGGCAAGCTCTTCACGCGCGTCGAGGCGGCATCGATGATTCCTTTGCAGCCGATGCCGATTCCACGAACGGGAACCTTGGCGCTTTCCAATACCAAATGGACAAAGTCACGCAATGCGGCTGCGTTGCGCGGCGAAGGTTGATGAAAACTCTCGTGAAGGTCGCCGCTAGTGCTAACGATGGCTGCCCTAATGGTGGTCCCGCCGACGTCCACGCCAATTGCCAGATGGTTTGCCTGATCGGCCTTGGTCAATTGTTCGCTCCCAGTGGTTTGTGCATTATACCTACTTTGTGCAATTCTACTGGGCGATGTGACGATGCAAAGGAGCGCGAGACCATCCGTGAGTGATTCCGCCCTCAGCAGCACTGCCGCAAATAGACAAGCCGCGTCGACCTTTTTCGAAGATGCCATGCGCCTGCTGAACCAGTTGAATAGTTCCCAAGGGGAAGTAATTCAAGAGGCCGCGGAACTCTGCGCGGACCGGATCGCTCGCGGTGGGCTGATTTTTCTATTTGGCAGCGGCCACTCCAGGATGATGTGCGAAGAAATGACCCCGCGCCAGGGCTGCTATCCGGGTTTCGTGGCTTTGGTAGAGCTTGCAATCTCGAACCATGCAGCGATCGTCGGGGCAAATGGGCTGCGCGCCCCTCTCTATTTGGAAAATTACGAAGGCTACGCCGAACAGATTTTGCGCAGCTTTCGCTTTGGTCCGCACGATGCGTTTATCGTAATTTCAACGAGTGGCATCCGGCCGGTGGCGGTCGAGATGGCCATGGGAGCCAGACAGCGCGGGATGCCCGTAATCGGTATCCTTTCGAAGGCCCATTGCGAGTCGGCGAAGGCGGCACACTCATCCGGAAAAAAACTCATCGATTGCGTTGACCTGGTGATTGACAATCTTTGCCCTCCGGGGGATTGTGTGGTCGAGTTGGAAGGCCTCGAATGGAGGACCGGCCCGGTTTCAACCATCACGGGTGCAATGATTATCAATATGATCCGCTGTGCCGCCGCGGAGGCCTTGCTCCAACGTGGAGTGAAGCCAGTGTTGCTGCCGAGTCACCAATTTGTCGGAAACACGAGCGCGGAGCAACAGCTGGAGTCTTTCTACGAAGCCTATCGGCTGAGTCTCAGGCATTTGTACGAATAATCCTGAAGAGAGCTAGCGTAAAGGAGAGCCTCAGGCCGGAAACTTTCCGTGTGTTTATGATTGTGCCGTTTGTGTGGAGCTGAGAGCGCAACTGGCGTGAAGAGAGTCTTGATTGTTACCGGTTCATCGGGAATTGCCGCTGCCACTGCTCGACTGTGGGCGGCGGAAGACCCTGTATTTGTCGTGGGCAAGAACAAGGACGAATGCAGTTCCCTTACTTCCGAGCTGGGTGAGTCTGGTTTCGCCGTTGCCGACGTTCGCGACGAGACTGCGGTTCAAAACGCCGTTGCTGCCTGCCTCGAGCGGTTCGGCCGGTTCGACGCTCTTTTCAATGCTGCGGGCATCAGCGCCCGCTCTCTTGGCGACGGTCCCCTGCACGAATGCAAATTGCAAGCATGGGACGAAGTGATGAATATCAATGCGAGAGGCACACTCCTGATGTGCCGGGAAGTGCTCAGCGTGTGGATCAAGAGCGCGCAACCGGGCGTGATTCTCAATACCGGGAGTGTGCTGGCGCGTCATCCGCAGCCCGAGCATTTTGCCACCGTTGGATACGCAGCCAGTAAGGGAGCGATCGAGGCGATGAGCCTGTCGGCAGCTGCGTATTATGCTCCACACGGCATTCGCGTCAACGTGATTGCCGCCGGACTGATCAACACCCCAATGAGCGCTCGTGCGCAGGCAAGCCCTAAGATTGCAGAATACATCGCTCACAAGCAGCCGCTGAGCAAAGGCATGCTAAGCGCCGAAGATATTGCCAGGACGGCATGCTTCCTCCTCGGAAGCGCGTCGGGTCCGATCACAGGTCAAGTCATAACCGTTGATGGAGGTTGGGCGGTGAGCGCATGAGTCCCAAGCAAACCGCCAAGCCTGCGCCCAAATCAACCTCTCCGCGTGCGTCCCCCGGCAAGCGGAGTCCGTTGCGAACCACGGTGATCGGAAGCTATCCGTTTCCGGGGTGGCTGGAGTTTGCATTCGCGCATCGAGAGCAATTCGGAGAAGCCGACATCCAGGAGATGCGAAGGGATGCGGTAATCGCTGCGGTTCATGATCAAATCGCGGCTGGATTGGATGTAATAACCGATGGCGAGCAGGCGCGCTATGACTTCAACTTGTCATTTTATGGCCGCCTGGAGGGTCTTGACCCTACACCCTTCTCTCCGCGCAGGTTCGGTCAGCCTGCCCATGATCAACGAGGGAAATACCGAATCACCGGAACGTTGCGTTCGAATCACGGCTTGGGAGCTGTCGAAGAGTTCGGGCTTCTTCGCGCCATAGCGCCGGCTGGACCGGTGTTGAAAGCCAGCGTGCCGGGGCCATACACGTTAAGCGGACGCATCGATCCGGGCGGGATTTACAAGACTCGCTGGGATGTCACAAACGCCCTGGTGCCGATCGTTCGGGAAGAGCTAAAGCAGTTGGTCGAAGCGGGTTGTCAGGAAATCACGCTCGATGAGCCTTCGATGAGCTGCTACGCACACAAAGAAGACCCTCGGCGCTTTGTAACTATCTTTGCAGAGACGGTAAAACCAATCGTCGGCCTTTGCCGGCTTTCGACTCATCTGTGCTTCGGCAATTATAAAGGCCGCGCCGTAGGCTTGCGGCGGTACGCACCGCTGTTCCCGGCGTTCCTGGACCTGCCGGTGAATGAGATACACCTGGAAATGGCGAGCCGGGAATTTGCCGAAATCGAAGTGATTGGCAAAATCGCCGAGCGCGGCATAGACGTGGCCGTCGGAATTATCGATGTAAAAAGCTATTACATTGAGACGCCGAGCGACATCGCGGAGCGCGTGCGGCTTTGTCTGAAGTATGCGCCTGCGGAAAGGCTTTCGTTCGCCCCCGATTGCGGACTTAGTCAAACGGCCCGTTGGGCTGCAAGCCAGAAACTGGCCAACATGGTAAGTGGAGTGGCAATCGTTCGAAAAGAACTTGGCCTATCGTGATTCAGGCGGTCCAATCCCACGATGATCTGCTCGCGGACATTCACGCTTCGAACCGGCAGGACGGCAGCTTTCGTCTGTGGTGGCTGGGACAAAGCGGGTTTCTCCTTCAATGGCAAGGGATCCACGTACTGCTCGATCCCTACCTTTCGGATTCGCTGACCCGGAAATACAGTCAAACGGACAAGCCCCATGTTCGCATGACGGAGTTGGTCATCGATCCCGCGCGGCTCTCGTTCGTCAGCATCGCCACTTCTACGCACAATCATACCGACCACCTCGACGCCGAGACTCTGTGCCCGATTCTCCACCAAAGCCCTGACTTGCGGCTTGTAGTGCCCGAAGCCAATCGCGCTTTTGTTGCCGACCGTCTCAAGATTGATCCCGCGAAACTAATCGGGCTTGACGACGGCTTGTCCATCGAGATCTCTGGCATTCGATTCTGCGGAGTTGCTTCGGCTCACGAAACTTTGGAGCGCGATGAGCGTGGCCGCTCGAGATGTCTTGGCTACGTTCTACAGTTTGGCGGCTGGACGATTTACCACAGCGGCGATACGGTGAGATACGATCCGATGGCTGAAAAGCTACGGCCCTTCAAGATAGATGTTGCGCTGCTTCCCATCAATGGACGCTCTCCGGAGCGCCGCGTTCCGGGAAACCTGTTTGGGCGTGAAGCAGCGCAGCTTTCCAAAGATATCGGCGCAAAACTGGTGATTCCTTGCCACTTTGAAATGTTCGAATTCAACACCGCTTCCCCTGATGAATTCCTTGACCATTGCAAGAGACTTAGCCAGCCATTCAAGGTAATGCGCTGCGGCGAAAAATATCAGAGCTGAGGCCCTGCACCGCCCAGCACGAGACGTTGGCACTAGAGTTGCTTTAACAGAGGCAAGAAGACCAGTATTGTAATCATTCCCTGGATTGCTGAGACGTCCGTGTCTCAGCCCGTAAGGCGTTGATAATGAACGAGATCATGCTGCCGCAACAGGTGCGGCGAACCGGCGTCCGTAAAGGCCTCCTCGAAGATCTGGCATTAAAGACCCTCTATCTCCAAGGTGAGATGTCGCTAACGGAACTTAGCGGACACACCTGCTTGGGACTCGGTGTCATCGATGAAATCTTCCAGTTTTTCCGCAAAGAGCAGCTTTGCGAAGTGAAAGGCATGTCTGGTGGCAGCCACGTCATCGTGGCGAGCGCTCAAGGGAAAGAGCGGGCCGCTGATCTGCTGATGTTGAATCAGTACGTTGGACCTGCCCCGGTCTCTCTCCCCGATTACATTGCCCGTGTGAATATGCAGAGCGTCCAGCGCGTTACCCTGGACCCTTCGGACGTTGACCGCGCCTTCTACCAGTTGGTCTTGAAAGACGACATTTTGGCGCGGCTAGGCGCTTCGGTGGCTTCCGGGACCTCGATTTTTCTTTATGGCCCTCCTGGTACTGGCAAGACCTCGATTGCCAGCAGCATTCCCGGCATCTACAACGACAGCGTTTTCATTCCTCACGCAATCGAAGTGGACAATCAGATCATCACCGTCTTTGACCCCGGCGTCCATCGCCGCAGTTCCGAGCCACCGGCGGAAGAATCGGACAAGCGCTGGGTTCTTTGCCAGCGGCCTTGCGTGCTTGCAGGCGGCGAACTGTGCGCGGAAATGCTCGACTTGCAATTCAGCAAGTCCACTCAGTTCTACACCGCGCCTCTGCAAATGAAGGCTAATAACGGAGTCTTGATCTTGGATGATTTCGGGCGGCAGCGCATGCGCGCGGATGAGCTTCTGAACCGCTGGATGACCCCGCTGGATCGCCGCGTCGATTTCCTTACCTTGCCGGGAGGACGAAAGTTCGAAATCCCGTTTGATTTGCTCGTGGTGTTTTCAACCAACTTGGACCCGGCGCAGCTCGCGGACGAGGCTTTCCTTCGCCGGATACCGAACAAAATGCACTTGGATTACGCGAGTCCGGAAGACTTTATCGAAGTGTTTCGGCGGGAATGCGAAATGCGTCTGCTTCCGTGCAAAGAGGGTCTGCCCGAGTACCTCGCGCAGTGCATCACCGAGGAGATGAAGCAGCCGATTTCCCACTGTTACGCGCGCGATTTGATCAACCAGGTTTTCTGGGCCGCGCGCTACGCGAACGTTGAACCGCGGCTTACACGGGAAACGTTGCGCCAGGCGTGCCGCGCTTACTTTCTCTCGTCATCAAAGCCGCAGAAGACTGAAGCGCCAAAGAACCCGGGAAGTTAAGGCGTTGTGCTCTCTGTCGGGACTTCCAAATAGCCAACAATCTGCTCACGCAAGACCTTCGTCGCAACCAGCTTGATTGGCTCAGCATTGCGGGAGAGCACAAAAACCACCACCTCATCCACGGAGCGATTCTTGAGCTCCACGCATTTGTCATCCAAATACACGCAGAGCGTATAGTGTTGGCTTTTTGGGTCCGAGCCCTTAAGCACCATCGAAACGGGTCCCACAGGCTGCGGGGAAGCGCCGCGGCGCAATTCAAAAGCGATGGCATTGCGTCGAGTTTGCGCTAGCAAGGTGTTGAGCTGTTGCCGCGCTTCCGCAATCTCGCTTTCTTGCGAGCCAACCACCCCAACCACATCCGCCAAACGATTGGTCGTTGCTTCCCAGGCTTCGCGGTCGGCAACTCGGTCATTCTGTGATTGACCCATCGCTGCAGTCTGTGCCGGCCGCGGTGCAACCTGCGCCGGAGACGCCTGCTTCTTCGTGCCGCCTGCCGGAGCGACGGTATACACCGTCTTCTTAGGCGAAGGCTTTTCAACCGGCGCTTTTGCTGCCTCGTTGGAAGCGCCGTCTGACTCAGGACTCGATAGTCTGCGGCGCCGCTCGAGTTGGTCGAGCCGCTTTTCAATCTTTGTCAACTCCTGCTGCACGTTTTCCAGTGTTGCCGGATCCGTGGCTGCGGCTGCGCTCTGCCGGGAATCTGAGTAAAGCTTGTAACCGAGAAATGCCATTGCTGCGACTACAACGATAAGTATGAGACCTCCCAACATACGGGCGGGAGGACGCTGCGTCCGTTCTGCTGCGGGTACAAAAGCCCCACGGTCGAAATCTACGCCTGGCATGTACTACCCCCTGTGATTAGGAAAGCTCGGAATTCACCTCACCGACACGCGCGTTGGGTACCGCGCGGATAGCGTGAGCGCCACGGTTCGCGTTTCGTTGGGCAATAGATCTACGGAGCTTGCCGCGTGTTCCTGGCGCGCCCCGCGCAACTCCATCTGATACTTTCCTGGCGCGACCATCAGCAGCAAGGGCGTATTCCCTACAAATATTCCGTTGATGAAAACCTGCGCTCCAGACGGCGTGGAACGCAGCAGCAATTTGCTCGGATTCTTCCCGGCTTTTTGCTCCAGCGCCTGCCGGTTGGCAACCTCGGGATGCTGATTGGTTGTGACGGCTAAGTGAGGAGATTTGCTCTGGTTCTCGGGAATTTTGCTTGGCGGCACCGGTGCTATCTTCATACTGCTGGACGCCGCCACCGAACCTGAAGTTAAAGCTCCCGCCTCGACAACATCTTGCGCGTTGGCCCGCCGGGAACTAAGGCAAGTAAGAAGCGATAGCAGCAAGACTGCTCCACCAAAGCTTTGGAAGGAAACGCCAACGCGTCCACGCGCCACGCGCGACGAACTTTTCAGCCTCCCCCTATGCGAAAGGGGGAGTATGTAGATGCGCTCCAAGATCCGAGAGGGTCTAATCACCGGGGTTCTTTCTTTGTTCCCACGAAGCTTTTGCAGGAGCAATACCAAAATCCTTGAGCCAGGGCGCTCGCATCGTCGTAAGTAATGCCGCTACAACGGCTTGAGAACCTCCATCATTGGGCTAGGCTGACGTTTTTGAGACCCGCCTCAAAGCGTGACCAAAATCTCTCAGCCGCCCCAACCTTCCGTCAACAATTGGTGACGGAATCATCGGTGCTGTCCGCCATCTGGGCGACCGTATCAGACCTTGCAGGGACGCTTTCATTGGAACAGAGCGTGCTCGCGAAAGACCGTTGCCAAGCCCGTGGTGTATCTCTGGTCTTGGGCAGGTCAACAGCTTCGGGGTGGGAGCGTCTCTTTGCTCGGAGTCACTAGGATTTCCAAGTGAGCTTTCAAGACAACCGTCTCTTTGCCACGACCAACACTTTGCGGCCTTTGCCAAAGTCTATCGCGAAAACCCCCGCGACACCTACAACTCGGTCGGAACTCCAGCGCTTTCTGGTTGTTCGTGATAAGTCGTTTGCAAGCTGGTGGGGCTCGCTCAGAACGCTTTGTGCGCCGGCGCGTTTGGGCTTATACCTCACTCCTGTACGCCTCTTTCGAGACACGCCGGTTGCGAGATTTCGCCTTGCTGGGCGGCCGCTTGTGCTTTCTGTTCTTCTCCATATCGCCGCGTTTCTTTGGTACCCTCATCTTCCCACGTGGAACTTTTCGAAGCTCGCGCCTGTGGAAGCTGCGTCTGCGGAGCCAGCCAAGATCTACTACCGTCTGAATTTGGCGGATTTCGCCCAGAAGTTTCCACGAGTGACGCTGCCCGGACCAGGTGGGCGCCCAGGCAGGGGATTGGTGCCGGAGCGGCCCCCCCTCCTCGGCAGCACCGCGACGCATCCGAAGATTACCATCGTGCTTAGGCCGCCAAAAACGGACAACCGGAAACAGACCATTTATCAGAGCCAGTCTGCCCCCGATTTGCAAATCGCCATGGACTTGAAGCTTCCCAACCTAATCGCCGGAGCGGCCGGACCGACCCGGCCAAAAGTGCATTTCACGCCCAATGATGCAAGACCTGTTCAGGCAAAAAACGCTTCTAAGGCGGTTCCCACCCCGGAAGTGGCGGTAAACGCAACCCTATCCACCGTGCCACTTTCGGCCGAACTAGCTAGCAGTCTGCCCCATTTACCCATGCCGCCTCCTGCTCCTGCAGCCGCCAATAGCGGCAACGACACGGTAGTTTTAGCGGACGGTTCGCTCCTGAGCGGCAAGGACCCCCGTACGTTAATCATCGTCGGCATCGATCCATCGTCTGGCTCATCTTCGCTCGCTTTGCCACCTGGCAATCGTTGGGCGGAGCTTTCGATCTCCCCCGCGGGAGGAGGCTCAGGATCGCCGGGCGGCGTCCGGGGCGGCGCGCCAAACGGCGGGCGGGGAGGGCCAGGAACAGGTAGTGACTCCAGCGCAGGCGTAGGGCGTGGGGCATCAGGTGGCGGAGGCGGCGAAACTGGAAATTCGGCGGGAGTCTTGACCTCGACAGGCACGGGGGAGGCTGGCAGAGGGAGCTCCAACGTGCCCGATCCCATGCTGCCCGCGAACATGGTCTACGCAGTGCCTCCTGTCTCGCGGCCTCGCAGGGATGCCTTGGTTGTTTCTGCTGGGCCCATGGGTGGCGGCGGCCTGGATGCCTATGGCGCAATGCATTGCGGGAAGATCTACTCGGTTTTCTTGTCGATGCCAGGTAAGAGCTGGACTTTACAGTTTTGCGAGTCCAAACATGAGGCGACTACAGAGCCTTCCCGGGCCCAATCTGCCGTAGTCCGGCTCGAATCGGGATTGCTGCCGCCTGATCCGGAGCTCAAATTTGACTTTCGCCGCTTGCCGTTGCCTCTAGAAAAGGCGCACAAGGTGATTTTGCTGCGAGGGCAAATTAGCGAAGATGGCACGGTAAGCCAAGCCCAGGTTTTTCGCGGTTTGCAGCCCCAGATGGACGAGGCTGCGCGCTTGGCATTCTTGCGATGGAAATTCAAGCCGGCAATCCGCGAAGGGCGTCCCGTAGCCGTAGAGATCCTGGTTGGCATTCCCTCGGATCCACCGCCTGGCACGCGAAGCGAGTTGCCACCTACCCACGCACAATAGGCATCGCTGCGTTGTTGTCACTCGCGCACGGCGTTCGCACTCCTGGGTCACCACATTGCGAAAGCAAAGCCACACTTCTGGACCCTCGAAAACCCCTCTCAGCTCGATGGGAAGCTATTGTGCTGTAGACCGCTGCCCGTGAGGAGAAAAAAGTTTCCCTCATTGCACGCCCACTAATCCGCGCGGCCTTTTGTCTACTTCTGCTAACTACTTGTGGTTGAACTCATTCCCATCCGTTCACAAATGGGAACAACGAACGGTACGATTGGCAGCTCAAGTGCACTCCTCCCCGCGTAGTCGAAGCAGCGTCCCCCTTGGTGTTACATACTCTCGTGCCGTGAGTACTGGGCTCACGCGCGTTAGTCATATTGCTGCAAGTCGAAACCGTTGGGCTAGTCCTCGTCCCCTGGGCTATGGAATGGTCTTGGGACTACTCGAGTGCCGGAACGAGCAAGTTTGGAAGAAAAACAGATCAAGGTCTCCTTCCTGAGTCAGGATAGTGGTCTAGGAAACGCCTTAGCACATGCCTTGGGAGAAGGGTTCCTCGCACGTACCTGCGACGGGCGGGAATTTGCATGCCTCACGGAAGCGCTCGCTTGGG
>CAZGBQ010000088.1:0-15125 GCA_964524045.1 uncultured Acidobacteriaceae bacterium
CATGCAAATCTGGCGCAATTCTTCGTACGTAAAGTAGGTCTCTTCCTCTGCGCCGGAAACTTCCCGATGGCCGAAACCGGACTCCGTTGAAATACGATTTAGTTCCTGTTCGGAAAGCCCGAGCAGGACTGCCGCGCGCCGCCGAGTGACATACTTGAGTTCTTGCGTTTTCATGTCTGCGGACCTCATGAAGGCAACAGGACCATTGCGTCTTCTTCCACCGCCAGGATCATGGCCTTATAGATGTCGACATCCCAGCCATCGCCGATGCGCATCCGCACGGTGTCGCTTCCGTCTTTCATCAATTTCCCACGGAGTGGCACCTTGATATCACCCAGTGCCACCTGGAGGACAACCGGATGCCCAATCCACGCCTTGAATGCGCTTTCCATTCCTCGACCCCTCAGAACCTCAGCGTCACGGGTAAGAGAATCGCGCACAAAATGGCGGGTCACAATGGTACATAGAGGGTAGAGGACTAGTAAGAAAGTACCGTCTCAGGGACATGCGCTCCACTCCAGACGTTTTCCATGCAAGTACATTCGTACTGTTTTTGAGGGACGCAAGGCCCATTTCCGCAGACCAACCGTGATGTCAGTCTATGTGCATGACGCGGCTCACCCATTCTGCGCAACCAGCCGTCGGCCTGGCATTGGGCGGCGGCTTTGCCCGCGGATTTGCCCACCTGGGTGTACTGCAGGTCTTTCAAGAGCGCCAAATTCCGATCTCCCACATTGCGGGAACCAGCGTCGGGAGCATTCTTGGCGCCGCGTATGCCAGCGGGGCTCCTCTGGGTCTTATCATGGAGACCTGCAGGACGTTGCGCTTCCGCGACATTGCTCGGTGGCGCGTTTCCCGTCTCGGGCTTGCGAGTAACCATCGTCTGGGCGGCCTGATTGAACGAGTCTTTGGCTCCCGGCAGTTTGAAGATCTGCAGATACCGCTTGCGGTGGTTGCGACCGACCTTTCCACAGGAGAACCGGTCGTGTTTACGCAAGGGAATCTCGTCGATGCCATTCGCGCAAGCTGCGCTTTTCCCGGCTTGTTCGAACCTGTCGAGATTGGCACGCGCTGCCTGGCCGACGGTGGTCTCGTGGCTCCGGTTCCGACACACGCGGCGCGCATCCTCGGCGCAAAGATGGTGCTCGGCGTTTCCGTCGGCGTGCAGGACGGCTACCGCGGCGCTCCCAAGAACATCTTTCAAGTCGTAAGTCGCGCGGTAGGCGCGGCGCAAAAACATCAGCTCGAAGTGTGGGAGCGCCACGCAGATTTGGTCCTGCGCCCTGACGTGCAATCCCTCGCTTGGGATGATTTTCATCGTGCCGACGAGGCTATCGCCGCGGGTGTCGCGGCCGCCCGGCGCGCGCTTCCTCGCATTGAAAAACTGCTCAAGGAAAAAACGGACGAGGAAGCGGCGCTGGAGTTTCGAATCGGGTTTGAGAGAAGAGGCCGCATTTCTCTAGGGGAGGCGCACGCATGATTCGTCCAGCCGTGCTTCTCGCCTTCGTTGGCAGTCTGATCTTCCTGTGGCACGAATGTGGACAGGACCTCGCCGTTTTCTGCTACCGTATAGGATTGGGTGCGGTCACCAGCTTGCGCTCGCGCGCGCTCGTGGCGCTGCCCTCAACGAAATGGCTGCATCTTTCGGCTTCGGGGACGGCACCTGAGTGCTTGACGCCATCACTCACTTCTTCCACGCGCTTTTCAGCCCTGATGGATTGCGAGAACTAATCCGCGCGGGCGGGGCCCCTCTCATTTGCGCGATTGTTTTTGTGGAGACCGGGTTCTTCGTCGGCTTCTTTCTGCCCGGCGATTCCCTTCTGGTGACCGCGGGGATTCTTTCCGCCGGCGGCGTGATTCCCCTCAAATGGCTTCTGTTGCCCGTGATGCTGTGTGCCATTGTGGGCGACCAAATTGGCTACTGGATTGGCCGCTCGGCAGGGGCCGCGCTTTACCGGCGCGAGGATTCTTTCTTTTTCCGCCGCAGCCACTTGCAGCGCGCGCACGATTTCTATAAAAAATACGGCGGAAGAGCAGTGATTCTTGCGCGCTTCGTGCCGATCGTGCGAACGTTCTGCCCTCCCGTGGCTGGCGCGGCAAAGATGCCGTACTCGGGTTATCTTGCCTTTGACATCTTCGGCGGCATCTTCTGGGTCGGCACGATGATCCTGAGCAGCTACTTCCTCGGCCGCCTGGTTCCCAACATCGCCCAGCGCATCCATTACGTGATCGCGATCGTAATCTTTCTTTCTATTCTTCCTGCCATTATCAGCATCCTGCGCGCCAGGCAACGGCTTAAAGGTGCTACGGCAAACCGCCCTGCTTCTCTTTCTGGAACCCAGGAGTAGTTCGTGACGGAAAAGGTGCGCGCCATCATTTTCGATATCGGCCGCGTGCTAATTCGCGTCAACGTGGCACGCGCGACCAGCGGCCTGGCAGAAGGACTGTTCCTGTCCCCGGAGGAGATTTGGTCTGCCTTGGAAAAAGATCCGCGTTGGCGGGACTGGCAGGAAGGCCGCATTTCTCCTCGGGACTGGCATCAGCACATCGCAAGAAGGCTTGGCTGCAAGCTCAGTTTTGAGCAGTTCGTGGAGGTTTGGAACCGCGCTTTAGATCCTGTTCCTTTGCAAGAGGATTCCTTTCTCCGGAAACTAAGCAAGAGATATCGTCTGGCAGTTCTTTCCAACACCGACCCTCTGCACCTCGAGCACATGGAGCGCGGCTTTGGATTTCTGAGCTATTTCCCGGTGCGCATATATTCTTGCCGCGTGGGCGCCAGCAAGCCGAGTCCTCTCATCTACAAACAAGCGCTCGCACATATCAAAGCTCACGCTGGGGAAACCATCTATGTAGATGACGTGGCCACGTTCGCTGAGGCGGCAGAGGGACTGGGCATTCGCAGCATCATCTACCAGTCGCCCGATCAGTTGCAAACTAGCCTGCGCGAATTGGGAGTGAATTTGTCCTAGCATTTGGGAAGAAAAAAATCCGCTGTTCCTTTATTCTGCGCGTAAACTTTGCCAGGACTAGTACCCTGTCTCTCGGCTGACCTTATGGGCAACTGTCTGCCTCTCTATGACTTACCGCAGCAGACGCGCTCCCCAATTTGGCGTAGCGCATGCATGACTTTCTTTACAGGCCGGTTAACCGGCGTTGCCCCAAGGGGCGAGGAGAGAAATCGATATGTCAGAAGATCACATTGAAGTGAGGAACAGTTCTTCCTGGCAGCTTCCCGCGATCGTGGTTCTCGGGCTAATTGCTTTGGGTGGATTGGGCTTCGGCTGGAATGCTTCCTCGAAGTTGGACAGCACCCAGCAAGCAGTTGCGACTCAGTTGAAGTCTACGCAGCAGTCGATCGGGCAGGATATGTCCTCCCTGAAAGACCGCCTAGCGCAGGATGAAAAGGCAAATACGGATTTACAGGGCGATCTGAAAGTTGTCACCGACAAGCTGAAGATCACCCAGGGTCAGCTCAAGAAAGCCCGCACAGAAGCCGCGAAGTTGAATGATGAGACCAACCAGAAAGTGACGGCGCTTGACACTTCCGTGCACTCGGAGCTCGCTACAAAGGCTTCGAGCGATGACGTCAAGACGGTGGACACCAAGGTTGTCGGCGTCCGCACCGATCTGGACACCACTCGCGAAGACTTGAAGATGGCCAAGAGCGAGATGGGAACGCTGATCGCTCGCAACCATGATGAAATCGACCAGCTTCGCCGACTGGGTGAGCGCGACTACACTGAATTCACCATTACCGGCAAGAACCGCCCCCAGAAGGTCGCTAATGTGACCTTGGAACTGAAGGGCGTGAACGAGAAGCGTAACCAGTTCAACGTCGCTATGACCGTCGAAGACAAGCTCTTCCTCAAGAAGAACCGCGCTGCCAATGAGCCCATCTTCTTCTACACCACAGGGACACACATTCCCGAGGAGGTCGTTATCAACAAGATTGGTAAGGACACCATCAGCGGCTATGTGAGCATTCCGAAGGTGAACCAGCAGGGCTCTTCCGGGGCCACCAAGTCCGGCAACTGAGTTTCTACGTGACAACAACCCGGCTGACTCACCGGGTGCGAAAAAAGGCGGGCAGGTAACACTGCCCGCCTTTTTCTTTTTCCTTGAGCCTTCGGCGACCGATGGCAATTCCGGTAGAATTGCGAGCGCGGTTTGGGAGCCTCGCTTGCGCCGGACCTCTTGTATCCTGTACATCGCGGTCGACGGCCTGATTCCTGTTCGTGGCAATGCGATTTCCGGCTTCGATGAATTCACGGCCGCCTTGGACCACGCTGGAATTCCAGCCGTCTGGCTGACCAGCCGGTCGCGGCTGCAATTCGACGAACCCCGCCGAAGGCTCGGACACGGGCACCCCTTCATCGCCGAAGATGGCTGTGGCGTTTATCTGCCAAGAGATTACTTCCACTTGCGCCCCGAGGGAGCCGCCTCAAACAGCCGGCGATCCTGGACTCTCTCTCTGGGCCGATTTGTCTGCATTCCTTTCGCGAAGCCATTTCCCGCCGCAGCCGAGGCCGTGGCCGAGCTCTCGGAAGACACCGGAGTGCCAATCGTGGCGCTGCCCTCGCTTTCCCCGCGCGAATTGTCACAGAACATGGGGCTGCCTCTCCGGGAAGCGGAACTTGCCCGGCAACGCGACTTCGACGAACTCTTTTTCTTTGCTGGGGCGCCGCAGGCCTCCATGGACCGCTTCCTGGCGGATGGACGAAAGCGCGGCCTGGAGTTTCGCCGCCGCGGAGCGCTGTGGTCGGCTGCTATCGGAGCGAGCGTGCCGAGTTGCATTGCTGCGCTCACTAAACTGTATGACCGAGTGCTGCGATTTCACGCACCCGCAGTCGCCTTGGCAACCGCCGAATTCGCTCCGGGCCTTTTCCCTGCGTGCGATCGCAGCATTCTTCTCTCAGATAGCCGCGCTGAATCGCCCTCCCCGGGCCCGGCTCGCGCTTCTCGTACTTGGGAAATCCCCGTGCATTCGCAAACGGTTTGGGAGCAGCTCCTCGAATCTCTCACCGCGAGACTCTGACGGCGCGTGGAAAAAAGGTCGCACAATTGCGCGTAAGTGTGCACGCGCGGTGCCTTGGAGAATTCTCACCCATTGCAGTGCAAAGCAAACAAATCGCATGTTTTCCGCGTTATAGGCATCCTGGAGTGGAACCGGTGTGTGGCGCTCGGATTGCTCCACTCACCCGCGACAGGCGGCGAGTCCCCGGGCTGTCAGATTCACTCGAGTACTAGGAGACCTGAACCCATGGAACAGATCCGCCGCGCCCTTCGCATTCAGATTCGTGAGTCTCACCTCGGTGTAGCCTTGATCTTCTGCCTTCTCGCTATGAGCGCCATGTCAATTGCGCTCGTCTGGCAGGCTCAGATTATTGCCAACCAGCGCGAGGCCATTCGTTGGCTGGAGCAAATGAAGTTCGGCGGCTGAGCGACTCCAGTTGAGATAGCTCTTCGCGAACCCAATCATCAAACAGTAGACTTCCTTCTCTACGGCAATTCTTCCAATTACTTTCTTGGTTAGCATGGGTGCGGTCGGGCGGCTTTGGGTCACCTCGACGGTGATGTGTTCATTGGGACATGCATCGGGACAGGGGATTTGCGTTTTCCTCTTGCGAGATGCGATCAGTTTTTCAATAACTATGATTAAATAGAGGCGCAGGGGGTTTGCATTCGCAAGGGAGATCGAAAGATGAAGCATATTCTGAGTTTCCTGGTCGTGTTGGGCGCATTGGAACTGGGATTCCCGGCAACTCCGGCGTTGGCCATGCAATCCGGTTCGCAGACTACGGCATCAAAGCCGGCATCCTCGCATGATCGCCACCACCGGCGCCATTCGAACAGCACTCATCATCGTCAGCGCCGTAGTCACAAGTCCTCATCTAAACATTAATCCGAAGGATGCTCGCCTCTAAAACAAAGAAGGGGAGCCTAGCGGCTCCCCTTCTTTTCAAATTACTGTGTCGTCCGGAAGCGCGTAAACGGCCCGCGTATTTCTAGAGCGACGCGCACCGCAAAAGTGGTGCGTTCAGATTTGGTGCAGCTCTAAGCCCGGTGGAGTCATGTTCCCTCCGGAGCTCCTTGAGCTCACGACTTGCTTGTACTCTCCGGTATTGTCAAATGCAAGGAGAAAATCCTGAGTCTGCTGAAGGTGTCTTACTTTACAAAAAGAGTCTCGCGCAGCTGATCGCGACCGACAAACGATTTCACCGTCCGATACCGCCCGAAGAGGTCCTGAATCTCGCGGTTCTGATAGATTCGCTGCGCGGGACAAAGCACGGCCGTCGGAACCACTTGCAGCGTATGGGAATCCAGCACCCGATAACGCTGGAATCCTTCCGGCTTCTTGCTATGAAACATGGCAAATACCACACCGCCGGGCCTCAATAACTCCGTCAAGCCCTCCACCACTTGCCTCACCAATGCTTGCTCAAGGTAGTCCAGCAAATCCCACAAGAGCACGGCATCGAAGGAAGCGCGCGGGTATTGCAAATTCTCTTTCATAAAGCGCGTGGCTCGGCCGCCGGGAGTCATCTCCAAAGACTCGCTGGCTGCGAAATCCTGGCGCAATCGAGTCTCTTCCTCGGTTAGAAAGGCCTTCCATGCGCGAAGAATATCTTCCGAGGAGACGCGGAAACCACGCTCGATAAAGAAACTTAAAGTGGTTTGCCAGGCCGGTCCCAGATCCAACAGAGCCCCGCGCTCAAGGCCGTCGAGGTTCCACAACAGCTCCTTCAATCCATTCGAGACGCGGTTGGATTCCTGCTGGACTGGCGCGCGGGCCACCCCTGTCGCGGAAGCGGTTGCGCTCGTGCCGCCTGTACGGGTCCGCGAAGCCATGTGGATCGGTACCGTAACCTCCCGGCGTACCTCACTGCTGGCAGTGCCATTGCCGATTCCAAGTTTGTGCAGGAAACTCATCGTTTAGTCTGCCGCCGTCGCGGAATTCACCGCCGTCGAGGGGGTAGCCTTGCTCGTTGCCGCAGCCGCGGAAACCTTCACTTCGGCGGGCTTGCTTGCCTGCTTTCCTGCCTCCACTTTTCCGCGCAGCAGGGCGCCATCTTCAATCGCCAACCGATCCGTCTGCACTTCGCCAGTGATCTGCCCAGTGCTCCAAATCTGCAATTTGTCCCGCGCCGTAACCTTCCCTTCCACCGTTCCGCGCACGATAATTTCGCGCGCGCTCAAATCTGCTTTGACGTTTCCGTTCGGCCCAATCGTCAAGCAGCTGTTGGCCGTCAAGTTCAGCTTCCCTTCCACGAGGCCATCGACAAAGAGATCTTCCGTTCCGGTCACTTCGCCCTTGATCTTGATCCCCTGACTGATGCACGCCGCAGCCCGCGGCGAAACAGGAAGCGAAGCCGCATTCGGAGAATTAGAACTGTACGTACTTGTGGGCATGGAACTCGAAGAGTTCACGGCAGGTTCAGCCGCTTGAGACTTCGCATCATCTTTTTTCCACATCAGACACCTCGACATCGAAAATGGGATTTTCGAAGTCGCTCATCGCAGGGCTGGTCGGGAAGCCGCGACTCAGAAGTGCGAACATAATACAGCACTTAGCGGCTGTAAACAAGAATGACAGGCGGCAAATGTGGGGTGTTCCCTGACAGGCTACACCACGGGTTGTGGACTTAGTCCTCTTAATCCTACTATTCCTTGAGTCTGCTCGCTCTTCTCACTGCCTCCGCGCAATTCCCACACCGCCACCGCCATCCCCGCAATCTCGCGCACGAACTCCTTGCTAGACTTGCGTTTCTCCCACCAATGCTCGGGATCAAAGTCACCGTCGCGTGCGCTTGCAACACGAACCTCTATGTCCTGTGGAAAAACTCGATGAAAAATATATCGTGCCCTTCGCGTGTGATAATTCGAAGTCACCACAATCGCCTTGCGCCAATTCCTTGACTTCGCCAACTTGGCCAGCGCTTCCGCTTCTTCTTTTGTGCTGTCCCCGTCGTGGGCAAAACGCAGAATTTTTTCTTTGGGAACCCCGCGTTCGATCAGATCGTGTTCCATCAATTCTGCTACTCCGGCATTCGGCCGCAGCCTCTGCCCGCTGGCCACAACGAGAGAAGCCTTGCCTTCGCGGAACAATTGCGCCGCGCGAGTCGCGCGGTCCGCATAGAAATTGTCTCCGCTCAAAACAATCAGCACGTCCGCCTTGTCCAAAGGATCTTCAACGACCCACGATTCCGCGGCAAACCGAAGCACCGGGTGGCGTACCGCGTATAAGAGCAGACAAAAAACAAGAAATGCAAGTAAAACGATTAACTTCAGCAGAATTCCCCCGCGCTGATCTTCCATACTCCCGGCGCGGCTCATGAATTGGGGTCCAGCGCGCGCAAGTTGGACGCCGCCGTTTCCGGCAGCTCGGCGTTGAAATACACTTCCTTGATACTGTAAGACTTGCTGCGCTTCTCGAGGATTGGCAGGATTTCGATGTGCCAATGATAATCGTCCGCCAGCGTTTTCCAATAGCCCGCCATCTCGCCCTTTTTATTCTTCGTGCTCGGCGCTGTGTGGACCACCAGGTGGTATGCCGGCGCCACCTTCTCCAGCCTGCGCAAAACTCTTCCGAGCAACGCCGCCAATTGCTGCCGGTTGGCGCCGGGACGCGGCTGTTCGAATGTATGATTGTGCCTTCGGTGCATTACCCACACCTCATAAGGCACGCGCGACGCGTAGGGGCACAGCGCGTAATAATCTCCCTGCACATCCACAATGCGCTTTCCCTGCTTTTCTTCCTGGCGAACCATGTCGCAAAAAATGCAGCGCTCTTTGTCCTTGAACCAATCGTGCGCGGAATGCAACTCGTACTTGATTCGCCGAGGAACGAAAATCGTCGCGGTCACTTGCGAATGCGCGTGAGGCCACTCTTCTCCCGCCAGCGCGCCTTGATTCTTGAACACGCTGACGTATTTGAACCGCTCGTCTTTCTTCAAATCGGCAATGCGCGTGGCCCAAGCCCACAGCACGCGCTCGATCTCTTCGTCGCCTAATTGGGACAATCGCCGGTCGTGCTGCGGCGTCTCCACGACCACTTCATGCGCGCCCAACGCTCCCATTTTGTCGTACATTCCTTCCGCTAGGCGCCCGGGATCCCCCTCGACGTGATAAAGCGGCTCCGGATGTGGAATCACTCGCACTTGCCACGGCCCCTCCGCCGGCCATGTCAGGATGGGACGAACTCTCTCGATCTTTGCGGGCTCCAGCGCACATTCTTCCGTGGCTTCCGAACCTGCTTCTTTTTGACCTAAAACAACCCAGCTTTGTGTAATGGGATCTTTGCGAAGTTCCATGCAGTATCTTTAGCGGGTATAGCGAGCAGGCGTGGGTCCCTGCTCCAGGCGGTGACGATCCCAGATGGCCCCTTCGCGCGTGTAGTACGCCATCTCGAAATCCTGCGTCAATTCCAGCGCGTCAGTGGGACAAGCGTCCTCGCATAACCCGCAGAACATGCACCTGGAAGTGTCGTAGGTGAAGTTTGTCAGCACTTTTCGGCGTGTCGCGTCGTCTCTCAACCAGCCCACAACGATCAAGTTTTCCGGACAGGCCAAGGCGCACAAGTTGCAGCCAATGCACAATGTTTCGCCGGTTTCCGGATTGTTGTTCAATCGTGGCGCGCCGCGATAGCGCTCCGCTACCATCGGCCGCTCCAGCGGGTACTGCTCGGTAACAATTTCCTTCGGATTCTGCATCCGAAAGGTAACCGCCAAGCCCTTGATGAAATCCACCTGGAATAGCCGCTCGAGAAGTTCCCTCATGGCTGTAGTTTGTTTCCCCGATCCTGAATTGTCAAGCAATCTGCTGCCGATCTTTCGAGACCTCGTCGCGTGAATTGCAAACGCTGCATGGTATCCTCAATGCGATGACGGATTCCGACGTGGCATTCATGCAAGAGGCACTCGCGGAGGCTCGCTCCGCGGCGGCCGCCGGCGAAATCCCTATTGGCGCGTTGGTCGTGCACGACGGGAATATCCTGGCGCGCTCGGGTAACCGCACAATTCGCGACTGCGACCCCACAGCGCACGCGGAAATCATTGTCCTTCGGGAGGCCGCGCCATTGCTTGGGAACTACCGGCTTGCCGACACGACGCTCTACGTTACAGTCGAGCCCTGCAGCATGTGCGCCGGCGCCATGATTCAGGCTCGTATTCCACGCTTGGTTTACGGTGCCGACGATCCCAAAGGCGGGGCTGTTCGTAGTTGTTTCCAAATCCTGTGCGACTCGCGCCTCAACCATCAGGTCGAAGTCACCTCCGGCATCCTCGCCGCCGAATGCGCTGCGGTCATCCAATGGTTTTTTGCTGAGCGCCGCCTGTAGTTTGTCGGATTCTGCATGCGGTTTTTTGCGCGCATTGCCGAGAAATCACAGGCTCTGCTACGATGGGAATTAGCAACCGCCGCGGAGAGGTGACTGAGCGGTTTAAAGTACTCGCCTCGAAAGCGAGCGTACGGGGAACCGTACCGTGGGTTCGAATCCCACCCTCTCCGCCACTCATTCTCCCCCTTGTTCAATTGGCATAGGTATGGGGCACATTGACGCTCTCCCAGTCACGCACCTTGCGGCGCGCTTCATTGAAAATTCGTTCGTAATTCAGCAAGCGAACTTTGCGCGAGGTTTCCTCATCAAGCGACTTCCACAAAGGATCGTATTGATAAAAGACTTTCAAGTATTTCGACTGGTCGGCGGGGGCCGCGCTGTCTGTGCCGAATAGGAAGCGATCCGGATGGCGCTGTAGGAGTTCGGCCCACTGTCTCGTGGCTTCCGGGCTGGCGACAATGTATTTCGCCACTTCGTCCCAGGAGATATCCACGTACACATGATCAAACGCAGTGTCACTCAGGATTGCTTCGACAAGCGCAAGGTGATCTTTGCGCGGCGCGACCACACGGCCCAATCCAGTGTGGGCCCAAATGACGGTGGTGTTCCCGTGCCGTTTGAACAGCGCCTTTATCTGACCGAGGTAGACTGGCTCGATTTGCTCTCTTGCTACGGCACTCGCGAAAGGGATGTCGATATCGTTGTGCAGGATCACGACCAGGCCCGCTTCGGCGGCAAAATCGAGGATGCGATCGAGCGCCGGGTTTTGAAGGCTGGCGACCTCTCCTGGAATTTTCCCGGACACAAACTCCTTGTGAATAATGAACTCACCGATGCCTGTGAAAACGCCCGGAAACGTTTGGAGGACTCTGCGGATGTGGTCCGCTGCGTACATGTCTGACGGATTAAACCCGGTAATCATGGGATCGAAGCGCATCTGCTCTTCTTTGGTCAGCGACTTGTACGCCATCGCGATCGAAGCATCTGCAAAAGAGTAGTAGTACAACGGAGCGTCGCTGTGCAGGTAATAAGTGGGCGCACGGTCCCCGTCAATACGATACGACCATTGCTGCTGCAAAGGCATCCCGAACAAAGCTACTCGGCCTGCTTTGCTTCCCATCATGTTTAGAAAATGGCGAATATCGGGACCTTCCTGAATATTGTTGGTCAAGTGAAAGTGCGAATCGTTGAATTCATAGTCGACCGTTTGGGCGCAGGTTAGTGTCGCCCTCAGTAGCAAGACCCCGATGGTCGCGGCGAACGCTAACAGCTTTCGAAAATCACACAAACGTCCCTTCATTTCTCCTCCCAAGTCTGAATCCGCTCGAAACTAGCTTCATTAGTACGTTAGTCGGCGCATGCCCCAACGGCGCCACCAAATGCCGCTGACTGGCAACTCGAAGGCTAATCCACATGCCTGATCAACCTCCTTTGGAGATAGGATTCATGTTAGATGGCGTTGCATCGACTCATTGAGTCCGCCGCGGCAATCAGACAAGTGGATTTCTTGCCGCATAGTGAAAAAAACCTGTGCCAGCGCCTCCGCAAGCCGCTATGGAAAGAGGAGCGATCGCTCATCGCCCCCGCTCTCCAAGGCGGCGGCAGCTTCAGTTGGCGTTGCAGCTGGCTGGCGTTGTCGAATTGTTCGGGCTTGTGCAAAGTGGCCCCAGCCCGGATTTGGCGTCAGGAACGCTGAGCATGGCAAACGGTCCGGCCCTATGCTCGCCGTTGAACGGCGTGGGCTTGGTCGGGTCGAAGTGGCAGCTGGGCAGAGCCGCGGCATCCCGGGGATTGTCAAACCAGAAGCCTAGATGGAACGTGTTCGTCGGAGCCAGGCGCACGTCGGGGTCAAAACCGAAGATATCGTCCAGGAGAATCGTCTTGATCTGGACATGGCCCTCATCCGTTTGCTGGCCGATCTTGATATCGGACTGATACCAGGCCAAACCAAAGCTTCCCGTGAAATTCGGGTCCTTGGTGCCATTGGCCTGAAAGAAGCTGTTCTGGACGGTGAACAAGTCAAACGCGAGACCCGGCTTGATTCCGTCCAGGTCCAGAATTAACGTGTCATTCTGCTTGCCACGAATGACCGTGGCCTGAGCGCGCGGCTCCTCAAAGGGATTGGCACGAAGACAGTCAACGACCGCCGGGTTCGGCCGCAGGTTGAAAGTGATCTCGTCCTTCGTTTCTTGAGCGGAGGCAATGCCGGAAACTGCCAGCGCCGCGAGCGCCGCCAGCAATCCACGGACTATGATTCGGGTTGACTTGATATACAGAGATTTGCTGCTGTTGTTCTTCACTTCTTTCTCCTGTTACTTTGATTTTGGATTGTGCAAGCGCAGCAAGATTCTCTGACCAGCAACCCGAAAACTCTCGCCTTTCCTCCGAAGCGACACCGGAAAGAAGATATTCTTCCGGTGCGCGCCCCCACATTGGACAAAAGCCTGCGCAGCCAGCGCCATTGACGCAGGCTGAATTGCGATCGGCTACCGCCTCTTGTCTGTTGCGATGCATCGGCACATCATAACACGAATGTATGCACTTGCCTACACGCATACACATATGTATTATATCACTCGCGAACCGTATCGAAGAAAACGGCTTGCAGGCCAAAGTCACGCAAGTGCGATCAAGACGCTGGTTGACTTGGATCCATTTGCATGCTTACGCGGCCTTCATTTCCCGCGTCCCGGCGATTTCGAGGAGCCAAATTAATGCGACGTCCCGTAAGAGAATCCAGAAAGAAAGAAGCCGCGACGAATCAGAATCGCCGGCCTACGCTCGACGCTAATCGATTCGAAGGCGGGGCGACTCTTCCGGAATTCACGCCGGACCAGGCCGGGGGCAAGGGCTCTCGCGGAGCCAAAGCCTACGAGCTCCTCCGAAAGGCAATTGCAACTGGCAAGCTGCAGCCGGGCGCCCGAGTCCTTGAGAGCGAATTAGCTGCTTTGCTCAATATGAGCCGTACACCCGTGCGCGAGGCGATCGCGGCGCTTGAAGCCGACGGATTGGTCTCCGTCGATAGCGCGCGCGGGCGCGTCGTAACCAAGCTGGACTATCAAAGCGTCATGGAGCTGTACGCGGTGCGCGAGGTTCTCGAAGGGACGGCGGCCGCTTTGGCGGCGCGAAACGCCTCCGATATAGAGATTCTGGCGCTCCGGAACATGCTCGAACTGGAAGAACAAATTCTCGATGATCCGGGAAAGTTGGCGGACCACAATCGGCGCTTCCACGAAGCGATCTACTATTGTTCGCATAATCGCTACATCTTGAAGATGCTCGAGTACATCCAAACCGCGATGCTTCTCCTGCAACCCGCTGGTCGCGTTGGCACCGAACGCCGCGAAACGGCTTTGCCGGAGCACAAGGCAATTGTTGACGCCATTGAAGCGCGCAACCCGGCCGCGTCTGAGGCGGCCATTCGCAACCATGTCCGGCGCGCTCAACAGGCTCGTATCAACCTGCTCTTGCAGAGCAGCTAAGTCGATTTCCTGGGTGTCCCGTTCGCGCCGGAGGCAACACTACCAACGGCAACGCATCGAGTCACACACAATTGGGCCGACGAAAGAGCACCGGTGCCAATGCGGGCCTAGGCATCGCTCTGTCCGAAGAGAGCGAGCCTCTCATTGGTTTCTCAGCCGGTTTCGCTTCCTTTGGGTTTGGTTATAGCTCGGTGATGGCTGCCTCAATCAGAAATGGCACGAGGCTGCGCCGCGTTTTTGCAGATACTTCTGGTGATACTCTTCCGCGCGGTAGAACTTGCCCGCTGGCGTAATCTCCGTCGCTAGAGGCCGTCTGAGCTTGCCACTCGCTTCCAGCGCGGCGCGGGACTTCTTGGCAATCGCTTCCTGTTCCGGTGAGTGAAAGAAAATCGCTGTCCGGTATTGCGTGCCCACGTCCGGCCCCTGCCGGTTTAGCTGTGTTGGATCGTGTATGCCCCAAAACACCTGGAGGAGCTGCTCGAAGCTCACCTTGGCCGGATCAAACGTCACCTGCACTACTTCCGCATGGCCTGTTTCGTCGGTGCACACGTCCTGGTAGCTTGGATTTTCTGTATGTCCTCCGCTATAGCCCACAGCTGTGTCAATTACGCCCGGAACGCGCTGAAACGCCGCCTCGACTCCCCAAAAGCACCCCGCCCCAAACGTTGCAACCTCTGACATCAGGTCTCTCCTCTCCTGCGCCCGCCCAATCCACGCAAAGTTGGATGCGCGATACCAGGCTCCTGATTCAGCCCTGAAACTAAACTCAGAACTTCTACGCTACATATTCATGGCGTTGATTGCAATTCTCACGGTCGCGCAAAGGGCGGCACGATCCAGCGCAGCTGGGCGTACTCCAGCCGCGGAAACTCAGAGACGGGTAGCGACGATGCGCAGGCGGCGGTAGTCCATAAACCAGCGCGAATCGCGAAACAACGCCGGCCGCGCCTCTTGTTCGACGGCGCCTTTGAACTGCTCGCGCTGCGTGCCGGAAAGCGCCTGGAGGAAACTGTCGCCGAACATCCCGATCCAGTTGCGCAAGCCAAGTTCGCTATCTTCCAAAGGTGTAGGACGATCAAAGAGGGTGGCGTGAGTGACTTCGAATCCGCGGCCTTCGAGCAACGTGGCATATTCGGCGAGGCCCGGATAGAACCAAGGATGAGGCATCGCGCCGGAGAATCCCATGCGCGTCCAAGCGCGCGAAGCGGCGGCGAGAAATCGCGCGGTGTTGCCTTTGCCACCGAATTCGGCAACGAAGCGGCCACCCGGTCGAAGGGAACGCGCAATTCCGGCGACGACGGGTTCCG
>CAZGBQ010000089.1:0-12980 GCA_964524045.1 uncultured Acidobacteriaceae bacterium
AGCCTTCTGACTAATATTGCTTGGGCTGTCGCAGAATCGTGGTCGGGGCGCCGAGATTTGAACTCGGGACCTCCTGCGCCCAAGGCAGGCGCGCTACCAGGCTGCGCTACGCCCCGACATGAAGTGCACTATTCATTATAAAGCACTTCCAACTCCCTCGCTGCCGTAGGACTCGCTCTTAAGCCTCCTGGAGGCGAACGCGGCGAGGGCCGAAGGCGATCAAACGAGATGGAATATCGCGCAGAATGGGAATCTTAAGTAAGAGCTTTAGTTGCCAGGGGACTGTGGCTGGGCGCGTCGATTGAAGAGCGCGAATGATCAGATTGTCTTGCATGGCGGATTGCATGCGTTGAATGACGCGCGTGGGCCATTCGCGCTGGCGTTGCACTTCAGCGAGGTGAGTTTCAGAGACAGTCCCGGACTTCAAAGGAGCCGCCAGGACGTTAGCCGCAACGACAGCGTCTTGAATGGCGTAATTGATGCCTACTCCTCCCACTGGCGACATCACATGCGCTGCATCGCCTATAACGAGCACGCCCGGCTTGTGCCAGAGAGGGCAGCGGTTGGATTCCACAGAGAGAAGGTTTAACTGGTTCCAATCCGTCAGTGTTTCAGCGTGATTCGCAAAGCGCGGTTCGGTTTCAGCCAAGCTCTTCCTAACAGCTTCTATTCCTTGGGCACGCAAGGCTTGATATTGGCCCTTGGGAAAGACCAGACCTGCCTGCCAATGGTCATCGCGGTCCAGCAGGACGAAAATGCGCCCTCGCCCGATACCACCAAATGCTCCAGCAGTAACGTCGGGCTCGCCGGGCAGTTTTGGCAGTTTGAACCAGAGTACGTCCATAGGCGGAGCGGTCTTGATGGGCTCGAAGCCAGCCAGACGGCGCACGACGGAAAAGCGCCCATCGGTCCCTACCGTCAATTTGGCACGAAGTTCGTGTTCTGCGCCGTCGCCGCCAAGATAGCGCACGCCGACAACGGTGCCATTTTCTTCGATCAAGTGCTGCACCTGAGCATGCATTACCACCTGGAATTCCGGATACTTCGCGGCCTCGCCAGTGATAAATTCCAGGAAACGAACCTGGGGAATCATCGCAATGTAGGGAAAGCGCGTTTTGAGTCGGCCGAGATCGAAGGGGCGAAAAGGACCGTTTGCAAATTGAAGCGTGGGGCCGGTGATTTTGCTGTGAGGAATCTCGAGCAGTTTATCCGCGAGGCCGATCTGATCGAGGACTTCCAGGATGGAGGGATGAACGGTGTCACCGCGAAAATCGCGATCGAAATCCTTGTGCATTTCGAGGAGAGTCACGGGAACGCCGCGGCGCGCGAGGAGAAGAGCAAGCATGGCGCCGGCGGGCCCTCCGCCGACGACGCAGCAAGAAGTTGTCTGAACATCAGCAACCTGGTTCTGAGCGAGCGAAGTCTGGTTCATATGGTTTGTTCCTTAGTCCTTTCTGAAGTCGCATCGAAACTGGAGGCCTGAGCATGCACTTGAGATTTCGTGGCGGCGTGGACACCTACAAGACGAGCGATAAGGACGGCAACATACATGATGCCGCTCACGGCTTCGAGAATCGAAAGCGAGCGAGCTTGCGCGGTCAAGGGAATAATGTCGCCATAACCCAGCGAGGTAAGCGTCACGAAGCTGTAGAACACGCAATCGAACCAGTCCATCGTATGGTTCGGGTGGCGAGCAGCGTCCATAACGATGGCCCCAGGTTGAATGGTCACCAGCAGCATGTACGCCGCACCCCATGCAATTGCCATTAGGAGGTAAACGCTTAGGGCGCCGTAGATCGTGTCGTGCGTGACTCTTTCCGCGCGGACGACGGCATGCAGCAACGACACCAGCGTGAAAACTACGAACAGAATTGTGAAAACCAGAGTCAGGACAGCGATTCGCGGATCAGGCCGGAACGCAAACACCGCGTTCAGCACACCGGCCGGGATGGCAATAGCAAGCGCTGTGATCCATTGGGCGCGCCTGTCACTCACAGCGTATACACCAGAAACGAATGCCACTGCCCCGAGGGACCGAAAGAGCACCATGGGCAGCCCCGGGTGCTCCAAGTAGGGAAACGACACCAACAACAAGACCTGGCAAAGGAAAAGGTAGAAGAACTTGCCCTGACGCTTGGCACTCTTGCGCGCTATTCCAGTCTTGATGTTTTCTGCGATCAACATGGTCATACCTTCGGAAAGTGCAACCGCCCTGCCAATGTCCCGCGCTTGGAGGGGACTCGGAGTCCATTGATTTGGCAGGGTTTGGATGCTCTAGTTTAGTCAGCCCCGAGGAACTGCCCAACCCGGCTGCCGAATCTCTTCGGCAAAGTGCCGAAAGCCTGGCGGGCAGCGCAGGCGAGACGAACAGTCTCGCAAGTTCGGAGGATTTGGACGCGCGCTTCGCCACGTTGCTTTCACAACGTTAAGCCTGTTGGAAACTCGATCGCAAAATAGCTAAGCAAGTTCAGCGGCGACCCGTGGCTATTTTCTCTGCACTTCAAGGCTCACGTTTGGTGCTCCCTCGAGGCCACAGGAAAACTGTTTTACGAAGCGGATGGTCCCTTTTTCGTCTTTGAATTCCAGACCGTACGAGCCTGCGCCGATGTACTCGCCCCACTCCCTTGGAGCGACCACGGTGCAACGCGCAGTCTGCTCTAACTGGGGGCGAGGGCTGCCAAGCAAACGTCCAGCGCAGAAACTCACGACTCCGGCTACAAGAGTTGATGCCAGGCCGATGGTCCTTTTGTATCTCATATGGTTTGCTCCTTGTGTGATTCAGTCGGGCCTTCCCACTTCACAATTTTCAAATCGAGGACAAAGATGGCGTACAGGACCGGCACCAGCAATAAGGTGATGAAAGTGGCGACGCCGAGGCCCCCGATCTGCGAATAGCACAATGGTTTCCACAGTGGCCCGCCGTGCAAGGCCAGCGGAAAGAGGGCCAAAACCGTCGCGCCTACGGTGATCATAACCGGCCGAAGCCGCATGATTCCTGCGTCCACGAGTGCACGCTCCAATGGCTCGCCCTTCTCGTGCATCTCCTCAATGAAATCGAACAAAACGATCACGTGACTTACAATCACGCCGACGAGGCTCGCCACTCCGAGAAATGCCATGAAACCAAAAGGCGTCCCCATGATGAAGAGTGCGAGAAGAGCGCCCATCGTTCCGTAGGGAACGGCCGCGAAAACAAGGAGCGGCTTCACGGCATGATTGAACTGCAGGACAAGCGCGAGGAAAATTGCCGCAACGGAGATGCCCATGACAACAGCCAAGTTGCGAAAGCCGTCGACTTGTTTGGCTTTCTCTCCGCCGATACTCATCGTGTAGCCCGGAGGAAGGGACTCCTGGAATGCCTTGAGTTTGGGCATCGCCGCATTGAGCACTTCGGAGGAAAGAGCCCCGGCAATTGGACTGCACTCCACGCTGATGGTGCGGAAATGTTCCTGGCGACGGATTCTCTGCGACTCCAGGAGGTTGTGAATCGAGGAAATCTGAACCAGAGGAACCTTTTGCGTGCTCTGCGACGAATAAACATAGAGGTTTTGCACATCAGAAAGCTGAGCGCGCTCCCCTGAGCGAAGACGCGCTACTACTGGAATCTGCTTGTCGCCCTCACGCAGCGTGGTTACTTTCATCCCGCTTAGAGCTGTGGTCGTCGAATAAGCGACATCGGCGTTAGTGATGCCGGCAAGATTCGCGCGATCTGGATCGATTTCCAGTCTGACCGAAGTCGTTTCTTCGCCCCAGTCGTTGCGAACGCTCGTAGCGATGGGGACCTCGTGAAAAATATTTTCGACCTTTCCCGCAAGTTCCCGGAGGGTTCGAAGATTTTGAGCTTCCTGGTCGGTAGCTACATCGGCCTGGCTTGAGAGGAGAATCTGAATGGGCTGCTCGACTGGATTGGTCTGCAGCTGCTTGACGTCTACGCGAGCCCCAGCGACCTTTGCGCTGAGCGCCGCCCGCAAAGGTCCTACGAACTCAGGCATGTCTTCCTTGTCTTCGACCTGCAAGACGATCTGGGCGTAGTTCAGCTGTTGTATCTCGGGTGAAACAGACAGCCAAAAACGCGGGCCTCCTCCGCCGTTAAAGGTCGTTAAAGAGTGAAGAATCTGTCTCGGCTTGCGGTCCTTTCCGAGATGTTCCTTGCCGTAAGCCGCAGCGGCTTCGCGAATGACGTCTTCCGCTTGCCGCGCTACTTCTACTGTGGCTGTAAGAGGCGCGTCGTTCGGGAGCCAAACGTCGACGGTTGCCCAGTACTGTACGTCCTCTGGAAAAAACTGGCTCTTCAACTGCTTCGCGAGAGCGGCTCCCAAAACCAGAAACGCGAGGGATCCTGCGAAGACCTTCCACCGATGCTCAATGGCCCATGTTGCTACGCGCGCGTAAGCACCAGTAAATCCGCGCTGGCGCCGCTCTTCCACCGAGAGTTCCGGTTTTGTGCTTGGCCGCAGCAGGTAGTAGCCAAGCAGGGGAATGAAAGTCATGGACACCAGCCGCGAGGCAACCAGCGAACAGGCCATCACAATCGGCAAGCTGTAGAGGAATTCTCCTGTGTTTCCCGTCAGCATCAGGAACGGCAGATATGCCGCTATGTTTGTGACGGTCGCGAACATGATGGCTTTTGCGAGTTTCGTGGGCCCAAACCACGCAGCCACCAGACTCTTCTGGCCGTCGGCAAGACTGCGTTTAATCGCGTCGCCGGCCACAACGGGATCGTCCACTAACAAGCCCAGCGCAATAATCAGTGTGGCAATGGACACCTGCTGGAGGTCGATTCCGAGCAGGTAGGCGAACCCAAAAGTCATTGCCAGCGTGATAGGAATAGAAAGCGCCATCAGCAAGGCCGACCGCCATTCCCAAAACCCTACAAGTGAAACCAGGACCACTAAAGCGATCGCTTCATAGAGGGCGTCCATGAAGAGATCTATGTTTTCTCGGACCTGCCGCGGCTGGTCCGACGTGCGAACGATCATCAGGTCGGGAGGCAGCAACTGGCGGACAGTCGCCAGCTTTTCGTCGATGTTTTTTCCGAACTTTGCGATTTGCTCTCCCGAGCGCATGAAGATCGCCACCGTGACCGCGCGGCTGCGGTGCCAGTTTCCACTGCTATCCCGCCAAGTATAGAAATTCAAGTACTTAGGCGGAGATTGGTACGCTCGGCTGATATCCACTAAGTCCCTCAAATAAACCGGACTTCCTGAGGAAGACGCCCCAATGATGACATCACCGATGGAAGTGGCCGTTTTGAAAGCGCCTGCCGGGTCAACGATAACGTTCTTTTCACTTCCAACCTCGAGCGCTCCTCCCGGCAGAGTGATATTTCGTGCTTGCAACAAATCCTGCAGCTTCGAAGGCTGCACACCGTAGTTCGCCAGCCGGTCTTGCGAGTATTCGAGATAGATCTGCTCCGGCCAGACTCCAGCCCGCTGATACTTGGAGGCTTGCGGCGTGCCGATGAGCGTTCGCGCCACCAAGTCCGTAAAATCGTCCAGCTCCCGGTAGCTATATTTGTCCCCGGCAACAGCAGCAACTTTCCTTTCCGTCTCATTCGTATTGCGAATCAAAATGGGGCCCCACGCATCAGGGTGTACCTCCGAAGCGTGCAAGCGTTCCCGGATGTACTTCGCGATATAGGCCAGGATCTGGTCATCAGTGCGAGAGGAAGCCCCATCTAGCCCGATGAAACCGGGCCGCGCAAAAAGGCGCACTTCGTGAAAAACGCCATCCTGCTGAGCCTCTTGGATAAAATCATCAAAACCTCGGCGCACGGAGTCTGGCGAAACCGACTCTGGGAAACAATAAAGTGCAGCCACACGTGGGTCGCTTGACTTATGGGAAATGCTCCCGCGCGTTTCTTCTACGGCCTTCCGAATGCTTCGCGCTCGGATGGCGATCTCCACGTCACTCAGGCGAGGACTCGCAATCGTGAGCATGAGCGCCGCGGTATCCCCGAAGTCGCTCAGAAACTGAATTGGACCTGCTCCTTGAGGAAGCTGATTGTTGAGCGAGTTGAGTTTTAGATTGATGTCGCTGAACTGTCTCTTCGTGTCTTTGACGCTTTCATCCAGTTGGACGTACACGATCGACAGTCCTGGAAGTGTCAGGGATCGAATCCCGTAATCCGCGGCGGTCCCAGGGTGGATGTAAGAATTCTCCGCAATCTTTTCTTCAATTGGCCGCGTAACCAGCTGCTCCACCTGCTGTGCCTGCACGCCAGGCCAAGGCGTCATTGCGACCGCCACACGGACTGGAATATCGGGATCTTTGCGCTGCGGCATCGAGTTGTATCCGTACCAGCCCCACAAAACTGTGCCGACGAGGAGCACCCACGCGATTTGTCGGTGCTCGACAAAAAAGCGCGCTGTGTTATGAGTTTTTTCAATGAATTCCGCGTCGCTCTTATGAGCCATGTACCAGCCTCCCCAGTCTCGAGATCCTTGGGCGCCTCAGCTCCAGCCGTTCCTGCACACTGACGTCGCTATGTTGAAACCGCGTCATGGGATCACCTTGACCTGGTCACCGTCTTTGATCAGGGTTGCCCCGGTGATGACGACGGGTTCCCCAACGGTGAGCCCCTTCGTCACACTGATCAGATTCCCCTGCGTGTCCCCAATCTGTACCGTCCGTTCGCTGGCAATGCTCTTACCACTTTGATTGGTAACGACGAATACTGCGAATCCATCCGCCTGCTTCGTCGATCGCACGACAGCGCTAAGGGGCACAACGGTGGTAACCGGTTCGACCTTGCCGGCTCCCAGGGTGAGAGTCGCAATCATTCCAGCCTTCAAGCGGTTGTCAGAATTCGGGATGGTCACCTCAACAGAAAACACGCGGCTTTTCGGGTCCGCGGAAGGAGACACCGACGTAATCCGCCCGTGAAATTCATCGGGCAGAGACGTTGTGGTGATGATCTGGGGCGCGCCCAGCGTTACGGAGCTGACTCTCGTGTCTGGAACACCGAAGACGGCTTTGACCAAGTGCGTGTCGGCAAGGCCAAACGCGGGACTGCCGGTTCCCACCAATGTCCCTACTTCGATGTTGCGCGACAGGACCCAACCCGTTAGAGGTGACTGAATCGAGCAATCCGCCAGCGCCGTCTTCGCTTGCTGCCAGGTTGCTTTTGCGCTCTCCACCGATGCTGCGTTGGCATCGAACGCCGCCTTCGCGGCGTCGTACTGGGCCTTGGTGTAGCTATCGCTTTTGTAGAGATTCGCCGCTCGCTCAAAATCGAGTTTCGCCTTGTCGTAATTCGCCTGAGCTTGATCCATCTGGGCCTTCGCGGAGTTGACCTTGTCTGCGTATTCGCTCTCGCGAACGTGCGCCAAAAGCTCGCCTTCGGACACGCGATCGCCAACCTGCAAGATTCGCGTACGGCCGTCGGCGCCCTTCCGCTCAACGATGCGATCCACGTATCCTCCCGATTTGAACGCAAGACTTACTTGGGTAAATGGGTCAATGTTGGCGGAGTACCTGAGTCCGCCGCTTTCTTCGAGCGTGCCCACCGCGCTTGCGCGCACAGGAATTGGTTGAAGTGCCGGCGACTGTCCACGCTCGCATCCTGCGAAAAGGATAGCTGCCAGCGCCGCGATAAAAACGAAATTGCGTCCCGGATCTGAATTCTTTCGCACGTTCTACTCCTCACCCAAAGATTTCTCGAACTCTGCTTTTGCCGCCCAGAAGGACAACAATGCCTGACTGTTTTGACTCGTTGCGCTTTCAACTGCGGATCGTTGCTGCAGAACGTCCTTCGAGAGCGCCACTTTCTGTTCGTATTGGTTCATCAGCACGCGGAGCTTCTCGCGCTCTGCTTCGAGCTGCAGTTTTGCCGCCCCTAGCAACGCCCGAGTCTCCGCCAACTTGCGGAACTTCGCCGCCACTTCAACTAAAACCTGCGCTTCCGCATCATTTACGCCATTTTTCGTTTGCTCGATTTGCTTGTTGGCTGCGGCTCGTTCGTGTTTCCGCCGCCCCCAATCTATTGGGTTCCAGGTGACCAGCATGCCCGCCGAAACGACATTGGATGGCAGAAGGTTTACGTTGGCCAACGACAGATTATTTACTGTCAGGCTTACATCCGGAATGTAATCCGCTTTCTTGATGCGACGGTTAAGTTCTGCTTGTTGGAGTCGCAAACGACCTTCTTGTAGCTCCGGCCGAGCCGACAGCGCCTTCGTTTGCGCCTCCCCCAAATTGCCTTCCGTGCTCGTAGCCTCAGGAACTTCAACAACCGAAAAATCAGTCCGCACGTCGCGTCCGAGAAGACTATTCAACTGTTCTTTTTGGCTCGCAAGCGTGTCCGTTAGTTCAAGGTTGTTGTACTCCTCTTGCGCAATCCGCGCTTGGACGCTCATAGTTTCCGATTTGAGCGCCGCCTTTTCCTTAACCAGCTGCTCGGTCGTGCGCCCCAGCTCACGATCGAATTTCAGATTCTCTTCGCTGGCGGCGACCGAGGTTTGAGTCTGCAAGATCGCGTAGTACAACTTCTTGACCTGGTTCGTCACTGACTGCCTTTGGCCGCGTAGCTTTTGCTCGTCCACAAGCTTGGCTAATTTTGCCTGACGAATGTTGAGTCCGATTTTGTATTGCTGAGAAAGAGGCTGTGACACTTGGGTCAGGCCGTAGAAAGTCGGCCGTAAGGGTGTGTGAATTTTTGTGTCTTTTCCCGGCACGGGACCGATGCCCGGAAAGTCGCCGAACACACCCTTTTGAAATGTGAAATCCACGGGAGTGAGAAGCTGCGAACCAAGAGCGTAAACGTTCAGCGAGGGCAGTCGGTACGTGCGCGCCTCGGCAATTTGGTCTTCGTCAATGGCTGTCGTCAATATCGCATTTTTTACTTCGCGATTGTTCGCCTGGGCGAGCTTGACGGCCTCATCGAGCGTAAGCGGTGGAGGTCCGCTTGACGTTGGCTCCTGTGCCCTGACCGTCAGGCTGCAGCAAACGAAGAAAGTGAATAGTAGCCGGTGGATCATGGGAAGAGTCCTTTCGAGAGAGCGGTCACGTCACTCTTGTCACCTGGAGAAGATAGACCAGGCCGATGGGTGTATCGGTACTATACGCTCCTGAATTGCCGAGGGTGCCTCCTTTGAAAGCAAATTCTGCTGACAATTGAAGCAACCACTGGTGCCTGGCATCGCGCCAGCTAGCAAGAGCAGAAAGAGCAGGCTGAGTACGCTCCGAAGCCACTTCCGGTTGGGTGCCCGCTTGTCTTGACAGACCTCTTCGATGAGCGCGCTGGTCATCGGACCCGCGCCAATTAGTTTTGCGCCTGACGAATGCATCCGCGCCAGAAGCTCCCGACCGCAATCGTTGACGAAAGAAACACCGCAAAGATCAACCACAATGCGATCTCGATTCTGGACATTTGAAAGGGCCGTCCAGGCTCTCTCTGCCTCGGCAACCCATTCGTCCGTGAGTTTTCCCTCCATCTTGAAGGTTGCTGCTTGCACGTCCCGCAACACCGTTATCCGAAGCATGGGTTCACCTACACCAACTCGATAGCGAAGAACACGCTCTCCGGTGGAACCCCAGTTTCTTGCCGGTTTGGTTGTTCAGGGGGAAGGGACTCTTCCGCGCTCGGTGTACTCATGGTGTGACGTGCGTCTTTCTTCTCGGGCCACCAATTCTTGCTGCTGAGTTCCATCAATTCGCTGCTTGGAATTAGGTTGAGCATGATGTCCTGACAAGAGGCAAACACTTTGCCAATTCCCAGGCTTGGCAGACATTTCAAAGCTATTGATTTACCTTGAGTTGTTTCATGTGGGAAGTAACCGAGAACGCTGGCTGCCAGAACACTATGCCCAATGTTTCGGCAGAGTGCCGGAAGTCGGGCAGCGACGCCGAAACAGGCCTCGCCAAGGCCTGCGATCTAACGAGCGATTTTTCGGAAAAGAATTTGGAACCGCGGCGCTTCAGCACGTAGCCGGGAATAGGCTATTTCTATTCGGCGGCCGCCGGCCACCAATGATGGCGGGTAATGCCAAGCTTCTTTATTTTGTATTGTAATGTCGTTCGCTTCAAACCGAGTCGAGTCGCCGCTCCATTCGGCCCGGCTAGGACGCCCCGGGTTTCGCGAAGAGTTTTGATGATGTGCTCGCGCTCAGTTCCTTCCAAAGTTGTGGGTGCGCTTACGGGCCCACCGTTCGTCTGAGGTTGAGTAAGCTCAGCAAGCGGAACCTGTAATGCGCTTCCGTTGGTGAGGATAACGGACCTCTCGATCAGGTTTTCCAGCTCTCTGATGTTTCCCGGCCAATGCCATTGACGCAGTTTCGCCATGGATTCCGCGGGAATCGATTCAATCGGCTTCTGCATCTGGCGCGAAAACTTTTCGGCAAAGTAGCGCACAAGCAAAGGAATATCGCCCGGTCGTTCCCGAAGCGGAGGAATGCGTATGGGAAAGACGTTCAGCCGGTAATACAAATCGCTCCGGAATTCCCGTGCCGCAATCATTTTTTCCAAATCGCGGTTGGTAGCAGCTACCAGGCGCACATTTACCTTCTTTGTGTGCGTGCTTCCGAGGCGCTCGAATTCGCGTTCCTGCAAGGCGCGCAGCAGCTTTGGCTGAATCTCGACGGGGATGTCTCCGACTTCATCCAAAAAAAGAGTGCCTTGGTCAGCAAGCTCCAGCCGGCCGATTTTTTGCGAGATGGCCCCGGTAAACGCGCCTTTTTCATGCCCGAACAGCTCACTTTCCAGCAAGCCCGTTGGGATTGCCGCACAGTTGAGTTTCACAAAAGTTCTTTGCCTGCGCCGGCTGTGATTGTGTACAGCGCGCGCGACCAATTCCTTGCCGGTGCCAGTCTCACCGAGCAGAAGCACGGTCGAGTCGCTATTGGCAACGGTTTCAACCATCTGCAGCACCTTGCGAAGCGCGGTGCTCTGGCCGATGATCTCGTCGAAGTTGAACTCGCTGCGTATTTCGTCTTCAAGATACAACTTTTCCTGAGCGAGCTTATCTTTCAGCTTTTCCAAATCAGCCACGAACAAAGCGTTTTCTACTGCGATCGCAATTTGTCTGGAGCATTGGTCCAGAAGTTTTGCGTCCTCTTCCGTGAATGCTCCCTCGTGGAAACTCACCATGCTCAAGGAACCCAGCGTGCGCCCGTGGGCAGTCAGCGGAACTGTGCAACCAGACCGGACTCCATATTGTTCCGCCATGCGAATGGTGAGCGGGGAGAATCTCGCCAGATCAGCCGAGTCAGCCACCAAGACGGGGCGACCGGACAGGACAGCCTCTCCCTCAGGCGTACCTTCCAGAGGAAAGAGAATTCCCTCGTCAAACGGCCCTTTCAGCGGATCGCGTAGGTCGAGGGCCTGAACGCGCAGGTGCGTACCGTCTTCTTCGCAGAGAGTTACGAAAGCTACATCGTGTGGAACGATCCTATGGAGGCTGGTCGACATGGACTTCAACAGTTCTTTCAGGCCTAGTTGAGAGACAACTGCATTGTTTATTTCCAGCAGCAATTGTGACCGGTCTCGTTCCTTAACAACCTCGCGTTCCGCCGCGCGCAGCTTCTCGTAGTTCAAGGCGTTCTCAACAGCGATCGCCACCTGCGTGCTGATTTGGTTCAGAAAATCGGCGTCGGCCTCGGTGAAGGCGCTCTCGCGCAGGCTCGCGATTGCGAGCGTCCCAATCGCATTTCCGTGGCAGATCAGCGGCACCACGCACCCCGATTTCACCCCGGCTTCCAATGCGTCTTTCATTCTTTCGTCTGGGAACTCATCGGGGTCCGGGCGATGGCGCAGCACAGGCCGCCGCGAAGTGAATGCCAACCCGCCGGGCGTTCCTTCAATGGGCACCAACTGCCCAACCGAAAAACGGTCCTGCCCGGCTTCAAAATTCAGGCCGTGTATACGCAGTTTCTTGAGTTCCAGGTCGTAAATCGCCAGGCCCGCGAAATCATGCGGCAACTCGCGGCGCAAACATTCCGATATGGCCTTCAGAAGGGGGGCCAATTCCAAGTGGGATGCAATGGCGTTATTGATTTCGAGCAAAACCTGCGCGCGACTCGTCGACGTCGGAGGACCGTTGGGCTCGGGAGCTTTTTCTGGGGCGGTCATTTTCTCTCCGGAACTGCAAGTCTTGCGTGCAACGCGGCTAGGATTCTTGTAACGCTGCTGCAAAGTCCCGGCTTCATCTCTTCTGTTGGTGCCAAGTTTGTGGTTGCAGAAATCTAAGCAGTCCTGTCCTCACGTGTCAATGGTTTGCACGAAGGGTATGGAGAACTGCGGGTAGTCTCGCAGACATTTCCAGTGTACCCAGTACGAAGGGGCGCAGCGGGATATGCAGCTTGGCCCAATGGATGCCGCACAACTTGGTCAATCGATGCAGAGCCAGACACTCGCCCAGTGTCCCTCCGGTGATAGCAATCATCTGATGTGGCAGCTGACTGAACGCCAATCCCTTTGCCACCTGAGGCCCGGCTAGGGGGTGCAGGCCTGTCGATTCGAGGCGAGAAATGAACGCTAGCTTGCGTTTGCGGCGGTCTGCGCGCCTTCGATGGCGGCGACTTCGCAATACACCTTGATCGCGCCCTTGGTTTCGGTGAGCAAGCGAATCATCTCGGCATAGTTTTCCAGACCCTTCACCGGATGGGTGAGCAGTTTTCTCAGCCAGCCAGGGTATTGGAGTTCAGCGGTCGCGAGATCCTTCACGCCTGATTCAAAGTACTCGCGATTAGCGTTTACGCTGCCGAAAGCCACTTTGTTGCCCAGGACGAAGCCGAGATTAATCTTATCCGCGGGAACTTCGATTTGGCGGGCGCCGCCGGTGACGCTGACCATAGCGACAACGCCGTTCTTTGCGAGAACATTCATCGCTTCGAAAACTAGCGGCGAATAGCCTGTGCCCTCAAGAATCAGATCGAAGGGGCCAAATTTTGCGGAGGCATCAGTCAGCGACATTTCTTTCGTGCTGATATAACGTGCGCCCAATTCTTCGAGAAGCCGGGAGTTCAGGAAGGGCGGCATTGTGT
>CAZGBQ010000089.1:13080-15112 GCA_964524045.1 uncultured Acidobacteriaceae bacterium
TAACGTGCGCCCAATTCTTCGAGAAGCCGGGAGTTCAGGAAGGGCGGCATTGTGTTGCCGAACGTGGTGACGTCGAGCCCGCGAAGGCGCAAGACGAGCGTAGATAGGAGTCCGAGCGTGCTCGCGCCTAGGACCGCGGCGCGCCTCGGCCTCCACACGCGGAGCCGCTGTTGAATCCGGTAGGCTTGCTCAATCGCTTTTTGCGCCACGCTCATCGGCTCCATGAGAACGCCGACTTCTTTCAGGTTCTCCGGCACGCGGATGATGTATTCCGGTTCGTCCACAACGTACCCGGTCAAGAAACCATGCCGGAGATTAATCCCCCGCTCGAAGTAAGTGTCGTCGGTCGTCATGTCATACGTGCCAATCTGGTCGTAGAGGCTCCCACCGGGGCGGCGCACGGTCAAGGCTACATAATCTCCCGCTTTGAACTCAGTGACATTCGACCCTACGGCTTCGACACGCCCAAAACTCTCGTGGCCGATGATCAGATAATCGTCCCCGGCCGGGGCTGCGCCATACTCGGCGGCGTTTATCTCTTTGTCGGTGCCGTCCACGCCCACGCGTAGGATTTTGATCAAAACACCTTGGCCGTTCGGCATGTCGTCAACTTTTGGCTTTGGAACTTCGCGCAGATGAATCGTGTTGGGCTTGCCGGGAATCACGGCGACAGCCTTGACCAGTTCACGGTCCGTGGCCGTTGCACTCCTATTAGTGTCGGTCATAGATTGCATTGCTTTCTCCTTGAATCCGCTAGTCGTATTTGATACGTCCTATCACATTCCGTCGCCACTTTGCTCAATGAGCTTGGCAACCAGTCCGGTCCAGCCAGTTTGATGACTCGCGCCGATGCCGGCGCCATTGTCTCCGTGAAAGTATTCGTGGAAACAAATGAGGTCGCGCCAGTGCGGGTCATTCTGAAATGTTTCAAGCCCGCCATAGACAGGCCGTTGGCCCTCGTTCGAGCGGAGGAAGATACGCGTCAGCCTTTGGGAGGTTTCAGCCGCAGCTTGCCATAAAGAAGCCTGGCGTCCGGAACCCGTCGGCAACTCGACCGTAAGGCTATTGCCGTAAAAGTGATGAAACTTCTGGAGAGCTTCGATCAAGAGGAAATTGATCGGAAACCACACCGGGCCGCGCCAGTTCGAGTTGCCTCCGAAGAGCCCGGTGGAGGACTCGGCGGGCTCGTAGTCGACGCGGTGTTCGTTCCCATTCACACGCATGGTGTATGGGTTTTCCTTGTGGAAGCGAGAGATTGCGCGAATGCCGAACGGTGAGAAGAACTCGGACTCGTCCAACATGTAGCGCAGCACGCTCTGAAGCTGCTCTCGATTCACGAGAGAGAGCAGGCGGCGAGTCCCGCGGGCCGAAGTTTGTTGGGTCTCAATGTGGTGGGGTACGTCCGGATGATTGTCGATGAACCACTGCATGCGGCGTTTGAAGCCGGGCAAGCGGTCGACAATATCCTGTTCCAACGTTTCGACCGCCAGCAGTGGGATCAACCCCACAAGGGAACGCACTTTGAGATAATGCCGTTGTCCGCCCGGGCAGTGGAGCACGTCGTAATAGAAGCCGTCCTCCTTATCCCAAAGCTCGATGCCTTCGCCGCCGCGATCGTTCATGGCGTGCGCAATGTGAACAAAATGTTCGAAAAACTTGCTGGCCACACTTTCGTAGGCGGGGTTTTCCCTCGCGAGTTCGAGAGCGATCGCGAGCATGTTGAGGCAATACATGCCCATCCAACTGGTTCCATCGGACTGCTCGAGATGGCCGCCGGTCGGCAAAGGAGCGGAGCGGTCGAATACGCCGATGTTATCGAGCCCCAGGAATCCGCCCTGGAAGATGTTCATCCCCTCGGCGTCTTTGCGATTCACCCACCATGTGAAGTTGAGCAGAAGTTTGTGGAAGACGCTTTCGAGAAAGATGCGATCGGCGACACCGCGAACGCGCTTCTCAATTTTGTAGACGCGCCACGCGGCCCAAGCATGCACCGGAGGATTCACATCGCCGAAGGCCCATTCGTAGGCAGGCA
>CAZGBQ010000090.1:0-15105 GCA_964524045.1 uncultured Acidobacteriaceae bacterium
ATTGCAGCACGATCACGCTGCCATGCAGGTTGTTTTCGATGCCGCGCTGTCGCAACCCGGCGTCTCTGCCGTTTATCGAGCCGAAGAATTAACCAATCGCCCCGCCACGCAAAGCCCTACACTCCGAGCCTTTGCCCTAGGCCATTTCCCTGGCCGCAGCGGTGATCTCTTCATCGTGCCGAAGCCATATTGGTTACTCGATAGCACGCCTGCGGGGAAGCCGCGCTCTTACGGCACCGGCCACGGGGTTCCTTACAATTACGATCAGCATGTCCCCGTGATGTTGATGGGTTTTGGCATTCAGCCCGGCGAATACTTTCAGTCCATCACTCCTGCCGACATCGCTCCCACGCTGGCCGCCCTTTGCGGCATTACCCTTGCCCCCCGCGACGGCCGCATCCTCTCCGAAGCGCTAACAAAACCCAAACCTCGCCCCACTCAAGTGAGACCCGTCGTCATAAGATAGATTTCTCTGAGGCTTCGCGGTTTATGACCAGTAAGAGACGACGCCTGTTCATTGCGGCGCTTTGGATTGTGGCCCTATTCATCTTCGGCTGGTTCCTCATGCCCCGACCTTCATGGGACGACGATGAGTACGCCAAGTGGTTCACCGTGGGAATGTTGCACTTCGGAATCCACTGGTTTCCTGATTTTCTTGTCGTTTTGCTAATTGTTTTTTCGCTCGAAAGGAGAAGGGGTGCTCCGAGGCTATACATTTTGTGTGTCTGGGTATTGATCACAGCTGGTACCGTCTGGCGAATTGTGATTCGGGCTGTTAGTCCGCCTGGCTCTCCCTACGAGCAATCGCTTTGGCTTCGAGCAAGCCTGGATCTCTTTGCACTCCGTTGGCTCTTTCTTCTGCTTGCGGCACTGTGGCTCTCCCTTTGGTTAGAGGAAAGAATCACCACTCGACTTCGCAGGGAATAGGAGTTCATGTTATTCTGCGCGAAGTGACTTCCGCTGGTCCTGTTGACCTCAGCGTGCAAATCGGCGCGTTGCGCCTGCGGAATCCTATTCTCGCCGCCAGCGGCACGTTTGGATACGGCCTTGAATACGCTCAACTCGTCAACCTGAACCGCCTCGGCGGCTTTGTCACCAAAGGCCTTTCTCGAGAGCCCATCGAAGGGGCCCCTCCTCCCCGCCTTTACCCGACCCCCTCCGGCCTACTCAACGCCGTCGGCCTTCAGAACGTGGGGGTCCGGGCCTTCGTCGCGGAAAAACTCCCTGCCCTACGCAAATTTGATACAGCCGTAATCGCCAACGTCTTCGGCTACACCCTCGAGGACTACATCGAAGTCATTCGGGTCCTAGAGGACGCTGAGGGGCTGGCAGCCTACGAACTAAACATCTCCTGCCCTAACGTGAAAAAGGGGGGCATGCAGTTCGGCAGCGACCCCTCCCAAGTCTCTGAGGTAGTTGGGACGGCCCGGAAAGCCGCCGCAAAGCGTCCTCTTTGGGTCAAACTCTCCCCACTCGTTACAGACATTGGACTTATCGCCCGTTCGGCCGAGGAGGCGGGAGCCGATTCCCTGACAGTGGCAAATACCTACCCAGCCATGGCCTTGGACTTCCGCACCGGGAAGTCCCGCCTAGGGTGCCCAACCGGGGGTCTTTCCGGCCCAGCGATTAAGCCCATCACTTTGAGGCTGGTCTGGGAAACGAGGAAGACCGTCAAGACACCAATTATTGGGCTGGGAGGCATCGAGACGGCCGAAGACGTGCTTGAATACCTCTCTGTGGGCGCTTCGGCTGTACAGGTAGGAACCGCCAGCTTTGCTGACCCGATGGCCAGTGAGCGCCTTTCTGAGGCCCTTACGAACGTCCTAGAACGAGCTAAGTTATTTACTGTGAATGAGATAAAGGACAGATTCGCAGCAGAAAACGGTTGACATAACGAGCCCTTTCTGCTACACTTTTCTGGATTTAGTAGCAAAAAGAACACACTATGAGACATCGACTTTTCATGTTTTGGGCTGCGTTCCGCTGGGTGCTCCTAATGTTCCTCGTCGCTCCGGCGATGGAAGCCCCCCTCGTGGCGCACCTCAACCAACCCGTGAAGCCGATCAAGACCTGGGTAGGCAATGCCAGCTGGTATGGCCCCGGGTTCAATGGGCGCAAGACCGCCAATGGTGAGCTGTACGATTCTGAAGCCTTGACCGCCGCGCATCCTCATCTCCCCTTCGGGTCCTTACTGCGTGTCGTGAACCCTCGCACCGGAAAGTTTGAGCTTGTGCGCATCAACGATCGTGGTCCTTATCAGGAGGGGCGCGAAATTGATGTATCCTATCGTGTCGCCCGGAAAATCGGCTTGATTCATTCCGGCGTGAACCAGGTGCGCCTCGAACTCCTGGAATTGCCGGCAAAGAACGTAAAGAACTGACCCCGAAGGAGCCGGGGTCGCCCATGACCCAGACGACCTTCGATGCTCATCCCCGCAGCAGCCTGATCGTCGCGCTTGATTTCGATTCGCTATCCTCCGCCGTCAAATTCGCAAAGCAGGTTGCCGATCTCGTGGGCATGTTCAAGATCGGCAACCAACTTTTCACCGCTGCCGGACCATCCGCGGTTAAGGAGATCGCCGCGCTCGGGTCTGGCGTCTTCCTCGACCTGAAATACCACGACATTCCAAACACCGTTGCTGGCGCGGTGCTTTCCGCTGCCGCGATGTCTGGCGTGGAGCTCCTGAATGTGCACGCGCTCGGCGGCAAAGCCATGATGGAAGCCGCGGCGCAGGCCATCAGCGCGGGCGTGCCCATGGGCGCTGACCGGCCACGACTACTGGCCGTCACTATTCTCACCAGCATGGACCACAAGAGGATGAAGGAAGTTGGAATTGGCGGGGCGCCGAAACTCCGCGTCGTAAAGCTCGCGCAGCTCGCCAAGAAAGCCGGAGTCGATGGTGTAGTCGCTTCCGTTCAGGAAGCCAAAGCGATCCGCAAAGCTTGCGGCCCTGATTTTCTGATCGTCACACCTGGAGTGCGCCCGAAAGACTCCGCCGTGGAGCCCAAATCCGACGATCAGGCGAGGAAGGCAACTCCCACGGAAGCAATTCGGGCAGGCGCAGACTTCCTGGTGGTTGGTCGACCGATTCTTGCGGCTGCTGACCCGCGCGCCGTCGCGCAATCCATCGTCGAAGAAATCGCCTCCGCAAAGTAACCGTCACACCAGTATACCGAATCGTTAAGTAGCTAAATCATGCAGATCTTGGTAACGGGGAGAACTGCACGCCTTGGAAAGCCGCCGAAGCTCAGCGGCCGTGGCGCAGGTAATTGTCGGTCTTGTTCAGCCAATCTTCGCGCGGCGGATCGAACACGTCGAGGTCCATCGTATCCTCCAGCGCCCACGCTTCGTGCGGCATGTTTGAGGGGATGCACAGAACCTCGCCGGCACGCACAACAATTTCCTTGTCGTCGATCGCAAACTTCAGCGCGCCTTCGAGAATATAGGTGACCTGTTCGTTGTGGTGATGGTGCAAAGGCACGTGCGCCCCCTTTTTCATCAGCACGCGCGCCAGCATGATCTTCTCGCCGACCACCATTTCGCGGCCGATGAGCGGATTCAGCTCTTCATGCTCCACATTTTTCCAGGCGATGTATTTCAGTTGTATTAGCGCGCTCATTTTCGGTCTCCATAGAGCTTTGCGGCGTTGTCGTGCAGATACATGTGCGCGAGTTCGAGCGCTTTCGCCTCGGTGAGAGCGCCCTCCGCGACGAGTTCAGCGAGCGCCGCCGCAATAGCAGTGCGCGCGGAACGCGCGGCCAGCCAAAACGTTTCCTCCGCTCCAACAGCGTCGTTAAATGGAAAAGCGTCGGACCCAAACATGATTCTTTCGGGATATAGAGAAATCCACTGTTTGAGGATGTTCTTGAGCTCGGAAGGGTAAACGTAATAACCCATCAATGAAGAATCCGTGTACACGTTCTTTGCGGCGGTGAGCCAGATCACTTCGAGCGTGTGAGGATACCCGCCGTGAATCAGCACGAACTTCACATTCTTGTAGCGCGGATCGCGTAACACGTTTTCCAGGTTCAGCGGGTTGCCGTTGGTCAAGCTGAAGTAATCGCCGATGCCCACGGCGCTGTGGAAATGAACCGGGAGATTCAGCGTTCCAGCTTGATCGACGAGCACGCGGAAAACGTAATCCTGAAACGTTCGATACTCCTCTTCGGAGGGAACGCCGCCTGAGCGGAACTTGGCGTAAATGGCTTCGGCTTTCTCGCCTGGCGGATCGGCAAAATAAAGTGACCGGAAATAGGCGGCTTCGAACTTCATGGCCACGCCGCCTTTCTTTTGATTATCCGCTAGCGTTTGGCGCACGAACTTCTCGTAGCCTGCGAGGTCTGCGGGCAATCCGCTCACGCCCTCCTGTCTCATGTATCGCTGAAGAACTTTTTCCTGGAGCGGGATGTAAACAGCCATGTCACCGTTCTTGGCGATCTGGTTGCGGTTGTCGAAGGGGAACAAAAAAGAATCGACGAAGAAAACCCAGTGAAAGCGCTTGGGGTTGAGATAGGGTGCAAGAGCCACGCGGTTGGCAAGGCAAGTTTCGATGTTCAGCTTGTCCAGAATGCTGTCCCAATACGCGGTGGTGCCTGAAGCTTCGGCGGCCTTCTTCTTATCGACAAGCCATTTGGCATGTTCCGGCTTGAAGTCGTCGTAGGGATAACCGAAAAGCGCCTTAGCCGCGGCCACGAATTCTGGATTATCGTCGCGCAAGCGGATGACGGAGCTTTCGTCCGGCGGGGCGGCCTGCGCGTCCATGTCGGAATCGTCGGGGAATGTGGCGTGCGAGTGATTGTCGTAAATGGGAATGCGGTCGATTTGCTGCAGCAGGCGGTCGTAAATCTTCTGGACGTCACCGTGGGGGAACGGCGTCGCTTGGGAGCGCGCTTTCACCGCGGCAAAACTCGCCAGGAAGGCGGCTAAGAGAATGCGAGCCAGCGTTTTCATTCTTGCGGAATCCTCTTGATGCATTCTTACCGCCGGGAAACTGCAGCGCGCCAGTGGAGCGAAACGCGTTGCATGCGTTCGAGCGCGTCTTCGAGCAGGTTCCGGGCGCTGACCAGCGAGAAACGCAAATAATTCCGGCCGCCTTCGCCAAAAGCGGCTCCCGCAATTCCCGCGACGCCTGCTTCCTCCAGCAAAATTGTCTGTACTTCTTCGGCCGAGAGCCCCGTGTCTTCGATATTGACCCAAGCGTAGAAGGCGCCCTGCGGGGCCTGGCAACGAAATCCCGGAATCTGGTTCAGACCGGCCACGAAGACGTCGCGCCGTTTGCGGTATTCCGCCACCATGGCATCTACAGCGCTGGCGGAATCGCGCAGCGCTTCGATGGCTGCAACCTGGGTGAACTCCGCGGCGCAAGTAAACGTGTTCAAAACGAGCAGATCCATCGCATCGATGACGTGCACAGGAGCGACGGCATAACCCAAGCGCCAGCCGGTCATCGCAAAGCTCTTCGAGAAGCCGTCAATGGTCACTGTGCGATCGGCCATGCCGGACAGCGACCAGATCGACTGGTATTCGCCGCCGAAAAGAATGCGCGCGTAGATTTCATCAGAAGCAATCCATAAGTCGTGCTTGTGGGCCAAGGCGGCAATTCCTTCGAGCGCCGCACGGCTAAAAACAGTTCCCGTAGGATTATTGGGCGAATTGAAAATGAGGACGCGCGTGCGCGGCGTGATCTTCGCAGCGATTTCTTCCAAGTCTGGCTGAAACTGATTTTTCTCCTCCAGGCCGAAAGATAAGGCTGTCGCGCCTAGGCCGCGCGTGAACGAGGGGTAGATAGGAAAACCCGGATCGGGATACAGCACTTCGTCGCCCGGCTCGATGAGCGCCATCATGGCCAGAGACAGGGCCATCTTGCAGCCGGGCGCAACGATAATTTGTTCCGCAGCAACATCAAGCCGCCGCGTGTGCTTCAAATACTCAGCAATGGCTTCGCGCAAAGCGGGCAGGCCTCGCGTCGAGCAGTACCGGTCGCGGCCTGCTGCCACCGCGTTACGCAGTGAATCGACAATCGGCGCAGCGGGATGAAAATCGGGCTCACCCAACTCGAGGTGAATGATCGAACGCCCCGCGCGTTCGAGTTCCTTGGCGCGCGAATAGACGGCCAGCGCGCCTTCGCCGTTCAGTTGCCCAATGCGGGACGCTATGCGGGTCATGGATGAAATCCAGGAGAGATGGTAGCACCCCTAGCCAGTTACAAAGGAAACTGCAATCCTTGGATCCAGACTGCCTCAAGCCAAGATTCTAGGCGGGAAGGCCAAAGCGCGGCAGCGACGGACGCCCCCGGAGAAAAGACAATTTGGTGTTAGCTCTTAAAACGCGTAGCGCAGCGAGAACTGAATCAACCGCGGCGTACCGACGGTGCTGATGATTTTGCCGAACGGCCCGGTCGTTAGCGGCTGGCCGGTAATCGGATCGTGTGGGATGCTTTCCACGTCATTGATCGTTGGATTCCCAAAGTTCGCGTGATTCCAGATGTTGAAAAAGTCCGTGGTGAAGCGTAGAGCCTGCCGCTCGGTTAGCTTGAAGTTCTTGATGAGTGAGAAGTCCCAGTTTTGCTGACGCGGACCACGGAAAACGTTTCGGCCAAGATTGCCGAAATCTGTAGTGCAGAAGTTAGGATCAAACTGAGCAGGATTGTTGATGGGATCGCATTGAGCTGGATAAAGAAGTGGGGCAGTGGTAAGGGCATTCACATTCAAATACCCATCAATCCGCTTATGGATGTCGCCGGTGGTCACGGCGCTCGCGAGCGTGCTCCCACTTGCGAGGCTGCCAGAGAGCGTGCCCGGCGTAAAACCTAGCCCCAAGAAACCGCTTCCCGCGCCCGAATCCGTCACTGAAAACGGCGTGCCGGACTGGAAAGTGGTGATGCCGCTCAACGCCCAGCCGCTCAGCAGCCGTCCCGTCCAGCCCGTAGCGCCCCTGTAAAACGGCAAGTCGTAGCGGTAACTCACCACAAAGCGGTGAGTGCGGTCGAAGTCCGAGAGACCGCGTGAAGCATCAAGCGTGAACTCGTCGTTGAAAGCGGTGTTGAACGCGGTATTGCCTGAGGAAGTCGCATCCGTGGACTTCGACCACGTGTAAGCAGCCTGGAAGTAACCTGCCGACCAGCGCCGCGAGACGGTAGTCTGAAGCGAATGATAGTGCGAGTAAGCGTCGTTGGCGAAGAGCTGGAAGCCCGCGTAGCCGTTGATCCCCTGGACCCGCGAACGTGCCACCGCATTATTGAATGTATTGGTGGTGATCGAACACGTTGCGCTAGGACCGAGAACCGATCCGTCGCAGTTGGCACCGGGAACAACTACCGGATCTGACGCTGAAGCCCGCTGAGACTGCAAGTTATCGCGCGTCTCGCGGAGATGCACCGCGTGCGTGCCGACGTAGCCCACTTCCAGCACCCACTGCTTGCCGAGCGACCGCTGCACCGTCAGGTTCCATTGTTGAGTGCTGGGCACTACGAAGTGCCGGGGCACTTGCAACCCGAAAATAAATATAGAGGGGAGTGGCCCGGGGCAGGCGCTCCCGGAAGCAGGACCATAGTTCGCAGCCTGATTCGTGTCACCCCCCGGAAAGCCCTGGAAAACGAAGAGGCACGGCACAAATGTGGGATCCAGTGTGCCAGCCTGAGGCAGCGCGTTCAGGTTGGGGCTGGGACAAGTGGGCGGTGGCGTCGCGGAATAAAGGCTTCCCATACAGCCCGCGATGCTGGCACCAAAACTTACGGGCAAGAACGGCGTCTGGAACGACAATTGGTCCACCGTGCCCACGTCCTCGCGGACGTAGTAAATCCCGAAGCCCGCGCGAACGGTCGTAGTGTGGTGGCCGAAAACGTCGTAGGCCAAGCCGATGCGCGGCCCAAGATTCGTCGAGTAGTTGTTATTGTAGGTGGTTCGGTTGGCGTTTCCGGTGAGGCCCGCGAGGTTCAGGCTCTTGACACAAGAAGGATAAACGAACGGAAACTGGCCGTTGCCGGCAAGAGCAGGGTCGAGGTTGCCGATGTGGCAGATGTTGTCGTAGAAGGCCCCAAAGATCTCCGTGCGGATGCCGAGGTTCAGCGTCAAGTCGCTCCGGATCTTCCAGTCATCCTGAGTAAAGACCCCGTAATTGTTACTCCGGTACTCATGGTTATACACGCCGCCAGCCCCGAAACTGAATAGCGGAGTGCCCAGCAAGAAGTTCTGGAAATCGCTATTGCCGTCCGGAGTGTTGGTGAAAAAGAGTTCTCCGTTGAACACCTGTGGGAAGAGCTTGTCGAGATTGACTCGCGTAACTTCGCCGCCGAACCGGAATACGTGTTTGCCCTTCACCCAGCTCACTGTATCAACGACGTTGTAATTGTTCTGAATCTGGTGCTGGTCGGCAAAGGGCGCCGGGCCAAGCTCAAAACCGGAACTGGAAAATACGAACTTGTAAATGGAATCGGTGACTTTGTTGGTCGGCCGATCGATGCCCAGATCGGTGACGGTAACGGGGGCAATGTTGTTTAGCTGGTCGTTGATGTGCACAAATCCAAAACGGAGTTCATTGACCAGTGTGGGTGAAAAGAGGTGGGTCTCCGTAACATTGAAGAATCGCGCGCGAACCGGCGTATCGAAGGGGAAATTCAGAGACGCTGTGCTGATGCTGCTGGCCAGAGTGCTCCCCAACGATTCCTGCAAGTCGCCCGCCCCGAATGGAAGGAAGCTTTCCGAATTCGAAAAAAAGAATCGCGCCGAAAGCTTGTCTGCCCCGCTACGGAACTCGCGGTCCCAGTTGCTGGTGAACTGGTCATCCGTGTACTTGCCGGGCTTACTCACGACAAAGGGGACGGGGTTCGCGGGGTCGCAAAGCTTAGCGCCAGCGGGCACATTGGTCGGCACCGGGAAGAGATACCCTCCAGCGGCTCCCCCAAATTGATCGCTCTTGAAGTTCAGCAGAGCAAAGGCCACTGGATCAATGCTTGGCAGGCCGCAATCCGCTTTCAGCTGGGCAGCTGGATCTGGCCCGGGAACACTGCGATCTGCCGCCGGAATGTAAGGAATGTTCGTGCTGATAAACGTGCCGGGAGAAAGACCGCTACGCTGGCGTGAACCCTGGTAGTTCACGAAGAAAAATCCAAACTTCTCCCTGGCCACGGGGCCGCCCAAGCTTCCGCCGAAAATGTTCTGCTTGACAACCGGACGAGGCTGGCCCTGCCGGTTCAGGAAATACTCGTTGGCGTTGAGCACATCGTTGCGGAAAAACTCGTAAATGTCTCCATGGAGTTCTTTAGTACCGGACTTCAGGATGGCATTGACGTTGCCGCCGCCATTTCGCCCCTGACTCGCATCGTACAGCGAGGTTTGCACCTTGAATTCCTGGATGACGTCGGGATTTGGCAAAGGAACGTAGGTTGCCTGAGCCACGTTATAATCCGTGGCGCTGATGCCCTCGATCAAAAAGTTGTTGTTGTCCTCGCGCTGGCCGTTCACGAACAGTTTCACGCTTCCGCGCCCAAGTTGTGCCGCCGCGTTGAGTTCGCTCTGCGCTCCGGTCGATAGCGTCAGCAATTGCTGGTAATTCTGGGTCGCCAGTGGCAATTCACGAACCGTGTCGGTTCCGAGCGACTGGCCGGTGGTGGCGTTAGTAGTTTCGACCGCAGTGACTTGCGCTGAGATTTCCACTTTTTCGCTGACTGCGCCGGGTTTCAGCGTGATGGTGACTCTGGTGGTTTCCGTGACCCGCACTTCAATGCCGTCGGCTTTGGCCTGCGAGAATCCCGATTTGTTCACCACCACGGTGTAGATACCGGGTGGCAGAAGCGGCAGAACAAAAGACCCGTCCGAGCCGGTCGGCAATTTACGCACGACGGTTTCCGTGCGTACGTCGATAATTTGAACGTCCGCGCCTGCGACCGACCCGCCGCTGGTGTCCACGACGCTTCCGCTGATCGCTCCAGTCGCGCCACCTTGCCCATAGGTGCATCGGCTGCCCAGCACCAGCAAGATGGAAGCAAACAAAATCCGCATAGCGCTTCGCATAACACCCCCTCAGAGATGGGACTCCTCTACTCCGCGATTGTGAGCAAACCCCCGGATGACCTCAAAATGCGATTTTCACGAACGAAGGAAAAGCCCTGGACACATCGCGGACAACTTGGATACCCCCCTTTGAAACTAGCCTTTCATTTTTCCAGTGTCAAGGAACGCACAATTCAAACTGTTGATTCATCTCATCTGCGCCGCAGCGGTGATTCGAATCGTTCTCGGCGCTTTCCTTTCAGCCATCGAGCCTCTTGACGCCGTCAATTCCCCGCGAGACTATGCGTTCGGGCCCAAATTGCGCAACCTGCGCTGTTTCCCGGCCGTCTAATTGTTTGGCAGTGTCCCCTAAAGGGGGTGTTCCGTGACTTCCCGCAATCGAGTTTTCCTCCTGTCTGGAATTCTCCTGACGACTGTGTTCTCCGTCGCCTCGATCGCTTCCGCGGACAGCAGCCATGCGCGCATCATTCGCGTGAGCTTGGTTAGTGGTGATGTGCGCTTCGCCGCGCAAACGCACGGCGATCCGCTAGCAGATTCCAACGCCAACTGGCAAACTGCCCAATTGAACTTGCCGGTTCGCCAGGGCTATGTCGTGGCCACGGACAACGGCCGCGCGGAAATCGAATTCGAGAATGGCACCCTGGCCTTCTTGAAAGAAAACACGGTTCTTCAGTTCTATGATCTGTCGCTGAAGGACGGCGCGCTGATCACGCGCCTGGTATTGCGGCAAGGCAGCGCATCGTTCCATGTGAACCCGGTCAGCGACGATTATTTCAGCGTCACTGGCGGCGATTTCACGGTGGAAGTGAATGGGCGCGCTACTTTCCGCCTCGACAATTTCGATGATGGCAGCTCAGTCCAGGACTTCGCCGGCCGCCTCACCGTCCTGCACAAAGAACAAACTACTTTTCTCGAGAAAGGCCAGTCGCTCTCGATGAACGCCGGTGACGATTCCTCAGTGAAAATCGCCCGTCTCGTGGCGCAAGATGAATTCGACCGCTGGGTTTCCGGCCGGATCGACACGGTCTCGCAGGCCACTACGGCCACCACGCAATACACGAGTTCGCCGTATTACGCGACGGGCTTTGGAAGCCTCTATTCGTATGGCTCGTGGTTTTCGTGCGGCGGCTATGGGTTCGGCTGGCGGCCCTTTGGCGCCGGATTCGGATGGTCGCCGTTCACAGATGGACAATGGATCCTGGATCCCGGCTTTGGCTGGACATGGATGAGTTTCCAGCCGTGGGGTTGGGCTCCCTATCATTATGGCGGTTGGCTCTTTGACTCTGGATGCGGCGGCTGGTTTTATTCTCCGCCCTTGCTGTACGGTTATTTTCCGGGCACTCCCATCAGGCGCTTCCCTCCGGTGGTTCATCCACCGCGGCCGGTGTTTCATCCAGTCACGGCAGTGTTCGTACGGAGCATAGGAAATGTTGGCATCGTCCCTATGCATCCACTCGATGGCAAGGGCAAAACTCCGCTGAATCTGGAACACGGGGTTTTCTCTCCGGGCGCATCGAAGAGCGCGAACGAGCGCGTCATGGCCGCTGGTTCGGGACAAAAATGGGAAACGCTGAAGTCGGCGCCGAAAGACACATTCACGAGCAGTCTCGCACCGACCGCTCCCCCGACTCGCGTTTCGAGAACGGTGCTAGAGGGCGCTTCGGGCACGCGCGTTGTTTCCACGGGCAGGGATTCCTCGATCATGTACGATCCGAAGGAGCATCGCTTTGTGAATTCAAACAGCGCGACGAATTCTTCGGCGGTCAGCGAAAGGGAAAGCGTCATCGAGAGGAATCGCGCCGCTACTCCAGCCAACCAAACGGCTGCGACGAATCAGAACGTCCCTGCTTCGACGGCCAGGAACTCCGTCCCGGCCGCAAGGACCACACCGCCGCCGCGGGTGAGTGTCCCGCCGCCCGCGCCGCGCTATTCTGGCGGCGAACGCGGCAACTCAGGCGGCACTTGGGGCGGCTCCCATTCCTCTGGCGCTTCCAGTGCGGGCAGCGCGAGTCATTCTGCGCCCGCTCCTGCTCCGGCGCCGCACGCCTCTTCCGGCGGCAAGCCGCACTAAGCGATTCGAATCCGAGAGCAAAAACGACCCTGCAGGCTGGCCGCAGGTCGTTCATCTCGAACAATTGCTCTCCTGCCGTGTTCAGGAAAAAGTCATTCCGGCGTAACCGACGACCTGGCTACAATCTCCGGAAACGTCCGCCGACGTTGCGTACTTCACCAATTCTGATTTCTTCGCGCCCAACGCCTTTAGTGCCGTGAGCATCGCCACGGCGGGTCCCAGCCCGCACATGGAAATCTCCTCGTTTCGGCAGGTGTCGTACAAGCCTTGCGGATCGAGCGCCAGCAGCTGGTCGATCGCTTTGCGATCTTTGATCCGCGTTGTCGCGTCATCTTCATAGTGATTCAGATCGGAAGTCGTCAGCAGGAGGATGCTTTCTTTCGCATTGCCAAGTACGCGCGCGATCGCCTCGCCGACACTCACGAGCGATTCGAATCGCACCGTCCCCAATGCTAGCGGAACAAACGAAAACGCCGGCGCAAGCACCTGCAGAAACGGCACCTGCACTTCGAGCGAATGCTCCGCGCTGTGAGCTACCCCGTCTTCGCGCAACAACGGACACTCCCGGCGCAATTCCTCTGCGAGCTCCGAATCGATTGGCGCGTCCCCCAACGGCATGCGCCACGCGCCAGTCGAAAGAATTGCCGCTGGCTCGCCACGCGGATAATGCCGCACGCCGAGCACTATGATTTTTTCCGGTAGTGCTATCCGCGCGTAAACCGCTCCCGCCACGTGCCCGGAATAAACATATCCCGCGTGCGGCACTAGGCAAGCTTTTACGTTACTCGTCGGATGCTGCGCATCCGGCTGCGCATACTGGCGAACTAGAGCTGTGAGTTCTTTCGGATCGGAAGGATAAAAGCGTCCGGCAACCGCAGGCAGGCGAAGCATGTTGCGCTCTGCAAATCAAATCGGCTTCGAGGGTTTCCCTTTGAACTTCGATGCTTTCATCGTGGCGGGATCGTAATAAACCGTCACCTTGTCGCCGTACTGGTAGCCGCCCTTGTCCACGATCAGCTGCATCTTCGCCGAGGCTTCCTGAGACAGAGAAAACGTGTGGATCGCCATGTCGTTTCCCTTGGCCCGCGCCGTGATTTGCGCGGTGTTGGCGTTCATCACGAAGCCTTCGAATTTAGTGAACCCATTCGCCTTTGGCTTGGGCTTTACCGCGTTTACAACAATAGGTACAGCAGTATCCACGATGATAGGCACCGGGACCTGCGCCGCGGCGCTGGAGCAAATGAATCCCGCTGCGGCGAACATCACGGGCAGCGCCAAGCGAGCCGTTTTGGCAAAAAGCTTCATTCAGAATCTTCCGTGGCAATTCGCAGCGACTTTAGAAACCGCACGTCCTGCGGCGTCATGGCCAGCCGCGCCACAGGTTTCTTGTCATTTTCTTCCGCCATCGATTCCTGGTCCACTTGAATCCGCAGAGATTCCAGGAACCGCTTGTCCAGCGTGGTCAATTTCGAATTCTCCGGCGTGGACCCGTCGCGCTTCGCCAGCCCGATGGTAGCGTCCAATTTGAGCACAATGTCGTAGCCATGCGCGCGCACTCCGGCAATCGCGCCAGTGATGCGGTCGGACTCGGACACCGTGTCGTTGATCGCATGTCCCAACTCACGCAGCAAATGTTTCAGGTGATCGTCGAGTTGCAAGGCTGGCTCTCCCGCACTACTGCATTCATTTTAGGCGCACGCATTCTTGGATACAAGTGACGCTTCGTGTGGTTGTCTCCAATGCGTTCACAGTGCTTTTCGCACTTTTTGCGGGCTCCAGCATCTGAGGGAACCGTTCCGGCCCACTCAGTGCGTCCCCCCGTTTTGCGTTAAGATGCTTTCATGTCCATGAGCGCCAATGCCGCCGCCGCTTCGCAGCCCCAGGGCGGCTTTCGCCGCCTTTGGCGCGTGCTCCGGCAGCTTTTTTACGAAGTCGTCGGCGCAATTTTTGCCGTGCTCGCGTTCGCCTGGTTCAACGCCGCGTTTCGTGCATGGACGCGCGACGTGGCCCGTTGGCTCATCGCCGTCGCCGTGGCCATGGCTCTCTTGTTTGTGTTTTTTGCGCTCACTTCGTTTCGCAGGGCCCGCAAGTTATGAAGGGTTCGGAATGCTCGCGGACCAAAGTCATGATTGAGCGGTTCTATTTTCTATTTTCCAATTTCTTTGACCTCCATGTCTGACACAAAAACCAAGTCCGCTACACCCGCCGAGCGCAAAGAACAATTCACCACGCTATCCGGCCTGCCCATCGACCGACTTTATACCGAAGAAAATCTTTCCGGTTGGGATGGGGAAGCCGCTCTCGGCTATCCCGGTGAATTTCCTTTTACCCGCGGCATCTATCCCACGATGTATCGCGGCCGCTTCTGGACCATGCGCCAGTACGCTGGCTTCGGCACCGCGGTCGAATCCAACCAGCGCTACCGCTACCTCTTGAGCAAGGGCCAGGCCGGCCTCTCCGTTGCGTTTGACCTGCCCACACAAATCGGCCTCGACTCCGACCATCCGCTCGCTCTCGGCGAGGTCGGCAAAGTCGGCGTAGCCATCGATTCGCTTGAAGACATGGAAACCCTTTTCGACGGCATTCCACTCGAAAAGGCATCCACTTCCATGACCATCAACGCAACCGCCGCAATTCTTCTCTGCCTTTACGTTGCCGTTGCGAAAAAACAGGGCGCCAGTCTGCAAAAACTTTCCGGCACCGTGCAGAACGACATCTTGAAGGAATACATCGCGCGCGGGACGTATATTTACCCCGTGCGACCGGCCATGCGCATCGTCACCGATATTTTTGCCTGGTGCCGCGACCATCTCCCGCGCTGGAACACCATCTCCATCTCCGGTTACCACATCCGCGAAGCAGGCTCGACCGCTGTCCAGGAAGTCGCCTTTACGCTCGGCGACGGCATCGCCTATGTGCAGGCCGCGCTCGACGCAGGCTTAAGCGTCGAAGAATTCGCGCCGCAGCTCTCCTTTTTCTTCAACGCGCACAACGATCTGCTCGAAGAAATCGCCAAGTACCGCG
>CAZGBQ010000091.1:0-12488 GCA_964524045.1 uncultured Acidobacteriaceae bacterium
ATGCACGACGCGTCGCCAACCGACGTTCCGCCGAACTTCATCACCTGCAGCCGTGGTTTCATTTCACTCCGTTCGAATGCCAGTGAGTTCCTTGGCTCGCGCAAGCCGTGGGTTCCTCCATTGTACCGGCTTCAGGTACCATGCTTTCGGCTGAAGCCATCGATGAGATATCGAATCCCCCACACCGGCCTCCCGGCGGCGCCAGCCTTTGCGCCTGCGGCGAATTCAAGGTAGCAGCGTGCATGCAACGCTTCGTCTGGATTCGGCTGACACTGTTCCTGCGGCAGAGCCGCTGGGGCTTTATTCTCCTCGCGCTGTGGTTCGCGCTGGGTGTCTTCGCTTTTCATCATTGGGACCATTTATCATTCCGCGAGGCGTTTCTGTATGCGGTTTATTTCCGGTTCCATCCCGGACCGGTTTCTGACCTTTACTCGTTCTGGGGGCAGTGCGTTCTGTTCGGGATCATCATTTCCATTTTTATTCTTCAAGCGCTGCAGCGCTACAATCCGCTGGAGGGAAGCCGCATGCTTGCCCGCGAAATGAAAAACCACGTCATCGTGGTCGGCCACGGTCATCTGGGAACCCGCTTGGTCGATCATCTCCGCCGGACCAAGCTGCCGTACGTGCTAATCGAAAAAGACTCGACGGTTGTGGATCACCTCATTCGCGCGGGCGATCCCGTGGTGGTGGACGACGCCAAGCAGGAGAGTACGTTGATTGATTCGGGCGTGGATCACGCGCAACTCATCGTCGTCACTGCCAACAACATTGAGACCACTCTCCTGGTGACCAAACGAGCGCGCGACCGGAACAAAAAAGCAACGATCATCGTCCGCTGCTATATGGACGAATTCACGGAAATCTTGGAGAGTCTGGGCGCCAATGAAGTCATCTCCAGCTCCCAAAGCGCCTTCAAAGAGATTGCGGCGCGGCTGTCCGCGCCTGCAGCTGCGCGTTGACTTTCCTGGATCCGCAGCCTAGCATCCCTCGACACGCAAATTCCGTTCCCAGGTTGATTAAGTCCACGCACCGGATCCTCACATGAAGCCCCCAAACCCACTGGATGCTCCGCGACTGCCGGCGACGGTAGAACAAGTTCTGAATGAATTTCTGTCGGCTGCGCGGAAATCGCTTGGCGCGAGCTTACTTTCCGCTGTTCTTTACGGCAGCGCCGCGGAGGGCAAGCTTCGCAGCACTTCCGATTTGAACGTTGTTCTGGTCCTCTCATCGTTTGACCAGGCCAAGGTTGACTTGCTGCGAGGACCGCTCCGCGTGGCTCAGGCCGCGATCCAATTGCGCCCCATGTTTCTCCTGAAAGAAGAGATTGCCTTAGCAGCGCGCGCCTTCGCCTCCAAGTTCGCCGACATTCTGCGGCGCCGCGTCATTCTTTGCGGTGATGACCCCTTTGCAGAGATCGCCATCCCTCGAGAGACGCAAATTTTCGAACTCAAGCAGCAGCTCCTGAACCAGATCCTCCGTCTCCGGGCCTCTTACGTGTCGCGCAGCTTGCGGGAAGAACAATTGAGCCTCATCGTCGTGAACGCCGTCGGTCCGCTTCGTTCTGCCGCGGCCACGTTGTTGGAACTGCAAGGCTCCCCGGCCAGTTCGGCGCAGCAGGCCATCGAGCGCGCCGGGTCTGAGCTCGGCGTCGCCAACTGGGCGGAAACCGTCGCGCTTCTTTCTGGTATGCAGGACTCCCCGCTTGCCGCGCATGGCAAGGTGACAAGTCTGTTTTTCGCAATTCTCGATCTTGCTTGCCGCATGCAATCCCACGCCGAGGCGCTGTCCGGCGAGGTGCCCCGTGAATCCCTTTGATCTGCGCGGGCCGGAGTTTCTTCTTTTCTACTTGGTTTTCGCGACGGCGACCATTCTTCTGCTTGTTTTCTTGCGGCGTAGCGATGAGCGCGAGAGCGCCCTCAACCCTCCGCTCGATGACCCGTACTTGATTGCCTTTTTGCGGGGCGGCGAGGTTGAGGCTTTGCACGTGGCTGCCCTTTCGCTGATGGACCGAGGTTTGCTGAAGCTGGAGAGTTCCGGCAAGTCGATTCTCTTCTCAGCGGACGTGGAAAGCCGCCTCGAACTGACCGATCCCAAGGCGATCGACATGGCCAAGCGGCCCATCGAGAAAAGTCTCCTGGAAGTGTTCAGGACGCCGCAGCCCGTCCACGCGACGTTGAATTCCCTCGTGGGTTGCACGGCTTGCGACAACTATGCCATCAAGCTCGAACAACTCGGCCTGCTGCCTGGCCCGATTACGAGGGCCGCGCGCAATCGCCGGTATTGGATTGCGCTTGCCATTCTTCTGGGCGTCGCTGCCCTTAAAATCCTGATAGCGCTGAGCCGCGGCCGCACGAACATTCTGTTTTTGATTTTGATGGCGATTGCCGCGGCTTATGTCGCGTCGCGAATCAGCAATCCATTTCGCACCAAGCGCGGCGAAAAGTTCCTGCAGGACGTTCGATCTATTTTCGAAACGCTGCGGCTCCGCTCTGACTCGCTGCAACCCGGTGGCGCGACTACTGATCTTGTTTGGCTCGCCTCGGCTTTTGGCTTCGTAGCGGTTTCTCCGGTTTTATTTCCTCAGGTGAGTGCGCTGGTCCGGCGAAAATCGCAATGGGAAAGCGGATCTGGCAGCTGGGGTTCCAATAGCTCTTGCGGCAGTACGAGCTGCGGAAGCGGAGGAAGTAGTTGCGGCGGGGGCGGAGGGTGCGGGGGAGGCGGAGGGTGTGGCGGGGGCGGATGTGGCGGCTGCGGGAGCTAAAGTCATGGAGATAACTTTGGATAAAGTCGGATTGGGCTGGCGCCCTGATCTTGCCGCAGGGATTCTCAGTCATCTTGACCGGCTCGATTTTCTGGAAGTTATTGCTGATGATTTTTTCGATGCGCCTCGCCGCCAGGTTCGCGCGTTGCGAGCGCTGTCATCGCAAATTCCTTTGATGCTGCACGGAGTGGGCATGGGGCTTGCTTCCGCCGCTCCCGTCGAGGCGAGACGCGTGGAGCAGATGGCGCGCCTGGCTGATCAGGTGCGGCCGCAAGTCTGGTCCGAGCATTTGGCCTTCGTGCGAGGAGGCGGTATCGAAATCGGCCACTTGGCCGCCCCTCCTCGCACTGCGGACACCCTAGAAGGCGCGGCAGAGAATCTATCGCGCGCCGCGTCGCTGATCGGAAGGAAGCCGGTCATGGAAAACATTGCAACGATCGTTGATCCTCCGGGGAGCAGCCTTTCCGAAGCCGCATGGATCACGGGTATCCTTGCTGCGGCAAACTGCGATCTGCTCCTCGACCTTCACAATGTGCATGCCAATGGTCTGAACCATGGCTACGACCCCAAAGCTTTCCTAAGAGAGCTGCCGGCAGAACGCATCAAGGTGATTCACATTGCGGGCGGGAAACTGGTGTCTGGACCTGACGGGCGGCAGCGACTGCTCGACGACCACCTTCATGACGTGCCCGATCCCGTGTTCGAATTGCTTGAGGATGCGGCTGCCCTTTCGCCGAATCCGCTCACAGTGATTCTCGAGCGCGACGGGGCTTATCCTTCGATGGATTGCTTGCTTTTTCAAGTCGAGTCGGCGCGCCAGGCGCTTGCCCAAGGAAGAGCGCGCCGCGCCGGTCAGGGGACGTTCGTATGAGTGCGCGCGAATTCGAAGCTTTCCTGACCCGTATTTATGTTGATGCTTGGGCTCGAGAAGCTTTCAAGGCGAATCCTCGAAGGGAGGCTCTGCGCGCGGGGCTTTCCGAAGGGGAGTCTGCCGCCTTGGAAAAGATGGATTGGGCCGGCTTGGAACTTGCCGCCCGGAGTTATGCGCAGAAACGCCAGGCAAAAGCACAACGAACCAAAGCTCGTTCTCTTCGTCTCACATTAAGGGATTTCCTAGCCGCCCTGTCCGAAACGCTTCGATCTATCCTTTAGCGAAGCGTCCGAGGTGCGTCTATTAGTAGGCCGCGTTGACTTTCCTTTCGTCGCGCACCTAACATGACTCGGGGGAACTTCGCTCCAATCACAACAGAGCAAGCATTCCTGCACTCCTGCAAGGGGCGCCGCAATTTCGCCGAGAGAGGTGGGTCATGCAATCACGGAGAATTCTGGGTCTTACTTTGGTCATTCTCGCGATCGGGGCCGCCATCGCTCTCCATTTCTCGCCTTCTTCGGCCAATTTCGCGCCGCCAAAACCCGGCGATGTGAATGACGAGCGCATTGCCGCCGACGCCGCCACCGGCACGAACTGGCTGGTGAACGGGCGCACCAACGATTCGAAGCACTTCAGCCCCCTCAAGCAAATCAACGATTCGAATGTCGCAAATCTCAGCCTGGCTTGGTACCTCGATTACGACGGCGCCATGGGCGTAGTCTCGGAACCGATTGTCGTTGACGGTGTAATTTACGTGAGCGCACCGCTTTCCAAAATTTATGCGGTCGAGGCGGCCACGGGAAAACTTCTCTGGAAGTACGATCCACAAATCCGGCTGGATCAAGCCTTGAACGGCTCGTATTCCGCGCGCACCAATGGTGGCGTAGCCGTGTGGAACGGAAAAGTGTACGTCGGCACGGGTGATTGCCGGCTGATTGCCATTGACGCGGCCACAGCAAACAAAGTCTGGGAAGCCACAGTTTGCGAACCGACACAAACCGGAATCACCGGCGCGCCGCATGTCGCCAAAGGAAAGATCCTGATGGGCTTTAACGGTTCGGACGACGCCGTGCGCGGCGCACTCGCCGCCTATGATGCGGAAACCGGCAAAGAAATCTGGCGTTTCTGGACCGTGCCAGGTGATCCGTCGAAGCCCTTCGAGACCAAAGAACTGGAAATGGCCGCCAAGACCTGGCACGGTGAAGGCTCGTGGAAAATTGGAGGAGGCGACGTCTGGCACGCCATCACCTATGACGATGCCACGGGCCTTATAATTTTTGGCACTGCTGGCGCCGACGTCGGCTATGGAGAACTGGCTGGCTCGAAAATCTCCGGAGAAAAACTGTTCTCCCAGTGCGTTATTGCCGTTGACGCTGAAACGGGGAAATACGTGTGGCATTACCAGACTGGCGCCGAAGGCGTGCACAACGAGAACAACCAAAATCTGATCGCTGACCTCCTGCTCAACGGCGAAAAACGCCATGTAGTGATGACCGCGCCCAAGAATGGTTTCTTTTACATCCTCGACGCGAAAACCGGAAAGCTGCTCTCCGCAAAGCCGCTCGTGAAGACTACTTGGGCCTCTTCTTACGACCTGCAAACGAGCAAGCCAGTCTTGATTCCCGCTTCGGAAGGCGGCGGCCACCAGTGGACCGTTCACAATTGGTGGCCTATGAGCTATGACTCGCTCACCGGCCTTGTCTACATTCCCACGACGGATCGCCGAGCGGATACGAAGGCGCCCGTGGAAGCCGGCGAGAGTGGCCAGGGCCTCTTCGGCCGGCTTATCGCTTGGGATCCCATCGCGGAGTCAGCCCGTTGGTCGGTCGAAGAAGAAATTGCCGTCAATGGCGGCGTTCTCTCCACTGCGGGAAATCTCGTCTTTCAGGGGCAAGGCACCGGCGAATTTGCCGCTTACGCGGCAAGCACGGGCAAGAAACTTTGGTCGGTGCAAACCAAATCCGCCATCGACTCGATCCCCGTTACGTTTTCTGTGAAGGGCGAGCAGTACGTGATTACTTCTGTTGGGTGGGGTTCCGGTTCGCGCTTGTTTGCACCTGCGCGCACCATGGCCACGCCGGAATCGAAGCGCGGTCCCGTGCGCCTTTACGCTTTCAAGCTTGGCGGAAATGTGCCGTTTCCTTACCCACACATTGACGTTCCGCCAGTTCCCAAGCCGCCGGAACAAAAAGCCACCTTGGACACGATTCGCAAGGGCGAAAAACTCTACGTGTCGTTTTACTGCGAGGGCTGCCACTCGCCGAGCATCGACGGCAGCGGCGCATGGGTGGAAGACGGCGCAATTCCCGATCTCCGCTACGCCCCGCCCGAAGTCCACAAAGACTGGTATCAGATCGTGATGGGCGGGACACATTGGTCGAAAGGCATGCCCGGCCTTGCCGATCCGCCAAAATTCGCCTTCCCGAACTCCCACTTGACTGTTGCGGATGCAGACGCTATTCACGCCTACGTCATCAGCCAGGCCTGGAAAGCGTACAAGGGCGAACAAGTTGCCGCCCACACCAAGCGCGAAAACTACTAGAAGTCCCGCATGATGAGGACAGTCGTCGCCCGGGACCTGCACCGCGCCGCATGACGAGATGGGCGCGCTTGAGTGACTCTGACTAAGATGTCTGAAATCTCCAGAGTAGATCTCGTCGGCGTGGGGCTCAACGCCACCGACACGTTGCTCCCTGTCCCGCAGTACCCACAGCGCGGCTCCAAGGTAGAGATTCGCACCACCACGATTTTGCCTGGCGGGCAGGTGGCCACCGCGGTGGTTGCTTGCCAGCAATGGGGCCTGCGCACGCGCTATGTCGGCAAAGTCGGCGATGACGCTGCGGCCGCAATCCATCGCTCCGAATTTGCACGCCTTGGCGTCGAAACTTGCCTCCTGACCGCCACCGGTTGCTCCAGCCAGCAAGCGTTCATTCTTGTGGAGGAGTCCGGAGAGCGCACCGTTCTCTGGAAGCGCGATGAGCTCTTGAAATTGCGCCCGGAAGAGCTGCGGCACGAATGGATCGTCAACGCCCGCGCAGTTCATGTCGACGGGCACGACACGGCTGCGGCTGCGCAAGCCGCGGCTTGGGCTCATGCGGCGAGCATTCCAGTGATTGCCGACCTCGATGAACTTTATCCTGGCGTGGAAGCTCTCTTGCGAAACGTCGATTACCTGATCGCCAGCCGGGAAATCCCGGCCAAGCTCACGTCGGAAAGTGATTTGCAGAAATCCCTGCCATTGATCCATGCGCGTTTCGGCTGCCGTGTCACGGGAGCAACTTTGGGCGCCGAAGGCGTACTCGTTTGGGATGGGGAGCGGTTCCATTATGCGCCTGCTTATCGCGTCGAGGCTGTGGACACCACCGGTGCCGGCGACATTTTTCACGCCGGCTTCATTTATGCGCTGTTGCAAGGCTGGCCGCTTGCGAAACAACTCGACTTTGCTTGCGCCGCAGCCGCACTGAACTGCACTGCCATCGGCGCTCGGGGCGGCATTCAAACTGTTGCACAAATAGAATGTTTGATGGCCGCAGGTTCGCGGCACGCGGAGGCATTCCATTTCGGCAAGAGCCGTTAGTTAGGTTTCCAAAATCATTGCGACGCTTGCGGCCTGCGGATTTTCTCCTGTTAAACCGCTGTAATATTGAGTGTGCTTAACCTTACTTCTGCTGTTTGCCAACCTTTCTTTCCAATGCAAGAATGTCGGAATGCAAAAACCATCGATTCTTGCCTTAATGATCTTTGCCGCCGCGGCGATGTTAGGGAGCAGTCGCGTGCATGGCCAACAAACTCCCGCAGCGAACGCTCAGCAACCGCCCGCTATCACCGTGCCGAAGACGCCAGCCGCGACGCCTAAAAAAACACCGGCCGCCGCGGCTGGACAGAGTAGCGCCAAAAAAACGGCCGCTCCGCTTGCCCTCAAGACGCAGAAGGACAAAGTCAGCTACGCCATCGGCATGAGTGAGGGAAACAGGCTCGAGCAGGGCATCAAGCAAGGCGAAGTCGACATAGATTCAGCGATCCTGCTCCGCGCCATCAAAGACAGCCTCGCGGGTGCAAAGCTTCTCTTGACCGACCAGGAGGCGCAGGCCGCGCTGAACGCGCTGCAGGCGGATCTCAGAAAAAAGCAGGAGGTAAAGGCGCAGCAGCTTGCCGAAGCTAATAAACAGCTTGGCGAAGCAAACAAAAGAGAAGGCGAGGCATTCTTCGATGCCAACAGAGCCAAGGAAGGTGTCGTGACTATGCCGAGCGGACTCCAGTACAAGATTCTCGAAGAAGGTACCGGTCCAAAGCCCACCTCCAACGACATGGTCACGGTGAACTACCGCGGGACGCTCCTGAACGGCACGGAGTTCGACAGCTCCTACAAGCATGGCCAGCCTTTCACCACCAACGTCAGCAGCCAGATCATCAAGGGCTGGACGGAAGCTCTGCAGCTCATGCCCGTCGGCTCAAAGTGGCAGCTCTTCATCCCTCCCGACCTAGCCTACGGCCCGCCCGGCAGACCACCCGCCATCGGTCCCAACTCAGCGCTGGTTTTTGAGGTGGAGCTGCTCTCCATTCAGCCAAGACCGACGTCCCCGGCGATGCCTGCACCTCCGCAGGCGCCTGCTGCGCCTCCCGCAACCAAGCCCTAGCCGCCGCAAGTTGAGCACGCGCCGAAGCGGGTGCTATCCTGCCTGTTATGGCGGATCCGGTTATTTCCCCGCCGGAAGTGGCGTTTACTTCCCCGCTCGAACACTCCCGGCGCCAACTTGAGGCCTTGCTTGAGGTGAGCGAGGCCATCGCGCAGCAGCGCGACCTTCCAGCGCTCTTTCACGATCTTGCCGCGCGCCTGCATTCGGTCATCGAATTCGACTTCCTCAGCCTGGTGCTCCACGATCCCGCGCGCAACGTCATGCGTCTTCACATTCTTGAAACACGTCTCCCCAACGAAAAGCCCACCGGCACCGAATCCTCAATCGAGGGGAATCCGGCCGGCTGGGTCTGGGAGACGCAGCAGCCGTTTGTCACCAGCGATACCGAGCAGGAGACGCGCTTTGCGGAATTCATGAACCGCTACAAGGCGCACAATGTCCGCTCGCTGGCGATTGTTCCGTTGACGACGGCGCAGCGCCGCCTGGGCGCGATGGGCCTCGGCCGCCTCGGTCCCCAAGGAATCACCAATACGGAACTTCAGTTCATGCAGCGCGTGGCCAGCCAGGTCGCTGTGGCCGTCGACAACGCGCTGAATGCCGAAGCTTCGCAGGCTTACCAACAGCAGCTTGCGCGCGAGCGTGATCATCTGCGCGTTTTACTGGATGTCAACAATGTGCTCGTTTCGAGCCGCGAGCTCCCCGACCTTTTTCGCGGCATCGTCTCGACGCTCAAGCGCGTGATCCAGCACGATTACACCAGCCTGGCGCTGCTTGACGCCGCGAGCGGATTATTGAAGATCCACGCGCTGGATTTTCCCGGCAACCAGAATCTTTTTAAGCAGGAAATTAGCATTCCTCGCGATGTTTCGCCCGCGGGTCATTGCATTACTACGGGTCAGCCGTTGCTTGCCCGCGGCGCGGAATTGGACCGCTATCCGAGCGAAATCATTCGCGTCTTGCGCAAGGAGGGCATCCAGACCGTCGCTTGCGTCCCTCTCACCACGCACGGGCAAACGTTCGGTTCGCTGAATCTGGCCAGCCGCCGCTCCGACGGATTTACCGCGCAGGACTTCGAGCTGCTTCAGCAAGTGGCGGCGCAGATTGCTATCGCCGTGGAAAATGCCCTGGCGTTTAAGGAAATCGACGCGCTCAAGGACAAGCTGGCGGTTGAAAAGCTCTATCTCGAAGAAGAAATCCGCAGCGAATTCAATTTTGAGGAAATCATTGGCGAGAGTACGGCGCTGAAACGCGCCTTGGCGCAGGTGCAGCTTGCCGCGCCCGCCGGCACGACCGTTCTGCTCCTCGGTGAGACCGGAACGGGCAAGGAATTGTTTGCGCGCGCCATTCACAATCTCAGCCCGCGCCGCGACCGCACCTTCGTGAAGATCAATTGCGCAGCCATTCCCTCCGGCTTGCTCGAATCGGAATTGTTCGGTCACGAGCGCGGCGCCTTCACCGGCGCGATCAATCAAAAAGTTGGCCGCTTCGAGCTGGCCGACCGCGGCACGCTCTTCCTCGATGAAGTCGGTGACATTCCGCTCGAGCTCCAGCCGAAATTGCTGCGTGTTCTCCAGGAACAGGAATTCGAGCGCCTCGGCAGCAGCCGCACGCAGCGCGTGGACGTTCGGGTGGTCGCCGCCACGAACCAGGACCTTGCAAAGCTCGTCGCCGAGCGCTCCTTCCGCAGCGATCTCTTCTATCGTTTGAACGTTTTCCCTATTCAGATTCCTTCGTTACGCGAGCGCTCCGAAGACATCCCGCTGCTGGTCAGCTACTTCGTCCAGACGTTCAGCCGCCGCCAGAACAAAGAAGTGGAATACATTCCCGCCGACGTTATGGATGCGCTGACGCACTATCCCTGGCCCGGCAACGTCCGTGAACTGGAAAATCTGATTGAGCGCGCCGTTCTTCTCTCACCCGGCAAGGAGCTTCGCATTCCGCTCTCCGAACTGAAATCCAACGCGGCTTCCGTGGCCGGTGCCGATCCTGCTTCCCCGTTTGCTTCCTTTACTTCGTCTTCCTCAGCGTCACAAGCCCAGCCTATTTCCACTTTGGAGGAAGCCGAGCGCCAGCACATCTTGCGCGCGCTCAAGCAGACGCAATGGCGCATTGCCGGCCCCAAGGGAGCAGCAAACTTGCTCGGCATGAAGCGCACCACGCTACAGGCGCGCATGCGCAAACTCGGCATCCGCCGGCCAGTCTAAGCGCAACAGATCTGCCTGGGAGTCTTCGCGCTGCGGGTAATTGTTTGCGCAAAAGTCTGTTTCAAGCTCATCCGCTCTCGCCTCTTTCTTGCTAGCCTATAGATACGAAACGACATAGGCGGCTATTGCAACGCATCCGTTCTTTTAACGCCGAATGTCGCTAACTTGAACCCGGCCTGGCCACCCCTTCAACGGAGGCTTGCCGAATCGTTCGCCGCTTGGGCGACGGGAGAGTAACTTGAAAACTGCATCTGCGCTTCTAACATTTGCCGGAATTTTTGGCGCGTTCGCCGCACCCGCTCTTGGCCAGTCGCAGGCCTCTTCGGCCTATCCATCCGCTGCTCCCGCGAAGAATGTTTCTCGCACCACGAAGGCCGTGAACTATCGCCGTGCCGGCGGCGCTGCCAAGATCGATTTTCAGGGCACAGAATTAATGCAGCAGGCCAGCGGCGAAGCCAAAGTGCAGAACAAAGGCAGCCGCGTCGAAATCGACGCGAAATTCCTCGGGCTGGACGAAGCCACCAAGTTTGGCCTCGAATATCTCACCTACGTTTTGTGGGCCGTTTCTCCGGAAGGCCGCTCCGTGAATCTGGGCGAAGTGGTTTTAAAAAACGGGGCGGGCGAAGTTAAAGCCATTACGGATATGCAGACCTTCGGCATGATTGTCACCGCGGAACCGTATTTTGCCGTCAACCAGCCGGGCAATACCGTGGTGCTCGAAAATGTCGTCAACACCTCGATGGCCAAGGTCGAAAACATCAATGCCAGTTACGAGCTGGTGGGGCGCGGCGCCTATTCTTCTTCCAACACCAAGATCGAGAACGCTATTTTCGGCATCGACCGCAAAACGCCGCTCGAACTCTTTGAGGCGCGCAATGCCGTGCGCATCGCGCACATTGCGCTCGCCGATAAGTATGCCGCCGCAACGCTTGCGAAATCCGAGCAACAGCTCATGAACGCTGAACAAGTTTACGCGCGCAAGAGCGATCGCAAGTTCGTCGAAGCCGCCGCGCGCGAAGCCGTCGAAACCGCCGAAGAAGCCCGGGTCATGTCGGTAAAACAGAAGGCGGAAGAAGACGCGCAGGCAAAAATCGCCGCGGACAAGAAGGCCGCTGAAGAGCGCGAAGCGAAAGCGCGCGCCGATGCCGCCGCCGAAGCGCAACGCCGCCTGGAGGCGGAACAAGCTCGCAAACAAGCGGAAGCCGCACAGGCCGAGGCTCTGCGCATGAAGCAGGAAGCAGAGAAAGCCGCCGCCGAAGCAGCACGCCAGAAAGCGGAAGCCGACCAGGCGCGCGCAGCCGCCTTAGAGCAGCAGCAAGCCGCACAAGCTGCCGCCGAGCAAGCCGCCCGTGAGCGCGCCGCAGCTCAAGCGGATGCCGAAAAGGCGCGCCAAGCCGCCGCGCGAGCCGAGGCCGAAAAGGCCCAACTTCGCGCGCAACTCCTCACTCAACTGAATTCCATACTGCAGACGCGCGATTCGGCTCGCGGTCTCATCGTAAATATGTCCGACGTGCTTTTTGACACCGGCAGCTTTACGCTGAAGCCCGGCGCCCGCGAGAAACTTGCGAAGATCTCCGGAATTCTGCTCGCCCATCCCGGCCTCACGCTGCAGATCGAAGGCCACACCGACAGTGTCGGCGGCGACGAATTCAATCAGCAGCTGTCCGAGCGGCGCGCGGATTCCGTCCGCGATTTTCTCGCCGACAACGGAGTGCCGGGTTCGTCCATCACTGCTCGCGGCTTTGGCAAGACGCAGCCGGTTGCGTCGAACGAAACCGCCGAAGGCCGTCAGCGCAATCGCCGCGTGGAGCTCGTTGTCAACGGCGAAGCCATCGGCAACACGGCCACCGCCTCCGCTGCTCCATCTTCGCAGCAATAAGGTTTTGCGAGCCGTCTGACACCCAAAAACTGGTACTAAATTGGTCCGTCTGCGCGCCTGCCCCGGCCTTCTGGTTGCCACAACAGGGCGTGCGCAGGAGCGGCCGCATCCCCCAGGAGATCCCTATCCTCCTCAT
>CAZGBQ010000091.1:12588-15098 GCA_964524045.1 uncultured Acidobacteriaceae bacterium
AACAGGGCGTGCGCAGGAGCGGCCGCATCCCCCAGGAGATCCCTATCCTCCTCATCGGCACCGATCTGGACGGCAAAATTTTCTCTGAACGCACCAACACCGTCCTGCTCAGCTTCCACGGCGCCAGTGTGGCTTCCAAACACAAGCTTTCGCCGGAACAGGAGCTTGTGCTGCGATGGCCTGCGCGACATAAAGAAACTGACATTCGCGTGGTCGGCCAACTTGGTGCCGGCAACCACCGCTTCACCTACGGAGTCTCCTTTTTTGATCCACAACTGAAGTTCTGGGAAATCGAGTTTCCACCGCTGTCCTCGAGCGAACGAGAGTTCGGGATCCTCCCCTTGGTCTGCTCGGCTTGTCAGACGCTTGAGAAAATCGACGACTTCAGCTTTGAAGCGGACATCTGCTCCAGCGACGGTGGAGTCTTGCGCTATTGCAAGCGCTGTGGATCCTCTACTCTTTGGAAATTGGCGCAACCCGCTGCGCCTGCTGTGGGTCAATCTGTCCCTACGGTCGCGTCGCCGGCCGGTGCAGGTCCTTATTCGGCTTCTTTTATCGAGAAAGCGTCTTCTACAGTCCTCACGCTTCCATCACCAGCAGACAACGTCAAGCCTCCCGTGGTCAATCGGCGAAAATATCCACGCATCAAAGTCAATTATGTCGCGATGGTCCGTCATCCCAATCGCACGGATGAACTGGTGCAATGCGAGGATGTCTCGCGCGGCGGCCTGCGATTCAAAGCCCGCACAAAATATTTCGCAGAGTCTTTGATTGAGGTTGCTTCCCCCTACAGCTCCGGCCAGCCTGCCATTTTTGTTCCTGCCAAGATCGTGTTTGCTCAGGAACTCCCCGAGCAAAATCTCTTCCGCTACGGGGTTGCTTTCCTCAAGTCCATCCAGCCTCGCGACACTTAATCGGCTGCTGGGGGCGGCTGGCTAAACAAGGTCGTCGACCGTTGGCCGGGCCGTGCCCTTCCAGCTCGCATCAAACTGTTTGCGGACAAAGCCGGCGTCGTACGCCTTCTCCTGCGCTTTCAGCGCTTGCTCGAGACCGAACAGCGAACGTGGGTTGCGCGGATGGCGCGCTAGGTCAGCGCGGAAGACCTCCTCGGCTCCCGCATCATCGCCGATTTTCAATAGCACGGCTCCGAGCGATTCGCGAACGGGGTAAAACCAATCTTCCGGCTCGTCGTACTTCAACAAGTCCTGCGTCGCAACTGCCGTACGCAACTGATTCACTGTGGCGTCCATATCGTTCTTCGCGACGGAAATCTTCGCGCCCAGCACGTTCTCCGCGATTTTCAAGATGTCTTTGGTCTTGTTGTTGATGGGCATCTGGAAGATTTCGTCGGGCGACGTTTTCTCTTGTGCTTCTGCAAGGATCTTATGTTCGGCCTCGGCTTCGTCCAGTTTTCCTGTTGCCGCAAGCGCCAAGCCGCGCGCGAAATGCCAGAACACCGTCGCTGTCTTCATCGCGGCGTCCGGCTGAGGCGTCTTCAGGATTTCGTTCCATTTGTGAAAACGCACTTCGACCGCCAGCGGCACGGTCATAAAGCCTCCAAGCACTGGCATGTCTTTTACATGCGGACCGACATTGGCTGCGAGCATCTGCGCGCCGCGCCGCGCCTCTGAATAATTGCCGTTCATCGCTGCAGCCATAGCGATGAAATGAAGGTTGTGGCTGTAATACATCATCGAGTAGATGCCTGGCGCCGCTCCGCCCTTGATGTAGGCCTGGTCGGCGAGGGCTGCTTTCTGGTTGGTCATCAACGCAGATTGGTAATCGCCCGTGCGGATGTAGATGTGCGCGGGCATGTGCACGATGTGTCCCGCCGCAGGCGCAAGCTGCGCCAGCCGGTTCGCGCCGGCCAACGCGCGTTCCGGCGAGTTGGAAGCCTCGACGCAGTGAATGTAATAGTGAATCGCGCCGAGGTGATTCGGCTCGCGGCGAATTACCGACTCCAGTGTTGCGACAATTTCCTCCGTGCCTTCTTCCGCCGTGCCGTCCGGCCGCCACAGTCCCCAAGGATGCAGGTTCATTCCGGCCTCGGCGAACAGCGTGGCGGCGTCGAGGTCGTCGGGGAAGCGCTTCATCACTTCGCGCATCGCCTCTCGGTACTGCTCCAGAGCAGCGCGCCGATCCGCGTTTGCGTCGGCGGGGAAACGCTTGGCCAGCGCATCGATGTACGCCTTGTCGCTCGCGGAAGCATCGGCGGCGAGAGATTGCGCTTTCTCAATCGCCGCGTGCGCCTGCGCAAAACGATCTTCGCTGGCAGGATCGTTGTAATTCGGCCCGACGGCTTCCGCGACCCCCCAAAACGCCATTGCCAGCTTGGCATCGAGCTCGCCGGCCCGCTGGAACGAGCGCGCCGCTTCATCGTGATTGAACGCATAAATTTGCCGCAAGCCCTGGTCGAAAAACGCTTGCGCTTGCGCGTTCTTCGTGGAAACCGGGTGATGCCAATTGCCATATCCGGTCATGAGCGCGGCCGCGGGTTTTGCTTTGGCGGG
>CAZGBQ010000092.1:0-14791 GCA_964524045.1 uncultured Acidobacteriaceae bacterium
CCTGAGGAAAACTTGCGAAAAGAAAAGAATGGAGCGGCCTATCGGAATCGAACCGACACCTGAACCTTGGCAAGGTTCCGTACTACCACTATACTAAGGCCGCTTAAAGAACTGCTTTGCCGCTACTTGTGCCCGCTTCTCTTTATAACACGCTTGAAAAACACCTACAAGTCCGCGCTACTCGGAGTGTTCCGTCCCGCCGAGTGTCTAGCTAAATCGATTAAGAAACTTGCGTAACGCGGGCGGTCTTCACCACCGGCGAACGGCGTTGCCGCTCCGCGAAGCGCGTGGCTTTCTCCTTGTCGGTGTAAACGCGGCCGAATTTTTCGCCATCGGCATAGTAAACGCTGACCAGCCAGTGATGGTGTCTGCGGCGGCGGTCCCTGGCAAATGAGTCCTTGTCTTTTTTCGAGGCGTCTTTTGTCACGGTGACCATCCCGGTGCGGAATTGGCACGGCACTATCCTAAGGAAACAAGCGCCGCGCAAGTAACCAATCAAAATACTAACACGCCATCTATTAGACCAAAAATCTTGCCGGTGGGGAACTTGAAGTTTTACGGATCACGACAACTACCGGTAATAGTTCAAGCAAATTGTGTCTTGGGCAAGCGGCTGCCCTGCGGGCCAATTTGGCCATGAAAGGGCGCACAAATCGTTGCGCCCCATGAAACATTTTTCGATTTCTTTCGTCTTTATAGGTGAGGAGAAGATAAGCTGCATGTGGCGGAGCAAAACAATCATGATTCCCGTGACCAAACAACCGCCCCTGTTGGAAGACCTGCGAAACCATTCGCAAGAACAAGTCGGCGAACTGCGCCAACTCTTGCTGGCTGGCGCGCCAACCAACCCTGATCCGCGCCGCCCCGGCTTCTATGAAGTCCAGGGCCCCTCGAACACCTACTACGTGTTCAAGTATCCCACCGGCACTAAAGTGCTTTTGCTCGCCGTGTGGGAACGCGACCCCGTCGCTGAGATGGTGGCGTATTCCTGCCCCGCAGCCTGACTCTCAATCCGCTGCAGCCTGAATAAACAAGAGAAGCGCCCATGTCACAATCGGCCGCTTCTCAGTCTTTGTCCAGCTTCAGCGCTGCAGAGTTAATGCAATAGCGCAAGCCCGTTGGCCGCGGGCCATCGTCAAATACGTGTCCGAGGTGGGCATCGCAACGGCTGCATTTCACCTCGCTACGCTGCATCCCATGGCTGGAGTCGGATTCGGTTTCGACGGTTTGCTCACCGGCAGGAGCGTAGAAACTCGGCCAGCCCGAACCAGAGTGGAATTTCGTCTCTGAACGAAACAAAGGCTGGCCGCAGCACACGCACTTGTAGATCCCCGGCGTTTCCGTATCCTCGTATTCCCCCGTAAATGGAGGCTCCGTGCCCTTCTGGCGGGTCACATAGTATTGATTGGGAGTGAGCTCCTTCTTCCACGCCTGATCGTCTTTTTGAATTTTGTCTGCCATGGCGGCTCCTAGTTCGAGGCAATTTCGCATCCGTATATCAGATTCACCGAGGCGACGCCAGGTTTCAAAGTTGAACGCGCGAACAGGCAACAACGGGCTGTGACCGGAAATGGTGGGTCAGTTTGGATTTCTTGTTCGTGACACAATAAGTCAAAAATCCAAACTGACCCACTACCTGGGAAATCATCTCGTTGACATGCAGAGCGATTTCCTTTACCTTTTAGTTTCGCAATGAACTGCACGCACACAGCTCGGGCGCATCATCATCACGGCCATACGCCGCGCCCGCTGAGGTGTGCATAGCGACCCGTTAGACAAAGCACTCTTCAGCCCGCCGGCGCAGCAAGGCCGGCGGGTTTTTTGTTTTTTGGCGTGGAGAATTTCGGGAGGCGCGCGAGATGGGCATCGATTTTCAGAAAGGCGGCGGGTTGGTTCCAGCGATTATCCAGGACGACCGCGCGGGCGACGTGCTGATGCTCGGCTTCATGAATGAAGCTGCATTGCAAGAGACGCGGCGCTGCGGCGAAGTCGTGTTTTTCAGCCGCTCGCGGAACAAACTCTGGAAAAAAGGCGAAACCAGCGGACACATCTTGCGCGTCCGCGAAATTCGCGTGGATTGCGATGCGGACGCCCTGCTCGTGCGCGTGCAAGCGGTTGGCCCTGGCGTTTGCCATGAGGGTTTCCGGAGCTGCTTCTTTCGCGCCATCGAATCCGGCGGCGAAGCAAGAATCGTTGAAGAGCGAACGTTTGCTCCCGAGGATGTTTACGGACCGGAGAAACAGCCATGAGCAAGCTGAAATTGGGAATCCCGAAAGGCAGCTTGCAGGAAGCGACACTTGAGCTATTTGCGCGCGCCGGTTGGAAAATCACGCTAAGTTCGCGAAGCTACGTCCCCACGATCGACGATCCGGAGATTGAATGTCTGATGGTGCGCGCGCAAGAGATGGCGCGCTACGTCGAGTCCGGAGCCTTGGACGCGGGAATCACGGGGCACGACTGGGTGGTGGAAACAGGGGCAGCGGTCGAGGAATTGTCGGAACTGGTTTACGCGAAGCAAAGGCTTGCGCGCGTGCGATGGGTGCTGGCCGTTCCGGAAGACTCGCCAATCCGCCAGCCGCACGAGCTGGAAGGCAAAGTGATCGCCACGGAAGTGGTGCACATCACGGAAAGCTATCTGGCAAAGCATGGCGTGCGGTCGCGGGTAGAGTTTTCCTGGGGAGCGACGGAAGTGAAGGTGCCGCAATTGGCAGACGCCATTGTGGAAGTGACCGAGACAGGTTCTTCGCTACGCGCCAATCGGCTGCGGATCGTGGACACGGTCCTGGAGTCCGCGACCGTCTTCATCATGAACCGTGAGGCAGCGGCGGACTCCTGGAAGCGCGAGACGGCTCAGAATCTGATTCTGATGTTGCAGGGTGCCATCGCCGCGGCAAGCAAAGTAGGGTTGCTCCTCAATGTGCACAGGGATGATTTGCCTGCCGTGCTGGGTGTGCTTCCCGCGCTGAAAAAGCCAACGATTTCCGATCTGAGCGATCCGGAATGGGTGGCCATCAACACCATTGTGGAAGAAGCGGTGGTGCGCCAGATTTTGCCAAAACTGAAAGCTGCCAACGCGCAAGGCATTGTCGAGTATCCCTTAAACAAGATTGTGCTGTGATGCGCATCCTGAACCTTACCCCGCGAATGGAAAAGTGGCTGTTTGCCCGCCGCTCGCAACAGGATCGAGAAGCCCAGATTGTGGCCGCCGGGATTGTTGCCGACGTGCGCAAGAGTGGCGACGCCGCGCTGTTTGCTTACGCCAAGAAATTCGATAGCACAGATCTAGCCGAAACGGGAGTCTGGATCGCAAAGAAGGAAATTCAGGCTGCAAGAAAGCGAGCAAGCCCCAAATTTCTAAAAGCCATCGAAAAGGCGGCCGAAAATGTTCAGATCGTTGCGGAGAAACAGCTTCCACGGCCCTGGGTTATCGAAACCGCGCCCGGCGTGAGAATTCATCAGCTCGTCCGGCCAATTGATGCTATCGGCTGCTACATTCCTGGCGGCCGCTTCTCTCTTTTCTCGACACTGATAATGACAGTCGTTCCTGCCCAGGTTGCAGGCGTGCCGCAGGTCATCACCGTATGCCCCAAGCCCAATGTCGAATTGTTGACGGTTGCGGGAGTTCTCGGCATTGAGCGCATCGCGCGGATAGGAGGAGCGCAAGCCATCGCCGCGTTAGCGTATGGGACCAAGAGTGTTCCGCGAGTGGACAAGATCTTCGGTCCGGGAAACAAGTACGTCAATGCGGCCAAGCAGCTCGTGAGCAATAAGTGCGCCATCGACCTGCCGGCGGGACCCACAGAATCCATCGTCTTCGCGGAGCATGGCAACGCCCGTTGGATTGCTGCCGACCTCTTGGCGCAAGCCGAGCACGCCACGGATGCGGCAAGCTTTTTTGTCACCACTTCGCGTTCCCTGGCGCGCGAAGTTCAGCGTGAAATTCGATGGCAGCTTGCCGAGCTGCCCCCTGGCATAGCAAATATTTCCACGGAAGCTTCAGGGGCCATCCTCGTCACAGAATCCCTCGACCACGCTTGCGAATTCATCAACCGGTTTGCCCCCGAGCACCTGAGCCTGCCAGAAAACGGCGGGAAACTGCTTAAGAAAATCCGCGCAGCCGGCACGGTGTTCCTCGGTTCCTGGGCAGCGCAGCCGCTGGGCGACTACGCCACCGGAAGCAATCACGTTCTGCCGACGAGTGGCTGGGCGCGGATGCGCGGGGGGCTGTCCGCTGCGGACTTCGTGAAGTGCATCAGCGTACAGACCATCACGCGCCGAGGTTTCACACAACTCGCGGACACCGCGGAAACTCTGGCAGAATCCGAGGGCTTGATGGCACATCGCAACGCCGTGAGGGTCCGCCGATGAAAGTACACTTGCCCGTGCGCAAGGCCATCCTGAATCGCCGCACCTATGAAGCGCCTGCCGAAGGACGTTCGGATAAAGTGCGTCTCGATTTCAACGAAAATACCTCCGGGTGCTCCGCAGCTGCGTTACGCGCGTTGCGGAAACTCACAGGCAGGCAAGTCGCCATGTATCCCGAGTACCAGGCGCCTACAAAACGCCTGGCGCGGCACTTCGGCGTGCGCCCTGGCGAATTGCTGCTGACCAACGGCGGAGACGATGCCCTGCGCGTTTTCTTCGACACTTTCGTCGAGCCCTCCACACGCATTCTCATCTGCGAGCCAACTTTTCCCATGTATCGCTATTACGCGGAAATCGCCGGAGCGCGGGTTGACGTAATCCGGTATGGCAAGGAGATGGAATTCCCGCTCGAGGAAGTGATCGCGAGCCTGCGCAAACGCCCGCGCGTTTTGTTCATTGCGAATCCCAACAATCCCACTGGGACGCTTCTGCAAGAAAAAGAAGTGCGGCGCATTCTGAAGGCTGCCACGCGCACTGTTGTGGTCATGGACGAGGCCTATGCGGAGTTCTCCGAGTTCACCGCTATTCCGTTGATTCGCAAATATCCGCAACTGTTCGTCGCGCGGACGTTTTCGAAGGTTGCAGGACTGGCGGCTCTGCGTCTTGGAGCGGTGATTGGCTGCGAGAGTTCTCTCGCCCTTGTACGGCGCGCGCTGCCGCCTTTCCCCGTGAACCTTGCCGCGCTGGTTGCCGCCGAAGCGGCGACAAATGATCGCACAGCGATGCACAGGTACGTCGGCAAAGTGAAGCAGCTGCGTGCGTGGCTGGCACTCGAATTGCGCAGCCTGGGCGTCAAAACTTATCCGAGCGCCGGAAATTTTCTGCTGGCAAATTTCGGAACTTCAGGGCCCGCACTGTTTCGCAAGCTGGAACGCCGAGGCATTCTGCTGCGCGACCGCAGCAGGGACATAGGGCCTGGCTTCGCGCGCATCACCATTGGAACTTCTTCGGAACTGAGCCAGCTGATGCATTTGGTCCGAAAGGAATGGAAAAGTCCTGCTTGAATGCCGGAGCGAGGACAATTCAACCATGTCACGCACTGCAACCGTGCATCGAAAAACGCACGAAACCGAGATTCACTTGAAGCTGAATCTGGACGGCCGTGGTAAGGCCGACGTCCGCACGGGCATCAGGTTCTTCGACCACATGCTCGAACTGGTCGCTCGCCACGGCGCGTTCGACCTGCACGTGGGCGCGCGCGGGGATTTGGATGTGGACCAGCATCACACGGTGGAAGATGTGGGGATCTCCCTTGGCGAAGCGGTCCAGAAAGCGCTCGGTTCGAAGCGCGGCATTTTGCGCTCAGGTTACTTCCTGATGCCCATGGACGAAACGCTTGCGGCGGCGGCAGTCGACCTGGGTGGACGTCCGCATTGCGTGGTGAACGCAAAGATCGTCGCGGCGCGAGTCGGCGATTTTCAGGTGGAGCTTACCGAGGATTTCTTTCAGGGGTTTGCTCAGGCCGCCCGGGCCAATGTGCACCTGCGCGTGCTTTATGGCCGCTCATCGCATCATCAAGTCGAGGCCATGTTCAAGGCGTTCGCGAGGGCGCTGCGATTTGCCGTGGCGAAGGACAAACGCTTGCGAAAAGTATTGCCCAGTACGAAGGGGCTGCTATGAAGGTAACGATCATCGACTATGGCGCGGGGAACGTGCCCTCCGTCGAGCGCGCTTTTCAACGGCTTGGCGCGGAGACACAACGGACAAACGCAGCCGAAGACATCGCAAGGGCAAAGGCGATTGTCCTTCCGGGAGTCGGCCACTTTGCTGCTTTGGTTCGCGCGCTTGACACGCAAAATATTCGCCAGCCGCTTGCCGATGCTGCTCAAGGAAGCGTGCCGTATCTGGGAATTTGCTTGGGCCTGCAGGCGCTCTTCGAATCGAGTGAAGAGGCGCTTGAGCTGGCAGGCTTAGGTTTGCTGCCAGGAAGAGTGTGCGCCTTGCCCTCCGGCGTGAAACTCCCTCACATGGGATGGAATCAAGTTGAACCAGCAAATGTCACATCTCGACTGCTCGCTGGCATCGACTCGAGCGCGTTCTTTTATTTTGCGCATTCCTACGCCGCTCCGGTTTCGAATGGATCGACCACGGGCACATGTTTTCACGGAGCGCCTTTTGCCGCCGTTGTGGAAAGGGAAAATGCTTTCGGCGTGCAATTTCATCCGGAGAAGAGTGGGGATGCTGGATCGCGCGTGCTGGAAAATTTTCTTAGGATGGCGATGGCAGCATGAGCTTGGCGCACCGAATCATTCCCTGCTTGGACACTGACGGGGATCGCGTCGTAAAGGGGGTGAACTTCTCCGGTCTGCGCGATGCGGGTGATCCCGTGGCTTTAGCAAAGCGTTACAACACCGAAGGAGCCGACGAATTGGTTGTGCTCGACATCGCCGCTTCACGTGACCGTCGGCCAACTTTTTTCGAGACCATCCGGCGCATCGCCGCGGAACTGTCGATTCCCCTCACCGCAGGTGGCGGAATTCGAACGCTCGAAGATGGCCGCGCCGTCGTGCGCGCTGGCGCGGACAAAATCACTGTGAACACTGCTGGCGTGGCACGCCCCGAATTGATCTCGGAGCTTTCGCGCGAATTTGGCGCGCAGGCCGTGGTTCTGGCGATTGATGCCAAGCGTCAGGGCGATCACTGGAACGTCATGGTGCGGGGCGGGCGCGAGTCGGCCTCACTCGATGCTCTCGAGTGGGCGCGCACCGGTGTTGCATACGGCGCGGGAGAAATTCTTCTCACTTCCGTCGATCGTGACGGCACCCAATCTGGTTTTGACATCGCGTTGACTTCAGCGATCTCGAAAGCTGTCTCCGTTCCTGTGATTGCTTCTGGCGGAGCAAAACTGGCGGAACACTTTGCCGAAGTTTTCAGAGAAGGCGCGGCCGACGCCGCTCTGGCGGCATCGATCTTCCACGATGGGGTGCAATCCATCCGTGCCTTGAAAGAATTCCTGCTCGCATACGGCATCGAGGTGCGCTTGCCGTGCTGATCCCCTGCATCGATCTGCAGGACGGGCTGGCAGTCCAGTTGGTGCGCGGCACGAAACGCGAACTCGCCGTCAGCGATGTTTTCGGCTTGCTTCAGAAATTTAAGAAATTTCCGTGGCTGCACATCATTGACCTCGACGCGGCGGTGGGCAAGGGCTCGAACGGCGATCTTGTTCGCGAACTGTGCCGGAGATCGCGAAAAGACTTCGGCTTCAAGGTTCGGGTGGGCGGGGGAATCCGAACAACGGCGCGCGCCGAAGAAATTGTCGCCTCGGGGGCCAGCCAGATTATCGTTGGTAGCGCCGCGTTTCGCGAGGGCAAGGTCAACGCGCGTTTCCTCCGACGACTCACAAAAAAGCTGAGGCGCGTCCGCATCGTCATTGCCCTGGACACCATCCGGGGAAAAATCGCCATTCATGGCTGGCGAAAGCGGACCGCGTTTCAGGCTGAAGAGGTGATGCCGCAACTCGAGCCATATTGCGCCGGATTCCTATGCACGGATGTGGATCGCGAAGGGACCATGAGCGGAGCGAACTTGAAATGGTTTGAGAATCTGCGGGCCGCAACCTCTCACCCGATCATCGCGGCTGGCGGCATTACGACGCGCGGCGAAATTCGCGCTCTGGAGAAGATGGGCATGGACGCCGCCGTGGGCATGGCCTTGTACAAGAACATCCTTCGTTAACCTCAACGATATTTAAGAACTAGCTTAAATGCGGTTCGTGTTGGTTAGTCTCATTAAGACTAATATCATTGAGACTAGTCTTAATGAGACTAGCGCAGATAGGCATCGGTGATGTACTGCTGCACCATGCGCTGTGTGTTGAAGAACGACCCGTTGATGGCGATGGCGTGCTGCATCACTTCCAGAAATTTCTGACGCTCGCCGTAGTACATCGGGAGAATCACAGTCTCCAGTTTTGCATAGAGCGATTCGGCCTCGGCGTGGCTGTCGGTTACCGCTGGAGTCCCAGAACCGCGGCGCGAATCCCCAATCGACCAACCGGTCACGCCCTCAATGTGTCCCTCGACCCACCAGCCGTCGAGAATGCTGAGGCTGGGCACGCCGTTGAGCGCCGACTTCATGCCGCTGGTCCCCGATGCTTCGAGTGGGAATTGCGGCGTGTTGAGCCACAAATCGACACCCGAAGTCATTTTTCCTCCAAGATCGAGATTGTAGTCGTCCAGAAACACCACGGGCACGGCCTTGCGCAATGCTTTCTTCGATTTGTAGATGCGGCGAATAATTTCCTTGCCGCCTCCGTCATTGGGATGCGCTTTGCCGGCGTAAACAATCTGAAAATGGCCCGCATCTTTTGCAATCTGACGGAGCCGATCGAGATCGGACAATATGAGGTCCGCGCGCTTGTATCCGGTGGCGCGGCGCGCAAAGCCGATGGTGAATACTTCAGGCTCAAAGTGCAGCCCCGTCTTCGTGCGAACCACTTCGAGCAATTCGTGCTTGGCGATGAGATGCGCCGACCAGACTTCTTCCGGAGGCAAACCCAGAGCGCTTCGCAAACTGTAGTTGTCCTCGCGCCAGGAAGGAATGTAGCGATCGAAAAGCTGCCGAAACGCCGGGCAAGTCCAGGTGCCGGCATGCACGCCGTTGGTGATGGCTTCGATGGGCACTTCGGGGAACATCTGCCGTGACGTCACGCCATGTTGTTTGGCTACGCCGTTGACGTATTTGCTCAGGCTCAGCGCGAGCTGCGTCATGTCCACGGAAGCGCCCTGCCGCGCAGCCTCTTGCAATCCGGCAACGTTCTTGTCCGCTTGCAGGATTCGCTTCACCAAGCCAGCCGCGGAGGCGTCGCTTAGATCGAAAAAGTTGGTCTGCTCGGGAAACACGCGCGTCAGGTATTCCATGGGAAAGCGGTCGTGCCCCGCGGGAACAGGAGTGTGTGTGGTGAAAACGCATTTCCCTCGGACGCGCTCGATGTCTTCGCCGCGAATGGAAGACCTTCCAGCTCTCTGCGCTTCTTCGCCGAGCAACTCCAGAGCGAGGAGCGCAGCGTGGCCCTCATTCATGTGGAAGCGCGTTAGCTCGGTGTAGCCCAACGCGCGCAGCATCCGCACGCCACCCACGCCAAGGACTGCTTCCTGGCAGAGCCGGTAGTAGGAGTCGCCCCCATACAAAGAACCCGTGAGATTGCGGTCGAATTCCGCATTGGACGGCAGATCGGCGTCCAGAAAGTACACCGGTATTTCAAAGCCGTGAACGCCTTTCACTGTGTAGCGCCAGCAACGGAGCTGCACGCGGCGATTCTCCAGGGGAACGCTGGCGCGCGCCGGTTCCTCGGCCAGGAAATCTTCGGGCTGCCATTCGACGGGCTCTTCGGTTTGCGAGCCGTCTTCGGAAAGACGTTGCGTAAAGTAGCCTTTACGGTAAAGGAGGGACACTGCCACCATCGGGAGCCGCAAATCGGCTGCGGCTCGAATGGTGTCCCCTGCAAGCACGCCAAGCCCGCCGCTGTAGCTCGGCATGGAGTTTTCCAGAGCAATCTCCATCGAAAAATAGGAGATGAATCGTTTTACTGAATTGAGCTCGCTGGCCATCTCACTCGCTTCTCAGTTCGGAGTGGAACACCCCGCCCGTTGAGGAAGACACCCTTCTGTAAAACTTCTATTTTCGGGGATAAGTAAATCTCTCGCAAGCGTTCTACCGGAGTAAGTGTCGAGAAGTTTGCAATTGTGCTCACGTCGCAAACGGCGCACGCGAGGGAGACAGTACCGGAAGGGAGAAGGAGGCGGATCCGCATCGGTAAAGAGCAGAGTGGAACACGCCGCAGCGTGTCCCCCTCTGAAAATCGGCAGTTTTGTTAGCCTCCACGCATGGAGGCCGTACTTCGTAGCCGGCAATCGAGCTGCTTGCTAAAACTCGAAGCGCACCGACAGCTGCGCCTGGCGCGGATCCCCAACTCCATTGCGCAGGAAGCCGTCAAAGTTGAACGCGCCGGGCGAAATCAGCGGATTAACGTTATTCTTGTTGTTGAGAGTGTTGAACATTTCCAACTTCGGAATGATTGACATTCTTTCTCCAAGGCGGAAGCGGCGATCGACTCCGAAGTCGAGTGTAAAGAAGGCATTGTCCTTCCGTAGGGTGTTGCGACCGCCGTCCACTCCATTCAGGATGCGCGGGCTGGGGGAGATGGGTTGGGCTGAATGGGCTTGCATGCGCAAGGTGGCATGAAATCCTGCCGGCAAGTCCGCGTAAGTATAGAGGTTGAATTTGTGGCGCTCATCGCGGTCGGAGTTGGAGTACTCGGCTGCCAGGTTGAAGAAGTTGGCGTACCGGATGGTAAACGGATCGCGTTCGTTTGAGTCGTCGTCTTTATCTACTGAATAAGTATAATTGCCTTCAAACTGGAGCCGGTTGCTGAAACGCTTCCGCACGCCGAAAGTTACGCCACGATAGAGCGACTTGGCATTACTGGCTGTCTCGGTGATGTCGCCTAGATTCGGGAAAGGCCTAGGGCCAAGGTACAAGGCCCCGACGCCTGGGGGGTCAACGAAGCTGAGGTCCACCGGCGGAGCAACATTAGGGTTGAGCTCACGAGTCAGGTGAACGCCCTTGGCGAGGGTAAAATCCGCGTACACAGCCAAACTCTGGTAGATCTCCTGCTCGAAGGCCACGTTCGTGTGGTAGATGCGGGGGTCAGCGTAATCTTTGCTAAAAATAGTAACACCTGCACCCGGCGGAAAAGTGCCCGGGGGTATGACTGGAGTTGGCACCACGTCCGGGTAGGTCGGAGGCGGCCCACCCGCTGTGTTAAAGAATGTGCCCGCGACAATCGTTTGCTGCTGGACGCCGTTGGTGGTGATGGCCCCAACCTGCGCCAGCATATTTTGCCTCGCATTAAATATTCCCCAGCTCGCCCGCAACACAGACTTGTGGTTATTGCGCAAGTCCCAAGCAAAGCCTACGCGTGGCTGGAATTCCTTCTTTTGGTTGTGGATCGTGCCGTCGGAGGGAAAATTTGGGTCGCTAAGGTTGACCCCGTAGGCTGTCTGGGACGGCGGAGTCACGGGATCCGGGAAGATTACCGCTTCCCACCGCAGGCCGTAATTAAACGTAAAGCCCGGCCGAATTTGCCACTTGTCCTGAATAAACAAGCCATAGTCTTCGTTCTTGATGGACGAGGCGCCTGTGGCGTCGGTAGTGGGGCCGCTGGTGGCGGCGTGCTGAAGGTATAAAAGAAGAATGTCGACAGGAGCTCCCCCGCCGGGGCAGGTTTGCGTGCGATCTACAAAGACCTGGCCCGGGCACTCCGCTGCCGTGGGGCCAAAACCAGGAACAGAGGGAGTCTGCGGGGAGGCGTAATGCATGAAACCGGTCACGTCGCGGAAGATGTAGCGGCCGGTAAAGAACCCGCGGAAGATCTGGGTATTGCGTGTATGCAGCCACTCGCCGCCGAATTTGATGCTGTGCTTCCCGTGAATGACGGAGAAGTTGTCGCGGACTTCGGTGTGCCAGAGCAACTCATCCACGTTGGGTTGCAGGAAGAACGGCATGCCAAAACGGAACGTGGGGGTTGGCACGAGGAAGCCCATGTCCGTATCGGGCACTGTCCCGGGTGCCGCAGCGCGTGGGCGAGTCTCACGGGCATAGGTGAAATGGCCTTCGTTCAGTTTGTTCGACGACACGGTGCTGAACAGGTTGAAGTTGAGCGCCTGAATCTTGGATGGGCCCTCGGTCCCGTTGGCCGAGCTGCCGTAGGTGGGCACATCGAAGGTCTGGTTCGTGTTTTTGGACCAGTCGAAGCTGTAGGATCCAAAAATCTGGTTCTTTGCATTGAGGTTGTAATCCACGCGACCAAAAACTGAAGCATTGCGAACAGGACGGCTGACCGGCTGGCCCTCGTCCTGATTGAACCTCGTCTTGAAGAAATCGATGAGCGCCAGGCGCTGACAGTCCGCGCTCGCGCTGATCAGTGAGTCGGTCGCCAGAGTTCCGTCGAATGCAACACTGGAATTCGAGCAGGCGGTGCCGAGCGGTGCGCTGAGGTTGGGCCGTGTGAGATTCTCCCGAATACCTTCAGAAGCGGCGAAAAAGAACAGTTTATCCTTGATGAGCGGACCGCCAACGCTACCCCCGAACTGATTGCGGCGAAAGTCCTTGAGTGGTTTGCCATCCGAGGTGTTGGAAGTCAGACCTTCGGTCCGGAAATACTCGAACAAGCTGCCATGCAGTTGGTTCGTGCCGGACTTGGTGATCACGTTGATCACGCCGCCAGCCGTCCGCCCGAACTCCGCGCTGGCCCCGCTGGCGACGACTTGAAATTCCTTGACTGCTTCGAGGGTGATGTCAATCGCCGCGCGCTGCCCGCCAAGCTGTTCGCCGAAGAAGCGGTTGTTGTAATCGCCGCCGTCCAGGCTCACGTTGTTGTAAACGCCGCGCTGGCCGTTGAAGTTGATTTCGTCGCCGTCCGGCCCCTGTGTAACGGCCACGCCAGGCGTCAGAGTCAACAGGTCCTCAAACTTGCGCCCTAGAACCGGTGTATTCGCAACAGCCGCCTCATTCAGCGTTGAGGATGATTCTGTCTTCGTGGTTTCCACGGTCGGCACATCTGTGACTACGATTTGTTGCGCGACCGAAGAGATCTTTAGCGTCACTGGGATGTTTAGGGTCTGGCCCACAGTCAAATTCACGTTCTGCTGAAGAACCGTGGCAAATCCTTGCTTGCCAATGGTCAGCGTGTAGCGCCCGGGAGCGAGGCTCAGAAATGCAAAGTGTCCATCGATGTTAGTTGTTTCGGTTTGCACGAAATTGGTGTCGAGATTCTTTGCTTCTACCGAGGCGCCTGCAATGCTTCCACCCTTCTCGTCGAGTACATCTCCCTGCACGGTTCCCGACGTAATCTGGGATTGCCCGAAAGCGGACGAACCACACCCCAGCGCAAGTGCAAGCACAAAAAAGGCGCACAAACATTTTTTCATTTTTCTCTCCCTCAGACTTCACACCCCTGCTCTTTCGCAAGCCAAAGGAGTCTCTCAAAGGAATGAGGCGGCCGGCGAAAACAATTAGCAGGCAGCGAGTTTAGTGCGATTGGGTTCAAGAATACAAGGGGTCTACCTGTGGGAAACTTCCTTCGAACCCATCAAACTTCCGATAGTTCCAATTCGGTTCTCTGCGCGTCCCGAGCGCCGTCGGTGACCCTTGTGGCGTGGCCGCTCGGGGATAGACAAGCTGTGTGTCCAGGCCACTGCGACTGCTCTTACGGGAAGTAGCCCGCCGCGTTGTCAGCTATAATCGCCCGCCGTGGACAGCATCCTGAGTGGCATTCGCGTCGTGGAACTGACCGAAGCGCTCGCCGGCCCTTATTGCGCCATGTTGCTTGGCGACCTCGGCGCTGACGTCATCAAAGTCGAACGGCCGGGCGTTGGCGATCAATCGCGCGCCTGGGGACCACCGTTTGTGCGCGGCGAATCCGCTTATTTCCTTGCGACCAACCGCAACAAGCGATCGATCACCCTCAACTACGATCATCCGCGTGGCGCGGAAGCTTTTCACAAACTTATCAGTAGCGCCGACGTCTTTGTTCACAACCAGCCGTCGCCAGCGTCACTTCAAAAGCGCGGTCTGGATTCCGATTCCCTTTGCGCCAAAAATCCCCGGCTCATCTATTGCAGCATTACGGGTTATGGATTCACCGGGCCCAAGGCGGGAATGCCCGGCTACGACATCCTCGCTCAAGCGGAGGCCGGCCTGATGAGCTTCACTGGCGAGCCGGGCGGCGGACCGGTGCGCTACCCCATCGCTATCGCGGACATGACGTGCGGAATGTACGCGGCCATGGGCATTCTCGCGGCGCTCTTCGGAAGAGAAAAAACCGGGCGCGGGCAGGTTATCGACATGGCGCTTTTCGATTCGCAATTGACCTGGCTCGCGAATATTGGGAGTAGCTACTTGAACGTGGGCGTTTTACCGCAGCGATGGGGAAACGCGCACCCGAACATCGTTCCTTACGAAGTTTTTCGCGGCAGTGATGATCGATATTTTGTCATCGGCGTGGGCACGGATGCGCTGTGGAAGAATTTCGTGCTGGTCTTAGGGATTGAAGAGGAAATTGGCCAAAACGATCGCTTCAAGACAAACGCTGGGCGCATCAAGCACCGCGAGACTCTAGTTCCTCGCCTCCAAGCTATCTTTGGACAGCAAACCGCTGCGGCTTGGCTCGACAAATTCGCTGCCGCAGAAATTCCCGCCGCTCCCATTCGCACCGTTGCAGAAGCCATGAACGATTCGCAAACTCGCGCAAGAGGCCTAATCGTGCAACTCGAACATCCAGCGTTGGGCACTGCGAGAAGCATCGCAAATCCCATCCGGTTCTCGGACACGCCGGTGAGTTATCGCTTGCCGCCTCCTCTGCTCG
>CAZGBQ010000093.1:0-14774 GCA_964524045.1 uncultured Acidobacteriaceae bacterium
GCCGCAGAGCAGCAGACGCTTCGTTATGTGATCCTCTCTGCTGGCCACCCCGCGGGAAACGAGGTGGATACGTTCGGGCCGGGCGGACGGATCGACAGCACATTTGAATTTAATGATCGCGGGCGAGGTCCGAAGATTGCCGCCCATTACCTGCTGGGAGCGGACGGCTTTCCGCAGCGCACTGACATTACGGGCAACGATTACCTGAAGGCGCCCGTGGATGAACACTTCGCCGTGGAAAACGGCAAAGCCCACTGGAAGAGCACAACGGAAGAAGGCTCGGCAAACGCGGGCGGCTTCTACGTGAGCAACAACGGTCCGGCGGCCGAGCTGCCAGTGCTCGTGGCTGCTTTGGTGAAGGCTAAGGGTGGACCGGTCAAGCTGTTTCCCGCAGGGGAAGCGCGGCTCGAGAAGCTGACCGATACCACGGTGGAAGATCACGGACAAAGCATCCACGTCACCGAGTATGCGGTCACGGGGCTGTCGTTCGAACCACAAACGGTTTGGCTGGACGATGGCTTGAAGTTCTTTGCGGCGCCCAGCAAATGGTTTGCATTCCTCAGAGAAGGCTGGGAAGGAGCCAACGAAAAGCTCTACGCTTTGCAGAAGCAGGCAGAAGAAGCACGTTACGCGCGCCTGGCGAAAGAATTGGCGCGTCATCCGGAGCATGCGATAGCAATTGAGCACGTGCGCGTTTTCGATTCGGAAAGCGCCGCAATACGCGAAGATCAAACCGTAGTCATTGACGGCGAGCGCGTGGCGCAAGCCGGACCGAGTTCATCGATTCACGGTCCGAAAGATGCAGAGCGAATCGACGGAAAGGGGAAGACGCTTGTCCCTGGATTGTTCGACATGCACGTGCATCTGCAGCCGCTCGATGGGCTGTTGAACATCGCGAGCGGCGTGACGGGCGCCCGCGACCTGGCCAACGACATCGACGAGCTGGACCGGCTGGTAAAGCAGTGGGACAGCGGCGCCGCCATTGGGCCGCGTGTCTGGAAGGCTGGATTTATTGATGGTCCCGGGCCCTACCAAGGTCCGACGGCCGTGCTCGCGAGCACGCCGGAAGAAGCCGCGGCCTACGTCAAGCGGTACGCGGATCTAGGGTACATTCAGATTAAGCTGTACAGCTCGCTGAAGCCGGAACTAGTCCCGGGGATCGTAAAGCTAGCGCATGAGCGCGGCCTGCGCGTGAGCGGTCACGTTCCGAACGGCATGATTGCCAGCCAGTTTGTTGAAGACGGCGCCGACGAAATCCAGCACATCAATTTCATCTTCCTGAATTTCCTGGCGTCGAAAGTCAAAGACACTCGCACGCCGGAGCGCTTCACGGCCGTGGGGGCGAATGCGGCAAAGCTGGACCTCGATTCGAAAGAAGTGAAGGATTTCATCAATCTGCTGCTGCAGCATCACACTGCGGTGGATGTGACCATGGCGGCGTTCGAAGGAATGTTTACGGGACGGCCGGGAAAAGTTTCGCCAGACTTTGCGCCGATTCTCACACGGCTACCTGCGCAGGTGCAACGCGGAGCGTACTCGGGCGGGCTTCCGGTAACCGCTGAGACCGACCAGCTCTATCAGGATTCTTACGCGGCACTGTTGAAGATGACCAGGAAAATGTTCGAGGCCGGAGTGCCGATCCTGGCCGGAACAGATGCTTTAGCCGGTTTGATGCTGCATCGCGAGCTGGAATTGGAAGTTCGCGCAGGGATTCCGCCCGCGAAGGCTCTGCAAATCGCCACGTGGAACGCCGCGAAATTGCTGAAGCAGGAGAAAGAACTTGGCTCCATTGCGCCAGGAAAGAAGGCCGACCTCGTATTGGTCGAGGGCAATCCCGCGGAGCGTATCAGCGACATTCGACGCTGCCGGCTCGTAGCGAAGAACGGCACCCTGTACAAGAGCGATGCCGTCTACGCCGCCGTAGGGATCAAGCCCGCGGATTGAGTTTCTTTGTGCTGTCTTTAAAGGGTGTGGCCCTGATTTCTACTCGACGAGTTTAGGCGAGATCGTTGAGTAGTGCTTCCATTTCCAACCGTGCGTGTTGATTGCCAGCCCTTGTTGCAGCGTCGATGCCATTCGAGAGCACACGGTGAGCTTCCTCTTTGCGCGATTCACGGACCAAGAACTGTCCATACATTTGATAACCGGGGATGTAGCCGGGGTTACGCTCGACGAGCGCACGAAAGTGCTGATCCGCAGCAGCCGCGTCACCCCCATTCATGCATTCAAGAGCCAAACCATAGCGAGTGAATGCATCATCGGGCTTTTGCGAGACAAGCTCTTCGAGGATTTGCCGGCGTGATTTCTTTTGTCCACTCGTTTGTTCAGTCATGGGAACGTCTCGTATTATACGGACACGCTGGAAACCATCCAAACATGCTGGTCACCAGACTGCGATTAAAGCGAGAACGCGAGGATTCGCATGAAGCGCAACAGAACTGAGAAACGACGCGGGCAAGTCTCGTTGCTGGCAAAGCCGGTAAGCGCGTCGCGCTCGGAAATGACAGAGATCGTTCTCCCCGCGCAGACCAATCCTTTGGGGAAGTTGCTCGGCGGTCATGTGATGCATCTGGTGGACATGGCCGCTGCGATGGCGGCCCACCGCCATTCAGGGTGTTACGTCGTGACCGCCTCGGTCGACTACATCGATTTTCGGAACCCCGTAAACTTGGGAGAAATTGTCAATCTGAAATCGCAGGTGAACCGTGTTTTTCATACCTCGCTGGAAGTCGGCGTGGAAGTGTATTCGGAAAATGTGCTGACCGGAGAGAAAAAGCACACGACTACGGCCTATGTCACGTTTGTTGCGATAGACGAATTCACGCGAAAACCAAAACTCGTCCCGCCGCTCATTCTGAAAACCCGCGAGGAGAAGCGTAGGTTTCGCGAGGCCGGAGCGCGCCGCGAAGTCCGGCTGGCATTGCGGTACGGCTCAAAATGAGTTTGGTTAGCTGATGCCGCCGACCCACGAAGGCGTGCTCGTGGGCTGCGGGCTGCCGCCTTCCGGCTCCTCGGTGATGGCCAAAGCCTTGGTTTCCGCAATGACTACGGGCGGGTTTGCGACCAGCAGAACGATTTTTCCTTCGGCGTCAGGACGCACTGTCAGAGAAGGCATAGGCTTGCCGCCCTTCGCTTTCGGAAGGAGCCAAAGTTGCAGCACGCGATTGCCTGGAGGCGACGCGAGCTTCTGCCCGGTAAGCACAATCCCCAGAGTAGAATGCCACGCCGCTTCCAGCTGCGGATTCTTCGGATCACGTATTCTTACTGAAGCAGGATCCATCAAGATGGTCGCTTCGCGCCTGGCAAGTTCTAATTGAGTTTGCAGATCTTGCCGCTGTTGCTCGAGCGCCTTGGTACGTTCGTTTGTTTCCTGAATCTCTTTGCGCAATTCGAAAGAGTTCCATTCCGTGTAGACAGAAAGCAGAAGAAGTGCGGCCACTCCCGCCCACATCCAAATGGGGACCGCGCTTTTTGCGCGAATAGGCGCCCTCGCTTGTGCCGCCGCGGCCTCGACGCGTACAGTCCGCATCAAGCGGCCTTTGAGCATGTCCGACGGGGTGGCTTCCGGCGCGAGATACGCGAGCTGGCTTACGAGCCAGCGCGCTTCTTCGACGTCCTTGGCGCAATCCGCACAGCCAGTGGCGAGATGCGCTTCGAAAGCGGCGCGTTCGGCAGCGTCCAGCGCGCCCAAGGCGTACGCCTCGTACATCTCCCGAAATTGGTCGCAGTGGCTCACGTCGTTGCCTGCAGTCCTTCCTTCAAGCGCAGCAAACCGTTTCGAATCCAGCTCTTCACCGTGCCGAGCGGCTCTTTCAGCGCTTCCGCAATTTCGGAGTGGCTCAATCCCTCAAAATAGGCGAGCTCAATGGCTTTTCGCTGCTGCGGGTTCAAGAGGTCCATCAAGATGCGAACTTTTTCCGCTCGGCGTTTTTCATCAAACTGCTTCTCGAACTCCGGGGACGCAGTAGCGACAGAAGGCAGTTCCTCGGTTTGGTCTTCGCGGCGGCGCTGCCGCTCGCTCTTTAGGCGTAGCTTATCAAGCGCGCGATTGCGCGCGAGCGTGAGCAGCCAGGGAATAAACGGTCCACGCGACGCATCGTAGCGTTCCGCATTGCGCCAAAGCTGAAGAAAAACGTCCTGCACGACCTCTTCGGCCGTTCCGGCCTGCTGCAAGATGCGCAGAACGAGGCTGTACACCGCGCGCGAATGACGGTCGTAGAGCTGTTCGAAGGCGCTCACGTCCTTTTGAAGAAGCCGGATCACCAGCGTCGCGTCAGGCGGCACTTCGGAGTTCGCTGGGGATAACAAAGCCGCGAGAAACACAGGACTAGGCTTCTTCTCCTAAGGGAATATACGTCAAAGTTCTGGAACTGGATGAGACGTGTGCGCGCAACAGAAATCTTAACCGCCGGCCAGTGCTTTCACTTCTTCCGCCACAGCGAACGACTGTTCCACGCAAGCGCCAACGGCGGGGCCACGCAAATAATTGCCGGCGAGGAAGAGGCCCGGGAAGCGCGCCAGACTCTGTACAACGGAAGCCAGCCGTTCACCGTGGCCCAGATTGTACTGCGGAAGCGCTCGCGGCCAAATCGTGACGTTGCAGAATGCGGGAACACTCCTGATAGACAGCAACGAAGTGATTTCGCCGTGCACAAGGCTGGAAAGTTCTTCCGGGCTCAACGTCGCAGCCGTTTGGTCCGTCGCGCCGCCCACGAACGTGGTCAGAAGAACTTGTCCCTCCGGCGCTCGGCCGGGAAAGAGCGAAGAATTCCACACCGTGCCGAGGATGCGAAGTCCGGCAGAACGCGGAACCAGAAACCCAAATCCCTCAAGCGAGTGGCCCACGTCTTTCTTCGAGTAACCAAGCGAAACGACCGCCACGGCAGCATACTCTACTGGAACTAAGAGTGATTCGAACGAAGGATCGAGTTGCGCCAGCAGCCTTCCCGTAGCGTCCGTGGGCGTTGCGAGAATCACGGTCTTGGCGCTGATGGCCTCATCGCTGCCGCCTTCGCAGGACGCATGGAACGAACCGTCGGTTTGTTGGTAGACATGCATTGCCGTTGTATGAGTAACAACGGCAGAGCCAAGCTTATCCGTAAGTGCCCGGACCAGAGTTTCATTTCCGTCCCGAAAAGAGCTCAGCGTGGGGCGTTCTCGCGGACCTTTTTTCTTCTTTGCTAGTTGCATCATGCCGCGAATGATGCTGCCCGCCTCTTTCTCCGCTTCATAGAGCGACGGAAACGCACTGTGGAGGCTTATCTTCTCGGGGTCGCCAGCATAAACTCCCGATACGAATGGACCAACGAGACGATCGAGGAGCTGCTCTGAAAACTTTCTGCGAATGAAAGCGGCAATTGATTCGTCGTTTTCGGGCGGCATGCTCCTTCCTAGAACGTCGCGAACCAGCCCCCACTTCGCGGCGCCGTTGATGAGCGAACTGAAGAGAGCTGCCGCGGGGTTCATCGGCACAGGCTGGAGTTTGCCGTCAATCAGCACATAGCGCGGTGCTTTCGTCGGAGCTTCGAGAAGCTGGTCTGCAATGCCCAGATCCGCGCACAGGCTCCGCAGTTGCGACGTGCAGCTGAAGCTCTGCGGCCCTAACTCCAGCAAGAATCCCTCTCGGCGAATCGAACGGATGACGCCGCCGGGCCGCGCGGAAGCCTCGACAAGCAGAACTTCTATGCCCGCCTTCTTGAGCGCATACGCGCACACTAACCCTGAGATGCCACCACCCACCACCAGAGCTGGGACGTGACGAATCACGGAGAAATGTGCATCCTCGCGAGATCAGAGAGTTTTTGAAAAGAGCGGCTTCGCTGCGAGTTGTTGTTTTTCAAGATATGGATCGAAAGTCATGGCTAGGTTGCGGATGAAAATGCGCCCGAGCCAAGTGGCGCGAATCTCGCCGCGCTCCAGTAAAACCAAACCATCCTCGCGGAACGGCTCGAATCGCCGCAGTTCATCCTCGAAGTAATCATCGAAGTCGATGCCGAATTCCTGAGAAATCTCGTCCTTGACTACGACGGTATGGCAGAGCAGCCGGCTGATGACCGCGCGGCGCAAGCGATCTTCTTCCGAAAGGTGAAACCCGCGCATGGTCGCAAGGCCGCGCTCCGCTACCGCTTTTTGCCACGACGGGATGTCGCGATGATTTTGCGCGTAAGCGGATTGAATCCCGCTGATCGCCGTAATCCCCATCCCGTAAAGATCCGCTCCCGCTTTTGTAGTGTAGCCCTGAAAATTACGATGCAGCGTGCGGTTTTGCTGCGAGACGGCAAGTTCATCATCCGGTTTGGCGAAATGATCCATGCCGATGTAGAGATAGCCCGCCTCCACGAATTTGAGCAAACCGGTCCGGAAAATCTCGAACTTGGTCATGCCCTCGGGCAGATGCCCGATGAAAGATCCCTGTTGCTTCTTGAGCCACGGAACGTGCGCGTAGCTGAAAAGAGCAATGCGATCGGGGCTGAGTCCGATGATCTGATCCACCGTGTGCGCGAAGCTCGCTGCCGTTTGATAGGGAAGGCCATAAATCAAATCCACGTTGATGCTCTCGAACCCCAGCTTGCGCGCTGCAACGATGAGGTCGCGCGTCATTTCGAAGGGCTGAATCCGGTGCACCGCCTTCTGCACTTCCGCTTGAAAATCTTGGATTCCCATGCTCAACCGATTGAAGCCCATCCTCCGAAGGGTCTCCAGGTGCTCTTGCGACGTGACCCGAGGATCAACCTCGATCCCGATTTCGCTGTCCGGAGCGAAACGAAAATGCTCGCGCGTGAATTCGAACAAATCCTCGATCTGCTCGGGAGAAAGATAGGTTGGCGTTCCGCCGCCCCAATGAAATTGCACCACCGGCCGGTCTCTCGAAATGCTGCGGCTGATGCGTTCCGTTTCGCGCTTTAGCACATCGAGATAGGGCGGCGCGACTTCTTTGTTTTTCTGAATCACCACGTTGCACGCGCAAAACAGGCACAAACTCTCGCAAAAAGGAATGTGCACGTACAGCGAAACGGATGATTTGGCGCTCTCCGCTTCCTCAAAGACTTTTTCCAGGTCATCCGGACCAAAAGCATCGTTCCAAACCGGTGCAGTCGGATAGCTGGTGTAGCGTGGTCCCGGCCGGTTGTACTTCGCCAGAAACTCCTCACTGATCCTGAGCTCTTCGCGCATTTGCTGGAGAGTGGGATAAGCCGCCGGCATTGTTACGTCACCTACCTGGATTGTGCCGCAGGCTGCATTTCCTGGAACACGGCTTGCTGGCAGGTCTCGACAAAAAGCTTCGCGTTTTCGACCGGTGTATTCGGCAAAATCCCATGGCCAAGATTAACAATGTGACCGCGCCCGCCAAGAGTCAGGCTTGTGGCAAGTGCAACCTCTCGAATTTTTGCTGGTGGCCCCAACAGCACCGCGGGATCGACATTACCCTGAAGTGTGATGCCCGGGCCGATTGCTTTGCGGAATCCCGCCAATTCCACTCGCCAATCCACGCTTAGCGCGTTTGCCCCGGAACGGGCCGCTGCCGAGACCAAGTGCCGTGAGGCCTTGGAGTAGTAGATGACCGGGACGACGCCGGATAATCCCGATATAACTTCCTGGACCGCGGGAAGCGCGAACTCTCTGTAGTCCTGCAAATCCAATTCACTGCACCAGGTGTCAAACAGTTGTACCGCAGCCGCCCCTGCGGCAATTTGCGCTTTGAGATAGGGAATCGTAGCTTGTGCGATGCGGTGCAGCAGCTCTCGAAAAGTTTTGGGCTCGTGATACAGGAATTGCTTGGCGGTCGCGAATCCTTCTTGGGTTTTTCCTTCCACCATGTAGCAGGCCAGCGTCCAGGGGGCCCCGGCAAAACCCAGCACAGGAACTTCAGGCCCAACCGATTTCACCAGTCGGCGGATGGCCTCGGGGAGAAACCCTGTCTCCATTTCAGGGTCGAACATCCTAAGCCTTTCCACGTCCGCTTTCGAGCGCACGGGGTTTGGCAGATTCGGTCCACCATCGTTCAACTCCAATTGCAATCCCATCGCTTCAGCAGGAATCAAGATGTCCGAGAAAACAATCACGACGTCCACGCCCAGGCGGCGAAACGGCTGAAGCGATACTTCCACCGCGAGTTGTGGCTTCTTGCAAACCTCTAGGAATCCGTGTTTTGCGCGAATCTCGCGGTATTCGGGCAGATACCGGCCCGCTTGCCGCATGATCCAGACAGGAACGCGCGGCACGGCCTCCCCGCGGCACGCGCGCAGGAACAAGTCCTTTCGATTGACCGGGTTCGTTTGAGACCCCATGTGTTGTTCCGCAACGAGCATAACAAATCCTAACAGCGCGTGCTGACCCCAGTGTTGTGATGATCGTCACGCCATGCAGGTCAGGAAGGGTCTAAGTTATACTCGAGTCTTGAGCTGATTCGCGATCCCTCCCGGGCAGGGGAGGGGTCTTACGATTTCGGGATGACGGGACGCCCAGACACAGAATGCACCACGCGCTTCTTATTTCGACCATTGTTGCTTATGCGCTGAGTCTCGCCCTATATCTCTTCTTTTTGAACACCGGGAAGGCTCTTACAGGACGCCTGGCAACGCTCCTCCTGACCGCGGGATTGCTAACCCACTATTTTGCGTTGCTCGAACGATCCCGCGGCCTCCATACCGTTCCCTACCACGATTTGTACGGTTCGATGTCCCTGTTTGGCTGGCTGCTGGCTCTGACGTATCTTGGACTGGAGCTGTACCACCGACAGCGATCGGTTGGTGCTCTGGTCCTGCCATTCATTCTTGTGTTTTTTGTTGCCGCGCATCTAGCCCCCGCGGACAAGCTCTCCCCTCCCGACGCCCATGGGCCAACATTTGCATTCCATGTAACCCTGAGCATTCTGGCCTATTCTGCTTTTGCGCTGTCATTTGTGCTCAGCCTGATTTTTCTGATCGAAGAGCGCTTGTTGCGGCGCCACAAACTCGGCGACGTGGTCTGGCGTTTGCCGCCGCTCGAGTTGCTCGAGCAGATGAGCCGTTCGAGCGTGCTCGTCGGTCTCGTTTCGATCACCATCGGAACCGCTTTTGGTTTTTTATGGGTGGACCGCCTTAGTGACAAATACTCGTTCTACGACCCGAAATACGCCATTACTTTGCTGGTGTTGCTGCTCTATGTGATCTATTTCCGCCTTGCGCGCACCACGGCGTGGCGCGGAGCGCGCGCTTCGAAGCTTTGCATCTTCAATTTTGCAATCGTGTTTCTGAGCTTCACCGTCGTGAATTTGTATCTTTCGCACAGTCATCGCTATTTTTAGGAGTTCGAAAGTCTCAGCATGGAGATCGTTCTCGTTGGCCTGAATCATCGCACCGCGCCGCTTGAAGTGCGCGAACGCGTTTCCTTCTCGGCTGAGCAGGCCCGCCGCGCTTCCGAGCAACTTCGCGCCAAGGGCATTCTTGAAGAAACGCTGGTGCTCTCCACGTGCAATCGCAGCGAAGTGTACGGAGTTCCGCCGGAAACTTCGCGCGCGTGCGCGCCAGGCCTTTCCACGTTTCTCAGCGAGTTTCATTCCGTGCGGCCCGACGTGCTCGGGATTTCCCTCTATCACCATTACGACCGCGAAGCCGTGCGGCATCTTTTCCGCGTCTCTGCGGGTCTCGATTCGATGATGCTCGGTGAGGCCGAAATCCTCGGCCAGGTGCGGGAAGCCTACCGGGCCGCGCACCAGCAAGGCGCCACCGGACCGGTTCTCAATCGTTTGTTCCAGGGCGCGCTCGAGGTCGGCAAACGTGTGCGCGCCGAAACCGATCTTGGAACGCGGCCGATGTCCGTTGCTTCCGCTGGCGTAAAGTTGGCGGAGCGCATTTTTGGAAAGCTTCATGACCGCAGCGCTCTGGTCCTCGGGGCCGGAGCCATCAGCGAGCAGGTGGTTTCGCAACTTCGCGAGCGCGAAATCGCCCACCTCTACGTTATGAATCGCTCCCACGAGCGGGCGGACAGTCTGGCTAGGCAGTACGGGGGAGAAGTGCTGGCCTGGGGGGAATGGGAAAAAGCCCTGCCCTTGCCGGACGTCATCGTTTCTTCAGTCGCAACGGAAGAACCTGTCTTGGTCCACAGAGCCGTTGAGCATGCCATGGAGCGCCGCGCCAATCGCGCTTTATTCCTGATGGATTTGGGCATGCCTCGCAACATCGACGCGGCCGTCGCCAAGCTCTACAACGTGTACGTTTATACTATCGACGACCTAAGCGAAATCGTGGAGCAGAACCGCCACGCCCGCGAAAATGAGATACCGAAAGCTGAAAGCATTGTGGATGAGCATGTCGGGAAGTTTCTTTCCTGGCAGGCTAGCGTCGAGCTGGTTGGCCTGGTCAACGAGCTGCGCACGAAAATGCGAGAGGAGCGCGCTCAGTTTATCCGCGCGCGTGTAGAATCCATCCGCCACCTGACAGAAGCGGATCGCATCTCCGTCGAAAAACTGATGGATGAATTGCTGGAAGGCCTGCTGCTCGTGCCGGCGGAGCGTTTGCGTGGCGAAAAGGACTTGCGCAAAAAGATTCAAAACGTCGAAGCCCTTCGCGACCTTTTCCTTTCGAATCGGGAGAAACCTTGAGGACTTTGCGTATTGGCACCCGCGGCAGCTTGCTTGCCAAGTGGCAGGCTGAGTTTATTCGCAAGCAGCTTTTCGCCGCGACGGGAATTGAGCCGGAAGTCGTCATTATCAAGACTGCCGGCGACAAAATGCAGCAGGCGTCCATCGCGCAGATCGGCGGCAAAGGAATTTTTATCAAAGAACTGGAAGAGGCGCTGCTGGACGAATCGATCGACTTAGCGGTGCACAGCGTCAAAGATGTTCCGACGGAAATTCCCTCGCGCATGATGTTTCCCGCGGTTTGCCGACGTGACGACGCACGCGATTGCCTGGTCGGCTCGACGCTTGCCAACCTGCGCCAAGGAGCACGCGTCGGAACGAGTAGTCTGCGTCGCCAGGCGCAGCTCAGGCATCTCCGCCCGGATCTCGATTTGCGCGACTTGCGCGGCAACGTGGACACGCGGTTGCGCAAAGTGGAAAGCGGCGAATACGACGCAATTATGGTTTCGAAAGCGGGCTTGGACCGCCTCGGCTTGAGTCAGCGAATTTCCGAGACGCTTGCTCCCGAAGTGTGCATGCCTGCCGTTGGTCAGGGAGCCATTGCTGTCGAATGCCGGCTGAAAGATACCGAAGCGGGAGACTTGCTCGCGCCGCTTGACGACGCCGAGACGCGCACAGCTATTATTGCCGAGCGGGCGCTCCTTTCAGCGCTTCACGGCGGGTGCCAGGTGCCCATGGGGGCGTGGGCGCGCATCGAGCGAGGCGAGCTTGTAATGGATGCCTGCATTTGTTCCGTCGACGGTTTGCAATATGTGAAGCAGCGCGCGACGGCGCCTCCCGGACAGGCTGCGCAACTCGGCGAACACATGGCGCGCCTGCTCGTCGAAGCGGGTGCGCAGTCGATTCTCGAAGAAGTGAGCCGGCAACGTGGCTGAGAATCCTCCAAGTTCGCTGGCTGGGAAGCGCATCGTGATCACGCGTGTTGCGGCGCAGAGCGAGGCCCTGGCCAAAGAACTCTCCGCGCGCGGCGCGATTCCGGCCCTGCTTCCACTGGTATCCTTCGCCGAGCCAGAAGATGCTGCGCCGCTCGACCGTGCGATCAAGGAAATCGGCCAGTTTGACTGGCTGATTCTGACCAGCGCGCAGGCGGTACGCGCCATAATGGAAAGGTGTGCGGATCTACATCCGCCTCTGGCTCGAACAAACAGCCGTTTGCGTGTTGCTTGCGTGGGCCCAGTCACGGCGGAGGCGGCACGAGGCGCGAATCTTCCCGTGGAATACGTGGCACTAGCTCACAACGGCGTGGCACTCGCTAACGAACTCGGGAGCCGCCTTCAAGGCGCGAAAGTATTGCTGCCGCGCAGCGACCGTGCCAATCTCGATTTGCCCGAAGCATTGAAACGTTATGGCGCTCAGGTCACCGAGGTAATTGCGTATCGCACCTTACGGCCTGCCAGAATGGGACAAAAGGAACTGAAGAGGGTTACTGATGGCCAAGCCGATGCGGTTCTGTTTTTTAGCCCCTCGGCGGTGCAACATTTCGTGGAGATTATTGGCGCCGAGCAATTGAAGGTCGTTCAGGATAAACTTGCAATTACCGCAGTCGGTCCAGTTACCGCCAAGTCCCTGGGAGACAATGGCATTGCCCATGCGCTGGTTGCGGCTGATACAACTACGGCCTCAGTGATCGAAACGCTGGAGAATTATTTCGCAACCGCGAGGCCAGCGCCCGCAGGAGCAAGAAGAGCATGAGTTTTCCTACCCATCGGCCACGTCGCTTGCGGCGCAATGAAGCGCTCCGAGGTTTGGTGCGTGAGACACGCCTGACCACTGCAGGGCTGATTTACCCAATGTTTGTGTGCCCGGGAACGAATGTCCGTCAGGAAGTTGGTTCCATGCCTGGCATTCATCAGCAGTCGGTCGATCAAATGCTGCAAGAGTGCCGCGAAGTGGAATCGCTCGGCATCTCTGCGGTCATTCTTTTCGGCTTGCCAGAAAGCAAGGACCCTCGAGGCGCAAGCTCTCTCAGCTCCCACGGCGTCGTGCAGCGCGCCATTGAGGGCATTCGCAAAGCGAACTTGAAGCTGCTGGTGATTACCGACGTCTGCCTCTGCGAATACACCGACCATGGCCATTGCGGCGTCATCGAGAATGGTGAAGTTGCGAATGACGCGACGCTCTCTATTCTGGCCCAGCAAGCCCTCTCGCACGCGCGCGCGGGCGCGGACATCGTTGCCCCCTCGGACATGATGGACGGGCGAGTCGGTGCAATTCGCGACATGCTTGACGAGCACAAATTTGAGAGCGTTGCTATTCTTTCCTATGCCGCGAAATATTGCTCCGGATTTTACGGCCCTTTTCGCGAGGCCGCGCAATCCGCGCCGCAGTTCGGCGACCGCCGCAGCTACCAGATGGATCCCGCCAACGTCCGCGAGGCGCTGAAAGAAGTGCGGCTGGATCTGGAAGAAGGCGCGGACATGGTGATGGTCAAGCCCGCGCTGCCGTATCTCGATGTCATTTGGCGCGTGCGCGAGGCGTTCGACGTTCCCGTCGGCGCTTACAACGTGAGCGGCGAGTACGCGATGGTGAAAGCCGCCGCACGCAACGGCTGGCTCGACGAGAAGCGCGTAGTCCTCGAAATCATGACGGCCATGCAGCGCGCCGGCGCTTCCCATATCTTGACTTACCATGCCAAGGACATAGCACGCTGGTTAAAAGCCTGTTAGCGGAAGGGCGCAGCAGATAGTCAGGGCTGACTAGTCTTAATAAGAATAGTCAGGCCTGACTAATCATTCGAATCGATGAACGCGACACAAACCAAGCGGAAAAGCGAGCGGCGGCGCTCGCGGGAAATCTTCGAGAGCGCGGAAAAAGTGCTCGTCGGCGGCGTGAACAGCCCGGTGCGGGCTTTCCGCTCCGTTGGCGGCGAGCCGCTGATCATCGAGCGGGCAAGCGGTCAGCACCTCTACGACGCGGACGGCAACGAGCTGCTCGACTACGTTTGCTCCTGGGGCGCCATCCTTCTGGGCCACGCGAATCCGGCGATCGCCGACGCCATTGCTGATCAGGCTCGCCGCGGCACAAGTTTTGGCGTGACCACCGAGCTGGAGCTGGAACTCGCCACGTTGATCACGCGAGCGATCCCCTTTCTCGAAAAGATTCGCTTCGTTTCGAGCGGCACGGAAGCCACCATGAGCGCCGTGCGGCTCGCCCGCGGCGTTACCAGGCGCGATTTCATCGTGAAATTTGAAGGCTGCTACCACGGGCACGCAGACAGTTTTCTTTCGCAAGGAGGTTCGGGCCTGGCGACGCTCGGAATCGCGGAGTGCCCCGGGGTCCCGCAAGCGCTCGCCGAGCTGACCCTGAACGTCCCGTTCAACGATCTCGACGGCGTCGAAAGAGTTTTTGCGGCGCACAAAGACAAAATTGCCGCAGTGATTGTCGAACCGATCGCCGCCAACATGGGGGTCGTGCTACCGGAAACGGGATTCCTGAAGGGCTTGCAAGAAATTGTGCGCAGGAACGGCGCGCTTCTGATCGTCGACGAAGTCATCACGGGATTCCGCTTGCACAACGGCTCCGCGCAAGAACTCCTCGGCATCGAAGGCGACCTTACAACGCTCGGAAAGATCATTGGAGGCGGCGTGCCCGTCGCAGCCTATGGTGGACGCGCGGAATTAATGAATCACGTTGCTCCGGTCGGACCTGTCTATCAGGCGGGAACGCTTGCCGGCAATCCGCTGGCCATGAGCGCCGGCATTGCTGCGCTCAAGCAGCTCACGAAACCGGGTTTGTACGAAGAGATGGCGCAGCTTGGCGGGCAACTTGTGTCGGGATTGCGTGCAGCAGTAAAAAGTGCAGGGATTCCCGCGCAGATCAACGCCATCGGTTCGCTGGCCACGATTTTCTTTACCGACGCGCCGGTGAAAAATTATGTGGGCGCCAAGCGCTCCGACACGAAGCGGTACGCGCGATTCTTTCGCGAGATGCTGGATCGAGGAATTTTTCTTGCGCCCTCGCAATTCGAAGCGGCATTTCTCTCTGCGGCGCACACCGCCGCGGACATCGAGCAAACTCTGGCTGCAGCCCGCGAGTCGCTGCAAGTTATGGCAGCCGACGCTGGTGCCTAAGGACAAAGCGGCCGGCAAGATGCCGGCGCTACGAAATTTGCGGGCGCGGCCCTTCGCTTTGCCCAGGGTAAACAAGCCCGCCC
>CAZGBQ010000094.1:0-14772 GCA_964524045.1 uncultured Acidobacteriaceae bacterium
TATCCAATCAACCCTTCGGGTTTAAGGGTGCGGGTTTTTCTTCGATGCGCAATCCTCTCAAACGCTATTACGGGCGGGGCAACCTCCATTTCATAACCTTCAGCTGCTATCGCCCGGCTTCCGTTTCTTGGGACGCGACAAGCCCGCGATCGATTTGCGAATCTCAACACATCCGTTGGAGGGCTACCTGCCGGAAGCTTGTGAGGCCAGTTCGGAATGCGTCTGCATGACACGCAGGATGGAATCGCGCGTGACCATGCCGACGATTTGTGGCGCGCCGTTTCCCGCGGCGCTCACCACCGGCATCTGATTGATGTCCGCGGCGAGCAGCCTCTCGAGCAGCCGCAACAGCGGCTCCTCCGGCGAAGTCCACTGAATTCGCTCCCGCGGAATCATGGCCGCCTGCACCGAGTTGTGAATCCATTCTTCGCGAGGGACGGCATTCAGCATGTGCACATTCATCATGCCCACGAGCCGGTCGCCTGAGAGAACCAAATGGCAACGCCGGCCTGTCCGCAGCACTTCCGCGCCGTATTCTTCCAGCGTGAGGTGACCGCTTACGGTCGGGACTTCGTGATTCATCACGTCGGAAGCGTGTAGTCCCGCCAGCGACTCGCGGACGGTGACCTGCGCGATGCTCTGCTGGGCCGCATTCAGCAAATACAATCCGATGACCCCCAGCCACAAACCGTCATAGACATCGTTCTTGTAGAAAGCCACGTAGCCGCCGACGCCCATCAATGCGTAGGCGACGACTTTGCCGCTGGCCGCTGCAATGAGCGTGGCCCGTGAAAAATCCTTGAGGACGCCCCAAATGATGGCGCGAAAAATTCTTCCGCCGTCGAGCGGAAAGCCTGGAGCTAGGTTAAATAGGCCCAGGATGAGGTTGGTCCAGGCGAGCTTCCCTGCCAATTCAACTACCGCTTGCTCGGAAGAAAAGATAAGGGCAATCGTCCCGAACATGCCGGCGAGAAAAAAACTCGCGAGCGGCCCCGCGACGGCGATGTTGAATTCCTGGATTGGTTTCGACGGTTCCCGTCCGATGCGGGCAATCCCGCCAAAAAGAAACAGCGTGATGGAATGCACGGGGATCTTGTAGCGCAGAGCCACAACACTATGCGCTAGTTCGTGAAAAATCACGGAGCCGAAAAACAGGATGCTGGTCAGCAGGCCCAAAACCCAGGGCTGAGCGCCGGTCCATTGCGGGTGCCCTTGCCGGAAGGTCACTCCCAGGTTGTAGGTGATCAAGGCGAAGATGACCAGCCAGGTCGCGTCCAGATAAATGGGGATGCCAAGGATTTTGGCGATTCGAAAGCTAGCGGTGCGTAGCGGCATTTGTATGCTGGCTCTCTCTCGGAGCGTCAGGCGACTAGCTGACTGGCTGACCTCAGGATTTCCCCTTCGTCCCGAGTCTACACTAACGCGAAAACCGTCCGCGGCAAAGCCGCGAGCCGTCCCTGATGCGTCCGCTCAAACACAACGTGTTGCGCGGACCACAACGGCATGTCGCTCCCCAGAAGCTAAAGCATTTGTCGTCAACACCTTGCGAATTGGTTCACCAAGTGCCTTTCGGTGGCTCGGATCACAGGAGGCACTCAATGATCGCCATGCTGGATTTCGCCACACTTGCCATCGCCACGATGTTTGCCGTGACCGTCGCCTCTGGGCTGACTTGGATCGTCCTGCAGGTCGCGCTTGCTCTCATGCAACCCGCCACGGCGCGAAGACTTGCCTCCCGCGCAGAAATCGTGCACGGCACTGCGCAACTCGCCCGCGCCTTCGCCACAAACCGCTGAGCGGCTCGGGCCATGAGCACTGGCCGGCTCGCCGACCTGTGCCAGTTTCCCCGGCCCAACGCGAGCGGCGGAGTCCGGTCACCGCTCCGCCGCAGCGCCCCGGGAATGAAATAAAGGGGGTAGTTCGATGCTGGCTTTGAAATATCTGTTGATGATTCTGGGAGTCGGGCTCTACGGCAGTGCCGGGGCCCTGGTTGCGTATGACATCTTCCTTGCGGCGCAGCTCCGCCGGCTGCTACGCGGAAGCGCCGCGGGAGATTCTTCGACGGAGGTGGGAGCGTTGGCCCGCCGCCCTTTTCGGCCGGTGCGAGCGCGGCTGGCCCTGCAGCTTGCAGCCGCCGGCACCCTGGCCCTGTTGATTACGGAAAGCATCGCCGTGATTCCCGACGGAACGGCGGGCGTGCGCGTCAGCCAGATTTGGGGCGCTCGCCCCGGTACGTTGTATCCCGGCGTGCATTTCCTGACTCCGCTGATCGATTCAGTGGCGGTCTACGATACGCGCGAACAGGTGTATTCGACGCTGGTTACGGAAAATCCCAAGCAAAAGGGTGATGTGCTGACTGTGCAGGCGCGCGAAGGCCTAAACATTGGCCTCGCCGTGGCTGTGCGGTACCGGCTCGATCCCAAGCGGCTCGATTCCATTCATACGAACCTGCCGCAACCGGTAGGCGAACAAGTAGTGGCTCCAGTCGTTTCCACCATCTACAGGCAACTCGCGCCGAATTACATCACGCGCGAGATCTTCGCCACCAAGCGCGAAGAGCTGCGCACCAAGGCGGCCGAAGCAATTACTGCGCGCCTTGCCAGCGACGGCATCCTTGTCCGCGAAGTGCTCCTCCGCGACCTCCAACTCCCCGCCGAATATGCAAAGGGGCTGGAAGGCCTCCTGCTGAAAGAACAGGAAAACGAGCGGCTCGGCACGGAACAGGAAATCAAGCAAAAGGAAGTGAAGATCGCGGAGCTGGAGGCCGAAGCGCAGAAGTCGCGCGACGTGAAGCAAGCGGAGGCTCAGGCCCAGGTGCGCGTGTTGCAAGCCAAAGGGGAAGCCGACGCCATGCAGTACACCCTGCCGCTAAAGCAGAAGCAAATCGAGCAGACCAAGCTCGAGGCGCAAGCGCGCAAGGAAGCGACCTTGCAAAATGCTGATGCCGCGGCGCAGGCCAAAGTCATCGACAGCAAGGCTGAAGTTGAGCGGCAGAAAAATCTTGCCGACGCCGAAGCCAACCGCATCCGCGTGACCGCTGCGGCCGATGCCGAACGCATGAAGTACGAAGCATCTGTGCTGAAGTCCAATCCCATGCTGATTCAGAAAATCATCGCCGAGCGGCTCTCCGACAAGCTGCAAATCATGATGGTGCCGATCGATGGGAAGAATTTTTTTGCCAACGACGTGATGCGCTCCGCTTTTTCGGGAGTGACGGCCGGCAGCAATAACGCTTCAGACGACGGGCCGGATGATCCGGCGCCAAGGCCAACGGCAACGGCATCGGCGCAGCGCAAGCCCAATCGAAGACCATAAGCTCGCGAAAATTTGTGGAAAGAGATCGGAACAGGCTGAAGCTGCCTGCGGAAGGCAGGCCCTGTTCTACCGGGCTCCGCTAGCCAATACCCCTGAGGGTGGCTCGGGACGCAGGCAAGAAAGGAGGAGCGACCATGAACGCAGAGGCAAGCACCGCCGCGCTTCGCCCGCCAGTCAGAGGTTGCTTCTTCTTCGGCTCCGCGTTCCGCGCCACCCGGCTAGCGGTCGTCACACCAAGCGGTATATGAGGCAGCTTTCGCACGCTTCGAACAGGTGTCATCACAAAGTTCTCGTGGCGGAGGCCGCCAGCTTTTCAGGGGTTCGAGGAAGATTCCTACTCTTTAACTGTCGGATACTTCGGCCTGGCGGGAATCCCCTTGTAGCTTTGCAAGGCTTCTTTAGCCAGCTCGATGGCCTTTTCCAATTGAGGATCGTGTCCACTGACGACGAGGTCGGGCCTTTGTGCAACAACGTAATCGGGGTCAACACCGTGCTGCTCGACGACCCATTCGCCGCCGTTGTCCGTGCTCCAGAATCCAAACCCGGGAGCGGTCACGAAGCCGCCGTCCCGCAAGGGCTGATTATTGCCGATGCCTACCAACCCACCCCAGGTGCGCGTGCCCACAATGGGCCCGATTTTTTCGCGGTGAAAAAACCACGGAAACGCGTCGCCACCCGAGCCGGCCAGCTCATTCACAATCATGACCTTGGGTCCGTAGATGGCCACCGGAGGCCACGGAACGTCGCTCGTATCGCGCGGCGCCACGAGCGCAAGCAACTGACGTTTGAGTTTCTCAGTGTAAAAATCGGGGATCTGCCCGCCCGAGTTATACCGCTCGTCAACAATGACCCCGTCTTTGTTAAGCTGCGCGGTGAACTGTTTGTCAAACGCGATAATGCCGGGAATGGTTGTGTCCGGCACGTGCATGTAGCCGATGCGCCCGCCAGTTGCCTCTTCGACTTTGCGGCGATTTGCATCCATCCAGTCCAGATAGCGGACTCCCGCTTCGCTGTTCGTGGGCCTTACGGTGATTTCCCATGCGCCTTGCGGAGTGGACTTGCTGTTGATCTTCAACGTGACCAGTTTCCCAGCAAGCTCCTGGAAATAAGAATAGACGTCGTGATCGGAGCGCGTTTCCTGCCCGTTCACGGCGATCAGATAGTCGCCGGCCTTGACTTTCAACCCCGGCTCCGTCAACGGAGAGCGTGTCCCGTCATTCCAGTTCTCACCGGGATAGATTTTGCTGATCCGGAAGTAGCCGCCATCGGGCTCGATGTCCGCCCCCAGCATGCCCACGCTGACGTGCGGCTTCTCCGGCTGGTCGCCCCCGCCCACGTACGTGTGCGACGTGCTCAATTCAGAGATCATCTCGCCAATCAGGTAATTCAAGTCGCTGCGGTGGGCCACCCACGGCAAAAGTGCTTCGTAGCGTGCGCCGAGTTTTTTCCAATCGTGGCCGGTCATGGCCGGATCCCAGTAGAAGTCGCGCTCGATGCGCCACGCCTCGTGAAAAACCTGCCGCCACTCTTCGCGCGGGTCCACCTGCACCTGCATTTCGCTCAGGTTCAGCTTGCCTTCGCCGACCTTCGCCTTCCCCGGATTGGCCTCGACGATGCCGTAATCATTGCCGGCTTTGTACAGCACCTTCTTGCCCTCCTTGTCCAGCATGTACGCGTCGATCCCATCGAGCAGCGGTTTGTCTTCGCGCTTGGGAATGTCGTAAACGTGGAGGACGTTCCTGGGCCGGCGGTCGTTGGTGCCGAATTGCCGCGCTTCTTGCGGCGTGTCGAGGTAGAAGAGCTTATCTTTGCGTACACTCAGGCTGTTCAGAATACCGGGATGAATGGGAACGGTAACGATGCGCGTGCTGATGCCCTCCAGGTCAATCTGAATAGGCTTGACGGCTTCTTCCTTTTTTTCCTCTTTCTTCTCGTCTTTCTTTTCTTCGCCGGCTTTTGCGTCGGGTTTCTTTTCGTCTTTTTTCTCGTCCTTCTTTTCGTCGGCTGCTTTTTCTTCATCGCTTTCGGGTTTGAAAGGAGAAGCCTCGTCGGCTTTCAGCGTAACGGCGAAAATGCCGTCAGTGGTGTAGTAGTTGTAGCGTTGGTCTAATTGCCCGATGCTCGGATAAAAATAGCGCGTGGAAATGAAATAGAGGAGTTTTCCTCCCGGATCGAACACCGGCGTGCCGTCGTTGTAGAAGCCTGTCGAAACCTGCGTAACTTTCTTGCTCGCGAGCGAATACAAAAAAACATCGCTGGAGCCCCGGCGGTGTGGCTTGGAGTAGGCCAGCCACAGGCTATCGGGCGACCAGCTAGCATCGTTGAGGTCCCCGTACTCACCCTTGTCAACCAAAACCGGCTTCTTTTCTTCCACACCGACGTACCAGAGCTGGTGCAACTTGTCCCAATAGACAAGTTTCTTACTGTCCGGCGACCAGATGGGCCCGTAGCGGTAAATTCCGCCATCGCTCGTGACGCGCGTTTCTTCGCCGCCCATCTGCGGCCGCGTGTACACCTCGTACTCGCCCGTTTTGTCGGAAAGATAGGCGATGGATTTTCCGTCGGGCGACCACGCTGGATTCAATTCGTGAATGCTGGAATGTTCCGTCGTCAGCGTGCGGATGCTGCCATGCTCTGCCGGGACGGTGAAAATGTTGCCGCGAGCTTCCATGACCGCGCGGGCCGCCGAAGGCGAAATCGCAAAGCCGCCGACATTTTTCGCGACGTTCTTGAACTCTGGCCGCGCTTCGATGTCTTCGGCCGGCACGACTATAGGAAGTTCGCGCGTCTTGCCGGTGGCGAGGTTGTACTCGTGAAGCGTTCCGCCATTCTCATACACGATGGCATCGGGCCCCAGGCTCGGCCACTTGATGTCGTATTCCTTGTAATCGGTGAGTTTCTTCGTTTGCTTGGAAGCCAGGTCGTAGCTGTACAAATTCATCACCCCGTCGCGGTCGCTGATGAAATAGATGGCGCTGCCGTGCCACATGGGGAACAGATCCATGCCCGCGGTTTTGGGCAACTCGGAGTAAGTGTTGTTCTTGAGATCGTAAAGCGCAATTGGCAGGCTCCAACCGCCGTGATACCGCTTCCAGGTACGAAATTCCTGAGAAGTTTCAATGTACGCGATCTTCGTGCCATCGGGCGAAAACGACGTGAGGTCTCCTCGCGGAACCGGAAGCGGCTTTGGCGTTCCGCCTTGCGGGGACACCAGAAAAAGCTTTGTGTAGCGGCCCGGCGGCGCGCTGAAGCGGTCGGAGCGGAACAAAATGTTTTTGCCGTCGGGAGTCCAGCCCAGCACGATGTCGTTCGACGGATGAAACGTCAGGCGCTTGGGTTCCCCGCCTTCGGCGGACATAACATAAATGTCCGGATTGCCGTCATACTCGCCGGTGAAGGCAATCCATTTGCCGTCGGGAGAAAACTTCGGAAAAAGCTCGTCGCCGACGTGCGAAGTCAGGCGTCGCGCCGCGCCGCCTTCGCGCGACGCAATCCACAGGTCACCGGCGTATGCAAACACTACGCGGTCTTTGGAAATGTCGGAGAACCGCAGGAGCTTGGTTGGTCCCGGGGGCGCTCCCTCGGCGGGCTTCGCCGGAACCTTCTCAGCCGACGCGGTGAGAAATGCGGCCGCCCCCAGACTCAGCCACAACACAACATTCCAACGATGGGCCATGGGCTTCATTTGATTGCTCCGGAAATTGGCTTCTGGTTTAGGACACCCGACCTCTTAAATGGACGTGCAAGCCACGAAATGGTTTCGCTGAAACGGAGGACAGCTTCGGGCACTGGTTCATTCCCTGCCGCGGAAAACGATTTCCTCACGCCCAAGCAACCACCGCCGACATCCGCAATCCTGTTTTTGCAGCCGTGGTATCTTCTCACTGGAAACGCCGTGCCGCCACAGAAAACTGCCTCCCGCTTTTGCGTCCATCTCTTAGGCCATTTCATTTAGAATGGAAACGAAAGCATGAGCTTCCGCACAAAACTACTGCTCGTCGTTTTGCTGACGATTTTCGCGTCCGTGTCCGTAGTGGCCTATGGCGTGACGTACTACGCGCGCGCTGCATTCGAGGAAATGGACACGCAGCGCACCGAAGCTCTGGTGGCGCAGTTCAAGAAAGAATTTGTGCAGCGCGGCGAGGAAATCGCGCAACAGGCAAAGAACATTACGGAAGCCAACCTCACCGAGCACATGGCTATTGATTTCGCCCGTCCCAATGCCGACTTGTCACTCTATGTGCGCGATGCGGTCGGCAGCGCCCAGGAGCACGGGCTGGACTATGTGGAGTTCGTGAAGTACGACGGCGTGCTCATTTCATCGGCCCAATTTCCCGCCCGTGTCGGTTATAGGAACGAGTGGGTGACCACCGTGAAAGGCTGGAATGCCATGCCGGCCTTCTTGAAGAAAGAGGAGCTGCCCGACGGCGTGTCGCTTTCGCTGACCGTCGTGCGAACCAACGACACCGTTGCCGACCGGAGTTTGTACGTCATTGCCGGGCAACGGCTCGACAAGAATTTCCTTGCTTCAATGGTTCTGCCCGCAGGAATGCGCACGCTGATTTACACCAACCTCGACCCTTCCTTCACGTCCACTTCCCTTCTCGGCGAGAAAATCGAGGCAGATCAGGCGGAACGTTTTGCGCCGCTCGTCGAACAATTGGAGAAGCAGCCGCAGCCTCTGGTTCGAACGATCAACTGGTCTGCCGATCCGGCCGACGCGGAAACATTTCACGCCATCCCTTTGAGCGGAAGAAGCAACGAGCTCCTCGGCATCTTTTTCGTCGGCAGTTCGCGAAGGGAACTCGTGCTGCTGACGCAGCGAATCCTGAAAATCTCCGCTGCCGTTGCTGCAGCTGCGCTCCTTGTTGGATTGCTCGTCAGCTTATGGATTTCCGCGCGCATCACCAAGCCGGTCGAGGAACTTGCTGAAGGCGCGCGCGAAGTGGCCACCGGAAGATGGGACACGCGGATTGATGTGCGCGGCAGCGATGAAATCGGGCAGCTGGCGATCGCCTTTAACGACATGACGCGTACGCTCGCATCGCAGAAAGAGCGGCTGGTGCAAACCGAGCGCGTTGCCGCATGGCGCGAACTCGCACGGCGCCTCGCTCACGAGCTGCGCAATCCGCTTTTCCCGATGCAGATCACCGTGGAGAATCTCCAGAAGGCTCGCAAGCTGGACGCCAAGCAATTCCTCGAGGTTTTCAACGAATCCACTGCGACACTGAAAGCCGAGCTTGCGAACCTCAACACCATCGTTGGCCGTTTTAGCGATTTTTCCAAGATGCCGGCGCCGAACTTTGCCCGCGTGAACGTCAATGAAGTTCTGCGCAATGCCGTGCGCCTTTTCGAGCCGCAGTTCAACGCCGTCGGCAAGCCCACGGTTACCCCTGAACTTTTTCTGACCGATCCGCTTCCGGAAATCGATGCGGACCCTGACTTGCTCCATCGCGCTTTTCAGAACCTGATTCTGAACGCCCTCGACGCCATGCCCGCCGGCGGGACGTTGACCCTCCGGACTTCCGAGCGCGACGGCACCGTTCGAATCGAAGTGACCGATACGGGAAAGGGTCTGACTCCCGAAGAATGCTCGCGGCTCTTCACGCCGTATTACACGACGAAGCAGATGGGCACGGGATTGGGACTCGCCATTATCCAGTCCGTGGTCAGTGATCATCATGGAGCCATTTCCGTAACCAGCGAACAAGACCACGGCGCCACGTTTCGAATTCAACTGCCCGTTCGGCAGGCCGGCCACAAAGTGACGACACGCGAACCGGCCGCTGAATCGAAAAACGACACACCTTCCACCATGGCTGCCGCCTCCGATTAACGCGACAGGGGACCCGACGCGTGCCTCGCAAAGCTCACCTGCTTCTCGTCGACGACGATCCAAACACGCTGGCGTCGCTGTCCCGCGCGTTTCGGCTTGCGGGACACGAAGCCACGGTTTGTGACAATGCGAACCGCGCTCTCGACCTCCTTCGAACGGAAACGTTCGACCTGGTTCTCTCCGACGTCGTCATGCCGGGCAAAAGCGGCCTGGAATTGCTCGACGATTTGAAAAAGAATGGCGTGAAGATTCCCATCGTTCTCATTTCTGGCCAGGCCAACATTGAAATGGCGGTGAAAGCCACCAAACTGGGAGCGCTCGACTTTCTCGAGAAGCCGCTCTCCACCGATAAATTGTTGGTGACCGTAGAAAACGCCCTTCGGCTCACGCGGCTGGAGGACGAAAACCGCGAGCTGCGCCAGCGCCTTGGCAAACATGAGCTGGTTGGTTCCGGCCCGGCAATGAAGAAACTGGCAGCACAAATCGACCGCGTGGCGGCGAGCGAGACGCGCGTCTGCATTTTGGGTGAAACCGGAACCGGCAAAGAGCTTGTGGCGCGCGCAATTCACGAAAAATCCCCGCGGCGCGAGCAAGCCTTCATCACCTTGAATTGCGCGGCAGTTCCGGCGGAATTGATCGAGTCGGAACTCTTCGGCCACGAGAAAGGCTCCTTCACCGGGGCGGCGACCCGCCATCTCGGCAAATTCGAACAAGCCGACGGCGGCACGCTGTTTCTCGACGAAATTGGCGACATGCCTGTTGCCATGCAGGCGAAGCTTCTGCGCGTGCTCGAAGAAGGCGAAGTCGAGCGCGTGGGCGGCGACAAACCCATCAAGGTGAACGTGCGCGTCGTCGTCGCCACACACCGGAATTTGGAAGAGCTGGTCAAGCAAAACGCGTTTCGCAGCGACCTTTTTCACCGCATCTACGTTTTCCCCTTGCTGCTTCCTTCCTTGCGCGAGCGTCATGAAGATTTTCCCGAGCTTGCTGCGCATTTCGCGCGGCAGGTAGCCAAGCAAAACGGCTGGAAGGAAAAAGTGTTTTCCGAAGATGCGATTGCGGAATTGCGAAAGTATAGCTGGCCCGGAAACGTCCGAGAATTGCGCAACGTCGTCGAGCGTTTAGTTTTGTTGGCACCGGATGATTCTGTCACCGCCGCCGATGTTCGCCTCGCGCTTCCTTCTTCTGCTTCCACTTCTCGGGACGGGAGCACATCAGCCGCCACGGGTTCTGGGACGTTGGTGGAGAGAACCGAAGGTTTCGAAAGGGAAGTGCTCCTCGCGGAAATCCGGCGCCACAATTTTCACATGACCAACGTGGCGCGGACTCTGGGCCTGGAGCGCAGCCACCTCTACAAGAAGTGCCAGCAACTCGGAATCGACCTCCAAACCCTCCGCAAACCGGAGTGACGCACCGAAAGCGGGAAGCCATTGAATAGACTGAACAGGTTGGCCGTTCTTCTCTTTTTCTGCACTTCCTCGACGTTAGGGCAATCCCCCCTCCCCTCCAACCTTTGGCAACCAAGCAGCCGTTCTGTGCCGCAAAAGAAGCAAACCGCGCAAGTAAGTGAAGGTCAGCCATGTCCTAGGAATCGCAACAGAACCGCGGAGGTGACATATGGCGATTACGTTGTTCGTACTTACCGCCATCCTGACCCAGAGGGATGCCTCCAAATCCTAAAGCATGGTCGCGTCATCTATTCGCTAATCAGCGAAGACTTCAAAATCGGCGGTAACTTTTCTGACGACTCTGGAATTCCCATCGGCACCGACGTTACTGGCGCTGGCGTACCCGACCTGGTCGTTGGCGAATGGACCGGCGGCGCCCATTGCTGCTTCACACTTCACGTTTTCGAGCTTGCGAAGAGTTTCAAAGAGGTCGGAAAGATCGAGGCAGACGACTCCGACGCGGCTCAATTTGTCGACCTGGAGCACGATGGGAAATACGTCTTCGAAGGTACTGATTGGGCCTTCGCTTACTGGGGAACCTCTTTTCTGAGTTCACCCGCTCCGGCCATTTTCCTGAGATATCTCAATGGTCGTTTTCGGCTGGCCACAGATCTCATGAAGAAACCCGAACCATCTGTGGACGAATTTTGCCGGATTGGTGAACGAAGTGAAGAATGACCAATGGGACTCCACGGACACTGGACCTTGCGAAGAATTGAAATTTTGCCCAATCCCCGTGTCTCTTTGGCGGAACATGCTGAAGCTTCTCTATACTGGCCACTCAGATCTGGCTTGGCGCCTGCTGGACGAAGCTTGGCGACTAACTCCCCAAAGAAAGCGGGCATTCGCCAGGGCGTTCTGTAAGCAATTGTCGCAAAGCCGCTACTGGAATGATCTACACCCTTGGATCGGCACGTGTCCTGGAAAAGACCGGCCTTAGCCCCGCCATTCTCATCGTAATCTACTGAACATACGCACGTTACGAATGCCATCCGATTTCGCTTGACAAATTACAAATCGCAATATAGAGTTTGCATATTGCAATATAACGGAGCACCCCATGAAACTCGGCGACAAGCTTCGCTCCCTCCGCTCGGTGGAAGGTTCGCTGCGCGGCCTGGGCCGCCCGCTCACGCAGCAGGAGCTTGCTGCGTCCATGAAGCGCGAAATCGGCCGTGGTTTGAGCCAGGCCTACCTCTCGCAGATTGAGAGCGGCGCGCGGCCACACCTGACGCACAAGACGCGCGAGCTGCTGGCAAGGTTCTTCCGCGTCTATCCGGGATTCCTGGTGGATGATCCGGAGGGATACACGTTAGGCCTGCAATCGGAATTGCGCGCTCTGGATGCGAAAGTGGATTCCTGGCTCTACGCCGGCGCGGGGCAGTTTACGGCCGATCCGGAGCTGCAACGCGCCCTCATGACCATCGCGGAAACGCCTGATTCGCGGACGCCTCTTCTGTTATTGGCAGAGATTCTCCGCACGCCGGGGTTATCCGAGCGACTGTTGGAGGTATTGCGGCCGAGCGAGAATGGCCAGGAGGGTCGCAGCGTCGCTTAGAGGGCGTTTGTCATTCCGAGCGAAGCGAGGAATCTGCTTCTTGGCAGACCGCGTTGATGCTCGGGGCGCCAAGTGGTTTCAGGGGGATGGACATGAACGGCAAAATGAAATTCCTGATTGTTGGGCTCCTGCTGCTGATCACACTGAGTTTTTTCGTGCGCCACTTCTGGAGTTACTCGGTTTGTGCGTTGCAGCACGCAGTTGCGGGAATTGTTCCCTTGGTCGTTTTATCAAAGTTTCTCGCGGGAATTGTTGGCCTGCACTTTTTGCTTTAGGAGCTTGCGAAATGTCTTTGATCGTCATTCCGAGCGCAGCGAGGAATCTCTCTTAGTTTTTACGGCATTCGAGTGGTTGGCAAGAGCAAGTCATCGAAAGGAGACTCATCATGGGACTGTTAGAAAGAGTAAGCACTTTAATCCGTGCGAACATCAATGACCTGGTGGACCGCGCGGAAGATCCGGAAAAAATGATCAAGCAAGTGATCCTCGACATGGAGAACCAGTTTTTGCAAGTCAAAACCCAGGTGGCGGTGTCCATCGCCGATCAGCACATGCTGGAAAAAAGCTTGCGGGAAAACGAAGACACCGCGCAGCAGTGGATGCGCAAGGCTGAAATCGCCGTGGACAAAACTCAGGACGACCTGGCGCGCGCGGCGCTGGATCGCTTCCAGACTTCGCAGCGGCTGGCGCAGAGCTACCGCGAACAAGTCGGCGACCAGAAAGCCCAAGTCGAGACCCTGAAAGGAGCGCTCGTGAAACTCGAACAGAAACTCGATGAGGCGAAGTCCAAGCGCGATTTGTTGCTGGCGCGGCATCGGCGCAGCATCGCGCTCGGCAAAGCGGCGCACGCACAGACCGTTCTGGGAGACAACTCGAAGAGCGCGACGTTCGACCGGCTGAAGGACCGCGTGCATCACACCGAAGCCGTCGCCACCGCGGAGGTCGAGTTGCTCAGCGACGACGTGGGCGAGAAGTTGACGCGCCTCGATCGCGACGCCGAAGTCGACCGGCTCCTCGCGGAACTCAAGGCCCGCCGGAGCTTGCCTGAAAACGCGGGCTGAGCGTCTGTCGTGCGGAGTCGTGCATGCAACGAAAACGGCAAATAGACTCGTCCCACTTGCAGATACAAAGGGAGCAGAAGATGTGTTTAAGGAATAATCTGACAGGGAAAGGAGCAATACTGTGAAATCGTATGCGACATTTCGGCGTCATCCTTTCGGTGAAGTGGTTGTACGTACGAATGAGGACCGCCATCCGCTGGAAGTCGTTCCGTATGGCAAGTTCGGCGCTGGCGCGTGGACTGGTCATCCCATCGAGTTGGTCGTAGTCCTAGGCATCTTGACTGTCGGCCTGATCGGTATTCCCGCATGGCGATGGTTCTTCGGAGCCACGCTGCTCGTGGGCGGGCTGGTGGGTTATCTTCTCTGGCGCCGCGACCAGTCGAAGTCATAGTTCGGGTTTGCGGGTTAGGCGGCCACTCGGGGTGCAAGTCGTTAGCTGTTAGTGTGGCTGCGGCAGGGCGAGCTGCAACAAAGTGAAGCAAATATTGATGCCTGCTGAAATGCCGAAGGCTTGCAGACGGCCGATTCCGTCGACCTCTTCGAAAACCATCATAAGGACAGCCGTCCAAGCGATTCCCGCCGCCAACATTCCCAGCACTGGAATCAGAATTAGGCAATTCACAAACCACGCCAGCAAGAGCGGCCGCATTACCCCCAGGAATGTGCCCGTGGCGCCAAAAAACCATTTGGCGATGACGTGGCAGAGCCCCAGCTGAATCAAAACAATTACGCCCATATACCCGAGCATGAACACGAGCCCAACGATCACGCCGATGGTCGCAGCAACCGGTGAGGGAGGCAGCCGTCTGGATAGGGCCGGAAGAGCGCCGATCGCAAAAATTACAATCACGCTAAGGGCCCATATCGCGAAGCCATAAGCCAGGGCATTCGAATCACGGGAAGCTCGCCGGATGGACACGTCGTCCCACGCACGATGTTGAAGCCGAGCCGCAAATAATACAGCGGCGCAAAGCCTGATGGTGGCGGCGCAGTCTCTTCCGGCGTCTGAAGCGGAGCAATTCCGGAACACGCATGGGAGAGGCCATATTCCATGCCGCAGACTGAACATTTCATTTCGCCACCTCCCCGAGGTCCCTGGGTTCCGCAGACTGTACCACACCAAATTGCCAATCGGTCAGCGGTAGCTGACCGCCTATTGCGTTGCCGGGAGGTAGGCACCCGACGATCCTGGCCGCTTCAATCGCTTGGCTGCGCGTGCGAGAATAGCGGCGTGAACCCATTTCTGATTTCTGTGCCGGCGGCGGTGATTGCAACCGGGGGCGTTGCCGCGTACAGCGCGGTGAATGCGCGCGCGCAGTTGTTCGGCTCGACAATTTGCCGAACAAATTCTCCTCCCAAGCTGGCAATTACGTTTGACGATGGTCCGAATCCCACAATGACTCCCAAGTTGCTGGACTTGCTGGACCGCTTCGAAGCGAAGGCGACATTTTTCGTGATTGGCCACTTCGTGTTGGAGGCCCCGGAGATTGCGCGCGAGATCGTGGCCCGGGGGCACTTGATTGGAAACCACACCGATACGCATCCAAACCTTTTC
>CAZGBQ010000095.1:0-14705 GCA_964524045.1 uncultured Acidobacteriaceae bacterium
GGCAGCGCGGGCGCGGCCAGCCTCCGCGCCGTTGCCCCCGGCATTGCGGAAGCTCTGGTAACCACCGCCGCGGGCCTGGCCGCCGCCATCCCGGCGGTCATTTTTTACAACCAGTTTTTGCAAAACATCCGTGAGCTGGCCCAGCGCCTCGACAATTTCGCCCTGGAGGTTACTGCGCAAGTCGAGAAAGCTTTTAACTAAGTTTAGCGGCCGTCCTGTACGGCCGCGCTATTCGAGCTACGAACCATGCCGCAACTCTCCAAAGGAACGCAGACTTCGCTCTCCGAAATCAACATGGTCCCGTTCGTGGACGTGGTGCTTGTTCTGCTCATCATCTTCATGATCACCGCGCCCATTCTGCAGTCGGGCATCGAAGTCGATGTCCCCAAAACGAAAACGGTAAGAGACATCAGCCAGGACCGCCTGGTCGTCAGCATCGACAAAGGGCAACGCGTCTACCTGGGCAACGATCCGGTGAGTATCCATCAGCTCGGCACCAAGGTCCACGCGCAACTCAAGAGCACACAACAGGCTGTGTTCTTGCGATGCGATGAGGCGGTTCCCTTCGGAGTGTTTGCCTCCGTCGTTGATACTCTCCGCGTGTCTGGCATCAACAACATCAGCATTGTTACCGAGCCCCTCACGGAGCGTGCGCGCACTCCATAACATGGCCACCGCATTCGCCATCCCGAACGAACTCTCCCTCAAGAAATACATCCGTCGCTCCATAGTCTTTCACGTCTTGCTCTTCGGGGCGGTTCTTAGCGTTTCTTATTTTGAGCGTCACGGCCAGGGTTGGGGCGGAGTCGGCGGCAAACTCGGTGGCGCAAAAGTGAATCTCGTCAGTTCCGCAGGCATTCCCATGCCGAAAGAATCCGTTGTCACGGAGAGTAAGGCTGTCGATCCAACCAAAAGTCTTCACAAGGAAGACCCAAAGCCCCTGCCGCCTGAACCAAAGACCGACGCCACCAAGATTCCTAAGTTTGAAAAAGAAAAGCCTTTGCCGCCTTCTCGCAAATCTCGCACTCTCGAAAACAAGACGGTTGAAGCGGACAATGCCATACCTGGACATGGTGGCCCTGCAGACTTGCCCACTGGCTATTCTCAGACGCCAGGAGCTTCTTCAGGCGTAGCGGTTCAAGGTCAAGGTGGCGGGGATTTTGGTGCACGCTATCCTTGGTACGTCGACGGCGTCCGAGCCAGAATTCGTCAAAGCTGGGATCAGTCGACCATTGAGCCCGGTGTCCTGGCCGCGCACCGCGCTCACAGCGTCATGACTTTCAGGATCAGCGCAGATGGCAGTATTTCCAGCATCAAATTGTTTCAATCCAGCGGCAATCAATCCATGGATTATTCGGCCCAGCGAGCCTTGATGAGTATTGGTTCCTTTAGCCGGCTGCCCAATGATTTTATGGGTTCGTATGTAGAGGTGACTTTCGATTTCGATCTTGCCCTAGCCAGGTAGCTTGCAATTTCCATGTTCCGAGGGGGTACATGTGTTGAGTCTTGGGAAGCGCTTTGCGTGGCTATTTGCTTTCACCGCAGCCTTACTTACGGGACCTCCGGGGGTTGCACAGGATTGGTTTCGCACTGGAACCGGGCTAGGACAAGCAAAGCCTCGTGTCGCCATCGCCGACTTCGGGCCTCGTTCCGATGCTGCTAAATCCCACGCCTCCCTGTTCACTCAAGTCGTCCGCGACGATCTTCAATTCTGCGGCATTCTCGAGCTTGCCAGTCCCAGTTTCTACCCTCCGCAGGCGCCCACTGCACCTCCGGAGCTGAAGTACGCGGCCTGGTCTGATCCGCCAACCAACACCAACTATGTCGGCTTTGGCAACCTGAACGAATCCACTTCCGAAGTCGCCATCCAAGCCTGGCTCTACGATGTGCGCAACCCTTCCTCGCCGCCCGTCGTTGGTAAAGTCTATCGTGGTGGCCCGACCGACCTTCAGGTTCGCAAGTTCGCGCATCAATTTGCCGACGAAATCATCAGCAAACTCTCTGGCGGGCTTCCTGGGGTGGCCGGAACGCAAATCGCCTTTGTGAGGGGCGCCAGCGGCTCTAAGGAAATCTGGGTCATGGATTACGATGGCGCCAATCAGCGCCCACTCACTTCGCTGCGCTCGATCTCGCTCACTCCGCGCTGGTCTCCTGACGCTTCGCGCATCGCCTTCACCTGCTTTGCCCCCTATGGCGGCGTCACCAGCGCTCAGATCTGCATGTATTCTCAGGACACCGGGAAACTCATCACGTTTCCTCGCTTCCGCGGCACGAACATCACTCCGGCATGGTCGCCGGACGGCACGCAGATTGTTTTTTCCTCTTCAATGCAAGGGAACCCCGAATTGTATGTCAGCGACATCAACGGCGGCCGCCCCAAGCGCCTCACGCAGTCGAGCGGCGCTAATGTGTCTCCCGCCTGGAACCCAAAAACCGGCCAATCCATCGCTTTCGTCAGCGACCGTGGGGGCACTCCCCAGCTTTACCTCATGAATTCCGACGGTACGAGCACCACAAAAATAGACCTTCCGGACAAGGGCTACGTCATCGATCCGGCTTGGTCTCCCAATGGCCAATTGCTGGCGTTCAGTTGGCGCCGTCCCAATGACAACTACGACATTTATGTTATGGACCCATCATCCCGCCAGCTTGTCGAGCTGACCCGCGACCAGGCGCGCAACGAGCGCCCGAGTTGGGCGCCCGACGGGCGTCATCTCGTTTTTGAATCGACGCGCACCGGCAAACGGCAAATCTGGACTATGCTGGCTGACGGTTCCCAGCCTCACCAATTGACCAACAGTGGCGACAATGAATCACCCAACTGGTCCACCCGTTGAAGGACTTGCATGGAACGACTAGAGGCATTGCGCGCGTCTCATGGTTTCGAGCGAAATTGGTCAATGCTGTATTGCACGAAATGCTGGGCCCGTGAGAATCGTCTCACTGCATCACAGGCGCTTTATAATATATCGTGTTACGATACATTGTTGGACCCAGCCTGCTGATGCTAGGATAGTGGTTCTGGTGGGCCGAACACGGGGATTCTACTGTTCAGGAGGAATTGCATGAATCTGGCTTCACGCACGTTCTACCGATCTGGCTTGCTCGTTGCTCTCGCTGCAACTGTGTTCTCTTTTGGTTGCCACAAGACGCCGCCCGCAGCCCCTTCAAGGCCTTCCCCACCCGCGCCCACGCCCGCTCAACCTACGGTCACGTTGCAAGTGAGCCCCGCCTCTATCAACAAGGGCGAATCAGCAACCCTGACCTGGAATTCTACTGACGCCACGCAGCTTTCCATCGCACCGGAAGTTGGCGCCGTGACCGCGCAAGGTTCCACTAAAGTCTCTCCGGCAGATTCGACGACTTACACCATTACCGCCACAGGCCCCGGCGGCTCGGCCAGCGCCACCGCCAGCGTCTCTGTGAATGCCCCTGCTCCTCCTCCAGTCGAAAAAGGGCCATCCATGGATGAACTCTGGGCCAAGGAAGTACGCGATGCCTATTTCGACACGGACAAGGCTGACCTGCGCCCCGACGCTCGCGAAGCACTCTCCAGCACCGCGAATTTCCTCAAAGCTTATCCGTCGGTAAAAGTCACTATCGAAGGCCATTGCGATGAGCGCGGCTCGACCGAATACAATCTTGGCCTCGGTGATCGCCGCGCCAGCGCGGTCAAGCAATACCTCGGATCGCTTGGCATTGCTGCCGATCGCATGACTACAGTCAGCTTCGGCAAGGAAAAGCCATCTTGCATGGAGCACGGAGAGCCCTGCTGGCAGCAGAATCGCCGCGGCCATTTCGTCAAGGCGAATTGAGTCCCGTTGCATCCGCCGGACGCGTTAGCTGCTTGACGGTGACCGTTTAGTGACCGAAGGGGCCGCGAGGCCGGGCAAACCCTTGCCCACTTGCGGCCCTCTTAACTAGAGTGAAGACTATTTCCTGGCCACAACCGGGTTCGGAGCTTTCTTAGGAGGATGTTCATGCGTACACGCAATATTGCTGTTCTCGGCGCCGCCGTCTTAGCGGGCGCAATTGGCGGAAGCCTGGTCGGCCCTCACCCGGCCGAAGCCGTCGCCAGGGAAATCATTGACCTGCAGCGCGACGTCACTTCCCTGCTGCAAGGACAAAAAGACATTTCCACGCAAATGATCCAAGACCACACGGCCATTCGGACCGTCGTCAGTGGTTTCACCGACAACGTCAACCGGCTTAACGGCACGATGGCCTCACTGCAAAAGTCCGTCCAGGACGTGCAGGCCAATTCCGGCGCTCGTTTGGACACCATGTCCACGCAGGTTCAGGGACTTTCCGACAACCTCGAGGAAATCAAGTCCCGCCTCGGCAAGCTCAACCAGCAGCTTGTCGATCTTCAGAATTCCGTGCAGAGCATGGACGCAAAAATCTCGGGGAGCGCTCCCGCGTCGGCCTCGGGGACGGCCACGCCAACCGCGAGCTCGATTTCCCCTTCGGGATCTTCCGCAATGCCTCCCGCCGGCGCCCCTTCCGCCGATACTCTCTATCAAAACGGTCTCCGTGACATTCAGAGCGGCAAGTACGATTTGGCTCGCTCTGAATTTCAGGACTATCTGAAGTATTACGCCAACACCGATCTTGCTTCTAACGCGCAGTTCTACATCGGCGAAATGGCTTACAAGCAAAAGAACTATCAGGAAGCCATCACTGAATACGATAGGGTTCTGAACAACTACCCGAAGAGTTTCAAGCTTGCGCCCGCGCGCCTCCACCGCGGCATGGCTCTGATTGAGCTGGGTCAGAAGACTGCAGGCATCAGGGAACTTCGCGAAGTCACTAAGCTCTATCCAGGAAGCGAGGAAGACCGCTATGCTCGTGGCAAGCTCAAGGAACTAGGAGCCCCTGTCGCCGCCACGCGCTAGTTCCCTTACTCGCTCTCATTGGCTTCACTCACTGCCTGCCCCGGCTACCTCATTGAAGTAGGTCTCGCCTCCCTGGTCGCCTCTGAATCTTGCCTGATTTCTGATCTCAGTCCTTGGCCACCAATTGATAACTCACAAACGCCACCTGCTTCCCGTCTGGCGACCACGAAGGCACGTTAATCGTTCCCTGCCCGCCGAACAATTTCGCCAGCACGGTGATCTTCTTGTCCTTCAGCGACATCAGCCGCAGCATCACGTCTTTATTCTCCGGATGGCCGCTCACGCTCTTGTCGTAGCTCAGAAACACCATCCACTCGCCGTTCGGCGAAATGTGCGGGAACCAATCGTTGTCTCCGCCAAACGTCACCTGCTCCTGCTCGCTGCCGTCCGCGCGCATCCGCCAGATTTGCATGTGCCCGGTGCGCTCCGAGTTGAAGTAAATGTACCTCCCGTCGGGCGTGTACTCCGGTCCGTCGTCCAACCCCTTCGCGGTGGTCAGGCGCGTTTCCTCTCCACCCTCAACCGGTATCGTATAAATGTCGAAGTCCCCGTTCCGTTCCCCCACGAATGCCAGCGTCTTGCCGTCCGGCGACCAGCCGTGCAGGTACGAAGGCGATTTCCGCGTAATCCGCCGCGGCACGCCTCCGCCAATCGGCAGAATGTACACCAGGGACTTATGCTCCTCTTGCGAGTTATCGCTGATCCCGAGCTGCGTCTTATCGGGCGAGATGAGATGGTCGTTGTTGCAGCGCGTCGCGAATCCGGTGTCGAGCACCTCCGTTTTTCCACGAGCGACCGGAATTTTCTCAAGGCGCCCGTTTCGATTGAACAAAAGCGTCTTCCCGTCCGGCATCCAGTTCGGCGCCTCGAACCGTTCGGGCGCAATGTAAATCGCCGTCCGATCGGTGGACCCCACGATGACGATCTCCAACACGCTGTGTAGCGTCGTCGCCGCGTTGGTCGACGGAGCCGTTGTCTTCAATTCCACATTCGAGAACACTGCTTTCTCGACTACGTTGTCGTCATGGCTGCTAAGCCCAATCCCCACGTAATAGGGCTCCTTGAGCGCCAGCCTGGCTGATCCCGCCGCCAGGCGCAGCTCGCCGCTATCATCCGCAAGCCACATGGTGAAGAAATCGCCGCGCTTCTCCAGTCTCAGCCGCTTGGGGTTCCAGTGAATCGCCTGAACCTCATGCGTCAGCGCGCCCTTCTCGTCCCGAAATTGCAAAGCCGGCATGCCGTTGCCATGCAAGGCGATGTCCGCATAAGGTGAGTCCGCTTCCAGCGTCTGCCGGATCATCAGTACCGCTTTGCGGTGTTCCTGCGCGCTTTTTCCGAGAAACGAAATGTCCGCGGTCAGGGTCACGTCCCCTGAAACTCTCTTCCACACGAATTGAAACGCGTCTTTGTCAAACCAGATGTTGTAGCCGCTAGCCGCGATCGTGTATGTCTTCTTCGCCGCGTCGTATTCCACCGCCCCCGGAGGGACCACCTTGCCCACATCCCCATGCGCCTCAAATATCCCCACGGGGCTGTTGGCGGCATCTTGCGCGCGCGCGCTGGAGAGCGTGAGAGAAATTAAAACGAGCGCGCAAGCCCGCGCATAGCAAATGCCCCTTCTTGTTTCCACGGTTTTTCCTCCTCTTCAGAACAACGCAAGGTAGGCCGCTTCTCCACCATTGTCAATCGCTGCTTCGCGCCTGCAACAATTTCCCTTTTCCTCCATCGCGTGCTATCTTCGCCGTCTCAGGGGGAAGCAATGTCCGTCAATAAGGTTATCCTCGTCGGCCGTCTGGGCCGCGATCCCGAAACGCGCTACACCGGCGGCGGCCAGGCGGTGGCAAATTTCTCCGTCGCCACCGACGAAACCTACAAGGATCGTAACGGGGAACGCCAGAAGCATACCGAATGGCACAAAATTGTCGTCTGGGGAAAGCAGGCGGAAATCGCGCAGCAATACTTGAAAAAGGGCTCGCTTGTTTTTATCGAGGGCCGAATCCGGGCCCGTGAATGGCAAGACAAAGAAGGCCAGAAACGCACCAGTTTCGAGATTGTTGCCAACAACTTTCGCATGCTGGGTGGCCGCGCTGAGGGCGCAGCGGCAGGTGCGAGCGGAGGGACAGGCGCTCCACGGGGCGACGACTTCGATCAGTCCGCTCCCGGTGAAGAGGGTTCCGCTGGCGGCGGCCAGCCCGGCCCCGAAATCTCCGACGAAGATATCCCTTTCTAGAGCGGCGTGGCATTGAGACTCTTATCCTGAGGACATTGGATGAGTGATATCCGATGTTCCAAGGATCTAAACGTTCTGATCGCGGCAATTGACTCAGCATGAGCGCACTCAACCGCCAACTCATTCTCCAATCGCGGCCCCAAGCGCTTATTGCGCCGGATGATTTGCAATTGAAGGAATCACCTCTTCCTGAATTACAGGATGGCCAAGCGCTGGCGCATGTGAAATATCTATCCATCGATCCCACAATGCGCATTTGGATGGCCATGGACAGCTACCTTCCCGCAGTGGCCCTCGGCGAGGTCATGCGCTCCTTTGGCTTCGCGGAAGTCGTAGAGTCGCGCCATCCTGACTACAAAAAGGGCGATCGCGTCACCGGCTTGACAGGCTTGCAGGACTACGTGGTCCTCGATAAGTCGAAAAACCAATCCTTTCAAAAAGTCCCCAAAATTCCCTTTGTCTCTGACACCACCTTTCTCGGGCTCCTAGGCATCAACGGCCTCACGGCTTTTTTCGGCATGGAAATCGCTCAGCCTAAGAAGGGAGAAACTCTCGTCGTCTCGGCGGCGGCCGGCGCCACGGGCAGCATCGTTGGGCAGATTGGAAAAATTCGCGGCTGCCGCGTTGTCGGAATCGCCGGCTCGGATGAGAAGTGCTCATGGCTCACCAACGAGCTTGGTTTTGATGGCGCCATCAATTACAAGCAGGCAGGTTGGAAAGACAGACTCGCCTCCATGGTTCCCAACGGGATTGATATCGATTTCGAAAATGTCGGCGGCGAAATCATGCAGGCCGTACTCGGCCTCATGAATCTCCACGGCCGCGTCGTCCTTTGCGGACTAATTTCAGGCTACACCAAGCAAGATCCGGGCCTGGCCAGCTTCGGCACCGTTCTCGTAAAGCGCCTGCGCGTCGAGGGTTTTATTCTCCTCGACTATGTGCCGCGTTTCATGGAAGCAGCCACCCAGCTCGGCCAATGGAAAATGTTCGGCAAGATCAAGGACCGCGAGACCATCGTCGAGAGCCTGCAAAAAGCCCCCGACGCCATCAACATGCTCTTCACCGGAGGCAACATAGGTAAGCTGATCGTCAAAACGTAGTGGAACCGTTGTTTTTCAGCTATGCAGAGACTCATTTGACACAAGCGTTGAAATGCCTCGAGTCCACGGAGGAGCGCCATTAGGTCTTCCAATTGCTGGGAGGGTCCCGATGAAGTCTTTGGTCTTTGTGTTGGTGGTCCTTGGTGGTGTCTCTTCATCCTTTGCCCAGTCAAGTTCAGCGGTCCTAATGCCGGGCTTAGGTCAACATCATCATACGATTTCCACCAAGAACGCTGAGGTGCAGCGATTCTTCGATCAGGGGCTCACACTGGTCTTCGGTTTCAACCACGAGGAAGCCGCACGCGCATTCCGGAGAGCAAGTGAGCTGGACCCGCAGTCAGCGATGGCCTTTTGGGGCATCGCCTTGGCGTTGGGGCCTTGCATCAATCTTGATGTCGATCCACCACACGAGAAGGCTGCCTTCGAAGCTGTCCAGCAGGCGTTGCTGCTAGCGCCCGGCGCAACGGAAAGGGAGCGTGCCTACATTCAGGCTTTGGCTAGGCGTTATTCGTCTGACCCCAGCGCTGACTTGAGAAAGCTCGATGGAGAGTACGCCGGCGCGATGCGAGAACTGTCCAAGCATTACCCGGACGATCTGGATGCGGCCACACTCTATGCCGAGAGTCTAATGGACCTCCACCCCTGGAGGCTTTGGAGTCTCGATGGTCGTCCGACCGAAGGTACGGAGGAAATTGTTGCTGTGTTGGAGTCGGTGCTGCGTCGCGATCCCAACCACCTTGGCGCAAATCACTACTACATTCATGCCACCGAAGCGTCCCTTCACCCCGAGTGGGCACTTGCGAGCGCACGTCGTTTGGAGACACTCGCGCCAGCTGCAGGTCATCTAGTACATATGCCTGCGCACACTTATATGCGCGTAGGAGACTACTCGGCGGCGGCCCACAGCAATGTGGTCGGGGCCGAGGACGACCGAGTGTATCTCCGGGACAGCGGCACAACCGGAAGCATGTACGACATGTTGTATTACTGCCACAACCTTCACTTTCTCGCAGCCAGCTACAGCATGGGGGGCGATTTGGCGCACGCAAAGCAGGCCGCTGATGAGTTGGCTGTTCACGTTGGTCCGATGCTCCACGATATGCCTATGGCTGAGATGTATGCGCCCTATCCAATCTTCGTACGCGTGCGGTTCCACCGCTGGGATGAAGTGTTGAAATTGTCTCCACCGAATCGGAGTCTGGCCATGACCACAGCATTTTGGCACTTCGCTCGTGGATCCGCATTTGCCGCAAAGGGCCAAATCGCGATGGCAGAAGCGGAACGAACGATTCTCGACACCGCGCGCAATCAGACGCCCACCGATCTGGAGTTCAGCATGTATACGAACAAGGCCCGAACCTTTTTGGACCTCGCCGAAAATATCCTCGATGCTCGGATTGCCGCTGCAAAGGGCGATCATGCGCGGGCAATTAAGCACTGGGAAAGGGCGGTAGAAATCGAGGACAAGCTGTACTATGGTGAACCGCCCGAGTGGTTTTATCCCGTCCGCGAATCACTCGGGGCCGCATTGCTGCTGAATGGCCAAGCAGAGCGTGCGGAAAGTGTGTTTCGCGCGGACCTCGAACAGTACCCGCGGAACCCGCGGTCGCTTTTTGGACTTTTGAAGACCTTGGAAGCCCAGAAGAAGAGTGCCAGCGTGGAAGAAGTTCGCAGAGAGTTTGAGGCGGCGTGGAAAAACGCGGACGTGCCGCTTGAACTTGCAGACCTATAAGCTGGCCTGGGGGAAAGCGCCAGCGAATTACTTCGGGTGGTTCTTCTTTCTTTCCTCGTCGAGTTTTCTCAGAAACTCCTCAAACTTCGGTTTTTGCTCTGGCGTGAGAATCGCTCGAACCTGATCGCGGCCCTTCTGGCGCTGCTGTTCGATCTGCGCGTCGGCTTGCTCGTGGATCGCTCTTACTTCTGTGTGCCGCTGGAGCAGAATCGCATCTAGTTGCGTTGCCTGTTCGCTCGTCAGGCCCAGTTCCTTGGTCAGTTGCGCGACTCGATGGGCTCGCCTCTCCGGCTCTGCAAGCGGCGCGCTTGCAGCTGCGACGGACCGGTGCGCATATCCATATCCGCCGATTCCGCCCACCGCCGCTCCCAGCAGGAACACGATGGCCACCCAAACGGCCGCCTTCCGCGTTGCCGGCGTCTCGCTCATGGATTGTCACCTGCCATACTGATCAAAGCATCGTCTTGACTCGTCTGCTGGGGCGCTTCAAAAATCGATTCCTGGCTGACCCCATTCAGTTCGTACTGCGGGGCCCGGAGCACTCTTTCATAAAACCAGGTCGTGCCCGCCAGCAGCAGGACTCCTGCAATCCACGCGAGCCGCGCCGCAAAGCGCGGAAACTCGTTCCACGCGCTTAACCGCAGCGCCAGCTCTCTCTCCCGCAATGCGATGGCCCCCATCACGCGGGCCGCAAACCATGGCCGGTCTTCTTCCGCGAAACTCGCTGCTCCCCGAAACAATTCCTTCGTCGCGGCCAGCTCCCCCGCCGCCTCGCGGCATGCGCCGCACGTCTCCATGTGTTGCTGCTCTTCAGCGGCCAACTCCTTAATCCAGTGATTGACACTTGCAGATTCCGGGTGCCGCCTCGCCACTTCCTCGAGAGAATCCCTGACCATTCTGCATTCCCCATCTGGTCGCTTCAGCACGCTCCACATACTCTCTCCTGACTCCCCGCCTTCTCTCTCAATTCCCCCGCGCCTTGGCCTGGTTCACAACTCTGCGGCGCGCCCGGAACAGTCTGACTTTCACCGTGTTGGCATTCAAATCCAAAACTTCTGCGATCTCTTCGATCGAGAATCCTTCCACTTCCTTCAGCACCAGCATCAGCCGGTCTCGCTCATCCAGCGTGTCCAATAACCGCTCTACTCGCTGTCTCGCTTGCAGCCTTTCGCTTACATCCGGCGCGTCCTTGCCGGTTTCGGCGGAGCTGATCACCTGCCGCGCTTGCTCTTCGCTCAAATCCGATTCGTAGACCAGCGGCCGTACCTTCTTTTTCCTCAGCATGTCCCAGCATTCATTCACCGTGATCTTGTACAGCCAGGTGCTGAATGCGGCCCGCTGATCAAACCGCTTCAGCGAGAAGTAGGCCTTCACGAACACCTGCTGCGCGATATCTTCCACATCCTCGCGCCGCTTCAGGATTCCCCCGGCCACCGCAAACACGCGGTGCTGGTGCCGCCGGATCAGTTCTTCAAACGCCTCCTTGTCTTCGCGTTGCGACCGCCGCACCAATTCCCGGTCATCGGCAGCCGCCACTAGCTTGACGACGCGCGCCCTTGCCGCCCCCGCCGCGGAGGGTCCGTCCAGCGTCTCTGCTTTTGGGACGCGTGCCATAGCTCTTTGGTTACGCCTATTATCTCCGGCATGCCTGATTCTGCATCATCTCTTTCTTCGCCTTATCCCCTCCCTAACTTTTCACTTGATTCCTCTCTAATCGGCATGGAATAATGCGCCCCATGATTATCGGTGACCGTCTTCGCGCTTTGCGCGAAGACAAAAAACTCTCCCAGGGCGACATCGAGAAGCGTACCGGTCTCCTTCGTTGCTACATTTCACGCGTAGAAAATGGCCACACTGTCCCCGCCATCGAAACGCTCGAAAAGCTGGCCCGCGCCCTCGAAGTGCCTCTCTATCAACTCTTTTATGACGGCGAGGAGCCGCCGCAATTGCCGAATCTCCCAAAGCGTAAGTCGTCGGACGACATCGCTTGGGGCAGCGTCGGCAAGGAAGCGCGCTTTCTCAACAAGCTTCGCCGCTTGCTGAGCAAGGCGGAAGAAGGCGACCGCAAACTAATTCTGTACATGGCCCAGAAAATGGCCAATCGCTAGGTTTCGCGATCGCCGAATTCCAAGGGCAAGACACACGCATCGTTGAGTGTCGAGGAGAAGGCCGCGCTTTTGTTTGCGCGGCTTTTTCTTTTGGGGCTCTACTGCTCCGCAGGCATCCCCCTGGATGCCCCGCCTTCCGCTATTCCCATTCAATCGTGCTGGGCGGCTTCGAGCTGATATCGTAAACGACGCGCGTGACGCCGGGCACTTCGTTCACGATCCTTGTCGAGATTCTTTCCAGCACCTCGCCGGGCAGCTTCACCCAGTCCGCCGTCATCGCATCGTCTGATTCCACCACGCGCACCGCAATAGTCAGTCCGTACGTTCGCCCATCTCCCATTACGCCCACGCTTCGCACCGGCAATAGCACCGCAAACGCCTGCCAAACTTTCTCGTAAAGCCCCGCCCGCCGAATCTCCTCTACCACAATGGCATCGGCTTCCTGCAAGGTGGCCAGGTGCGGTCTTGTAATCTCTCCTAACAACCGCACCGCCAATCCCGGCCCGGGAAACGGATGTTTCACCAACACCTCGGACGGCAGCCCCAGTTCCGCTCCGATCTTCCTCACTTCGTCCTTAAACAAATCTCGAAGCGGCTCGATCAACGCGAACGGCATTTTCTCCGGCAATCCACCAACGTTGTGGTGCGTCTTGATCGTCGCCGACGGCCCCTTCACCGACACCGACTCGATTACATCCGGGTACAAAGTCCCTTGCACCAAATAACCAATCTCTCCGTGCGCTTCGCCGGCCTGCAGTTTTTCCGCCTCTTCCGCAAACACTGCGATGAATTCTCTCCCAATTCTCCGGCGCTTCTCTTCCGGGTCCGTGACACCTCTTAAGCGATCCAGAAACCGGTCCGACGCATCCACGCCTATCACGTGCAGTTTCAATCGGTCCCGCAGCATCTCCAGCGTCTCCGCAAACTCGTTCTTCCGCAGCAGTCCTGTATTCACGAAAATATTCGTCAGTCGGTTCCCCATCGCCCGGTGCACCAGCACCGCCGCCACCGTCGAGTCCACACCCCCGCTCAGCGCGCAGATGGCCCATTTGTTGCCGGCCTTCGCGCGAATCGCCTCTGTAGTTTCCCCAATGAACGCCGCCCCGCTCCATTTTGGTTCTGCTTTACACACGCGGAACAGGAAATTCCGCAGTAGTTCCGTCCCGCGCTCCGTGTGCTTCACTTCGACATGAAATTGCGTCGCGTAAATCTTGTTCTTCTTGTCCTCTAAACAAGCGATGGCGTTTTCAGTGTGCCCCGTAGCGCGAAATCCTGCCGGTAACGCCCGCACGTGATCTCCGTGGCTGTTCCAGATCCGTAGCGCCTCCGGCATCCCCGCAAACAAGTCGGAGCTGTTCGGCCCGCCCACGCCGTCCACTTTTAAGTAAGCTCGCCCATACTCCCGCCTCTCTGCTTTTTCGACCCGCCCTCCAAGCACGTGCGCAATCCACTGCATGCCATAGCAAATCCCGAGCACTGGGATTCCCAGCGCCAGCACCTGGGGATCGCACTTCGGCGCGTCCGCGTCGTAAACGGAGCTCGGCCCGCCGGAAAGCACAATGCCAACCGGTTTCATTTTGCGGATCTCATCGATTGGCGTGGTGCAAGGCAGAATCGCGGAAAACACCTGCTGCTCGCGGATGCGGCGCGCAATCAATTGCGTGTACTGCCCGCCGAAGTCCAGCACCACGACGCCGCCGAGCTCCGCCTTCATTCGTGCTCCCTGCGCTTGCGCTTGGGCAGGCTCCGCCGCCAGCTTCGCCGCACTCTCCGTCATGGGCTCTCCTCTCACGCCACCACGAGATTCAGCAGTCTGTCCGGCACATAAATCTGTTTCACGACCCGCTTCCCATTCACATGCTGCGCGATAGTCGGCAGCGACAACGCAACTTGCACTACGTGCGCCTCGCCCGCGCCCGCGGCGACTTTGACTCTGCCTCGCACGCGGCCATTCACCTGCACGGGGATTTCTACTTCTGCTTCGCGAGCCAGCTCTTCGCTGAACGCCGGCCAACGCGCTTTTCCTAACCCTTCGCTGTGCCCCAGCACTTCCCACAGCTCTTCAGCCAGGTGCGGTGTCATCGGCGCCAGCATCAGCGTGAGCAGTTCCAACATTTCCTTACGTACTCCCGGCCGCACGCCTTGCTCGAGCGGTTCCTGCGCGTAGATGTCGTTGGTCAGTTCCATGATCAGCGCAATCGCCGAATTAAAATGCCACCTTGTCTCGAAGTCGCTCGTCACCCGCTGTAGCGTCTGATGCGTCTTTCTTAGCAGTATTTTTTCTTTTGCTGTAAGACTCTGCCTCTCTTCGCTTCCCTTCCCGCCCGCCACTGCCTTTGCATGCCTCTCGATCAACCGATACACGCGGTTCAGAAACCGCCACGAGCCTTCAATGCTCTCTACGCTCCACTCCAAATCCTTTTCCGGCGGCGCCGCAAACAGCGTGTAGAGCCGCCCCGTATCCGCCCCATATTTCTGCGCCATCTCTTCCGCGCCAACCACATTCCCGCGCGATTTCGACATCGCCACGCCGCCCTTCTGCACCATCCCTTGCGTAAACAGACGCTCAATGGGCTCATCGTGACGGACCAATCCCAAATCCCGCATCACCTTGCACCAGAACCGCGAATACAGCAGGTG
>CAZGBQ010000096.1:0-6746 GCA_964524045.1 uncultured Acidobacteriaceae bacterium
TCCACCTGAGCTAGCGGAATGCAGTGGAACGCCAGGTCCCAAGCGGCGTACCAGGGATACTCCCACTTATCCGGCATGGAGATGACGTCCGCATTGTAGAGATTGGACCATTCCTTGTTTCGGCCGTTTTTACGGCTTTCCGGCGGGCGTGGACCTGCAGGGTCGCCTTCGAGCCAAGTGCGCACATCAAAGTGAAAAAACTGTTTGGACCAAAGCAACCCGGCAAAAGCCTGGCGCTGCACGTTGCGCGCGTCTTCGGAAAGACTTTTTGGCACGCGCTTGGAATAAAACTCGTCCGCTTCGCTTCGGCGGGCGGAGAAGGTCTCTTCGAATCCGCGTCCAAGCAGCTCCGTCTTCGGAGCTTCAGCGATGACGAGCCGTGGCGCGGACATGCGGACGACCTTGGGCTCACGGTCCGTTAGGCGCAAGCGCAGCGTAACCGAGGCGCCGCGCGCAAGCCGTAAGCGATAGAGCGCAGAGGCCTTCGTGCCCGTCTGGTCTGGATTGACGGCTTCGCCCTTTCCGTGGACTACATAATCGTTGATGCCGTCTTTCACGTAGGGCGCGCGGTTCTCCGCGCCAAACAATTTCTTGGCGTTGGTTTCGTTTTCGGTGAAGAGAAGCTCTGGTTCTCCTTCACAAAGAAGCCAGCGCTTTCCGTAATCCTTATGTTCGGCTTCGATTACCGCCGACCCGGATACACCGAACTCTTTGGGAATGCTCAGTTGCGAAATCGCGCGCAAGCCGGGGCGGTAGTCGTCGTGGCCCCAAGACCATGTATTGCGAAACCAAATGGTTGGAAGCAAACACAAATCTGCTTCGACTGGTCCGCGGTTGACTGCCGTGATCTTGATGAGGATGTCTTCTGCGCCGGCCTTCGCGTATTCCGCAAAAACATCGAAATAACGGTTTTGGTCGAAGACGCCGGTGTCGAGCAGCTCGAATTCAAAATCCCGGCGGCCTCTTGACCTGTTTTCCTGTACCAGCCTGGCGTAGGGAAACTCCTCTTGCGGATATTTGTAGAGCGCTTTCATGTAGGAGTGCGTGGGAGTCGAGTCAAGATAGAAGTAATACTCTTTGACGTCTTCGCCATGATTTCCTTCGTTGCCGGTAAGACCAAAGAGGCGCTCCTTGAGGATCGGGTCACGCCCGTTCCACATGGCCAGCGCGAAACAAATCAACTGGTGGCGGTCGGAAATCCCCATGAGCCCGTCTTCGCCCCAGCGGTAGGTGCGGGATCGGGAGTGCTCATGTGGAAAGAAATCCCAGGCCGTGCCTCCAGGGCTGTAGTCCTCGCGCACGGTGCCCCATTGGCGCTCGGAGAGATAAGGCCCCCAGCGCTTCCAGTGGGCTTTCCGCTCGCGCGATTCCTCAACACGTCTTTCTTCAGCATTCATGCTCAATTCACCGTTGTATGGAAATTGCCAAACTTTATGGGGCCGCAATTTCAATTGCATGCCCGTCGGGGTCGCGCACAAGCAGCGCCTTGGCAAACCCGAATCCCTGGGTGTGATTCACAACGACCCCGGAGGATACAAACTTCATGTGTCCTGCGTTTAGTTCCTTTGCAGCCGCGTCCACGTCCTGAGTGAACAAGAGTGTCTCCCGGTGGACGAGATCGTTTGCGTGTTCATCCAGAGGGAAGGGACGTCCATCCCGTGGGCTCAGGTATTCGAGAAGCTCGATTCCAGGGCCAGATAGCGCGCGCAACGCGGTGATCCGAAGATGGGCGCCGAACACATTGTTGAGGTGTTCCTGCTCGGGGCCGTAATTCTCGCTTTCGCCAGCAACACGCAGACCCAGAAGGTCGCGATAAAACTTGAGGCTCACGTCAGTGTCAGAAACAGTGATTGCCGTGTGGTCGATACCCAGAAAAACGCGGTCGTTGGGACGATGCCACTTGGGATCGCCCTTTCCCTCCGGGAACCAGAGAATCTCAACCGGGTGCTCGTCAGGATCCTTAAAGTAGAAAGCCTTGATGCCGCCTGCATTCTTGTTCCAGTCGGGCAGGCGCTGCGGCTCGGAGGAGGCGTACTCGACCTTGTTCTGCCGAAGGATCGCATAGGCGCGGTCCATGTCGCTGACGATAATCGCCATATGTTGAAACCATAGATCGTTGCTGCGTGAATCGACGGGGATTGGGCGCCCACGCGGAGCAACAAACTGCGCCAGTTCGATAGACTCATCGCCTAGTCTCATTCCGACGAGCCGCACTCGCACGCCGAAGACACCGAACAGGTGTTCGACCTCCTCTCCCGCTACTTCGCGGTCCGAGATTTTTTCGAAGGTGAGTACCCGTGAGTAGAAATCAACCGAACGATCCATGTCTCCCACGGTCGTGAAAATAGAACCGATCGACTGAATCCTGACGGTTGGGGCAGCAAAGACTCGACGCGGCGCAAGCGCATTCGCGATCAAGCCGCAAAGAACCGCGGTCGTCATCAGAAATCTCTGAACGGACCTAGACCGCATGCGGTGCTCCTGAGAGCGCAGCCGGTTGATTTAGTCCGGAGGCCTCAGTGACGTCCAGGCGCTTCTTAAGGTGATCCGCGACTCGCAAAGCGTTGGCCATGATGGTCAGTGCAGGATTAACTGCTGCGCTGGACGGGAAGAAGCTCCCGTCGACAACGTAGAGATTGTCCAAGTCATGGGCCTTGCAATGCACGTCCAGTGCGGATGTCCGAGGATCGTTGCCAAAACGAATCGTGCCGTTTTGGTGGGCCACACCAGCGAGCGGAATTCTGTCTGCGATAAACAGGTTTCGCGCAAAGAGACCCTGGTGGCAGTCGTGGCCGTGGATCGCGCATTTTGTCTGCTGCTTCATGAGCTCTTTGAGCTTGGCAATCAGGCGGCGGTGCGCTTCCTCGTTGTTGGGCGTGTACTGGAGGACGATTCTTCCCTCGCGGTCCAGCGTCACGCGATTGTTCGGATCGGGTAGGTCTTCCGAGGTCATCCAGAAGCTCAGCGAGTGATTGGCCATGAGGTCGAGAGTCCAACCGGGAGCAATGGCCGGCGCGCCAGCGGAGAGCGCGACGCCGTCGAGCTTCGCAACGAAGGAAAAGTGGCCCATGGGATGTGGCCATTCCTTCGAGCCGAAATAGAAATCGTTGACCGCCAGTGTCTTCTGATACAGCGTAGGATTCGGGCACTTCGAGAGAGCCAGCATGACGGAATTGACGTGGCCCATATAATGGCGCCCGACCACGTCGGAACTGTTCGCGAGGCCGCGCGTATGTTTGTCATTGGCGGAGCGAAGCAGAAGCGCGGCCGAATTTATGGCTCCGCACGACACGACAACTACATTCGCAGAATACGTTTCCGTGGCGCCATCTCGCTTGACCACAACCTGCGAAACTTCGCGCCCAGAAGCATTCGTCTCCAGCCGCTCAACGTAGGTGTTCGTAAGTAACGTCACATTGGGAAAACGAAGAGCCGGGTCGACACATAGCACTTGCGCATCGGCCTTCGCGTCGACCAGGCACGGGTAGCCGTCGCACGTGTCGCAGCGGATGCACTTGCTGGCGTGGGGATTCCGTTCGTCGATTTGTAGACCAAGAGGAGTGTGGAATGGCTTCAATCCGAGTTGCTCGAAATCGTCGCTGAGCTGTTGGATTCGCGGTTCATGGCTGATCGGCGGATGTGGGTAAGGACCGCTGGCCTGGGGATCGGTTGGATCTTCGCCGCGTCTTCCGTGGACGTGGTAGAGCCTTTCTGCTTTCAGGTAATAAGGCTCCAGGTCATCGTAGGAAATCGGCCAGGCCGGCGAGACGCCGCCGAAGTGGCGAATTTCGCCGAAGTCTTCCTTGCGCAGCCGAAAAAGCGCCGCGCCATAGAATTTCGTGTTGCCTCCCACGTAGTAGTTTGTATGCGGGTGAAGAGGCTTGCCGTCCCTGTCGCGCCATTCTTCTTTGGTTTGATATTTGCCCTCAACGTTGACGGCGCGAGAGTCCCAATTCGCCTTTTCCCTGCGGACATAATCTCCGCGCTCTAAAATCAGGATGCTTTTTCCCGTTGGCGCTAGGGCGTAGGCAAGTGTTCCTCCCCCTGCGCCCGTCCCAACGATGATCACGTCGTAGTGGTTCTTAGCGTCCATATCTGCGACCTTTCTTCACCTTGAAATTCAATTTCCTTGCATCTCCATATATCGGCAGCGAAAAATGCAGCGCTCGTTGTTGTGGTGATGGAACTTGGCACAATAAACTGCGCGCGCAGACCGCCCTCGCAGATAAAGCTCGGCGGCAACCAGCATGGCGAGCGGTGGCGCAGTGAAGTAAATCCAGAGCGAGCGAAAGGCGTGCGCGGGAATCGCAGAGCCCAGCGTGCGTGCCGGATTCATACTCATTCCCGAAAAGGGCGCCTCAAACGTGATGTACGTGGCCACCAGGCTTGCGGCGATGAACGGTGTGAAGCGCGAGAGTGTCTTGTGATTCATGGTGATCAAGACGGCTGTCGCTTGGAGGAAGGAAATAGATAATTCCGCCGCGAACGCTGGGGCGGCGCCCCACATGCCTGGTTGCGTGGCCGCGAAGTTCACGCTAGGATGCGCTACCGCCCGCCCAATCACCAGGTAAGAGATCGCTACACCAGATAAGCCGCCTGCAAACTGAAAAAGGCCATAAAGCATGGCGTCCCAGAACTCGAGTTTTCCCAAGCGGAAAAACATCAGCGTGAAAGCCGGGTTCATATGCGCACCCGATCGCTTGCCCCATGAGGTATGAATAAGCAGAAGCAGCGTCAGCGCCATTGCCAGGCCGATTAGGGCGCGGCGCAGGAAAGGGCTGGGGAGCACGTAGATCATTGGCGAGCCTGGATATTCGAGCAACACGGTGAAGACACAGGCCGAAATCATGAACAGCCCAAGTTCCCCCGCTTCCATCAGATATTCGGGCCAGTGTGTTCTGACAGCGGACCCCGCCGACAAGTGATTTTCGTTGCTGCTCTTGACTGCGGACGGGGGAACAGCTGCGTTACCGGTGTCACTTGGAGCCACAACAGCTGCCAAAAGTTGACTATCGTTCATGCGCGATGAGATTCGGTTTCCTTTAAGAAGTGACAAAGACTGTCAAAAAAGTGCGGACGAGCTGCCCAGTCCCAAAGATGGAAATCCCTGCAAATTCTTGCGACCGATTTCTACTCCCAGCATCCGATGGGGCATACCAAACCCGTACGTCTCAGGCTGATCTGACAAGGAGCTTTTTGGTTGGCGGTTATTCCTAGCTGACGGGGCAGAGATGGCAGGTTCTCCATTTCTTGGGGCCTCGGAATGGAACAGTGCCGATGAGTACGACCAAAGCTGAGCTGGGCCTTAATGAAGGGGAGTTGATTCAGCGCGCCTGCCAAGGCGACCCAGACGCCTTCTATGACTTGGTCCAGCCCTGCGAGCGTGGACTCTTCGCAGCGGCGCTTTCTGTCCTGGGCAATGCGGCCGATGCTGAAGAGGCCGCCCAAGAGGCGGTTCTGAAGGCCCTTGCTGCCCTCCCGCGCTTTCGCGGGGAGTCCAAGTTCAGCACTTGGCTGATTCAAATCACCATCAATGAAGCTCGCCTCAAGCTGCGAAAAAATCGCAGGCACCTATACGAGTCGCTCGACGAACAACAAACTGACGAACAGGGCGATTGCTTTCCGAAGGACTTTGCCGATTGGCGTGAGATTCCTTCTGAGGCCTTGCAACGCAAGGAGTTACGCGAAGCCTTGAAGCGCGCTCTGGACTCCCTGCCTTCCAAATACAGGGAAGTGCTTATACTGAGAGACGTGCAACACCTGAACATTCAGGAAACGGCTATGGTCCTGGGAATCACGGAGGGCAGCGTAAAGACCCGGCTGTTGCGCGCGCGCCTCCAAATGCGGGACGCTCTGGCCCCTGGGATAGACGGAAGCTGGAGTCTCGGCCGATTCGAATACGAGAAAGTCAGGCCCTGGTAGTGCAGGCTTGGTCGCGGAGAACCCTGGCCTCACGAAACTTATTGAATTCTCGGGTATCCAATGAAAGTGATTGAAATAAGCTGTCTTGAGGTGTGGCGCGAAATCTCCAACTATCTGGATGGAGAGGTCGACGCCGACTTGAGCGCCCGGATGGAAGCGCATTTTAAGGTGTGCGCGCACTGCAAAGCGGTTCTTGATGGGACAAGGAATGTCGTAAAGCTAGTGGGCGATGGAGTGGAATTTCGCGTCCCTGAAGGATTTAGTAGGCGTTTGTACGACAAGATCAAGAAGAAATAGCCCACGCTGTGGCGCCATTCAGTCAGTTGGAGCGTCGGTTACTGTGCCGGCTGTCTGCGGGGCTTGCACTGCGCTCAAATACCAGTGACTTTGCTGGCCTGCCAGTTCCTCTGGGACATCCCCGTTGTTCATGTAGAGCGAGATTTTCCAATTTCCGTGCGAGTCCTTTTTCCATAACTCAAAATAACGCTGCCGCTTACGAGTCGCCGGCCCGCCATTCCTGGGGTCGAAAATGAACTCGTGCCAGCCATAGTCGTAGGCCATGTCTCCCAAAACGACAATGTTGATGATGATCGGAGTCAGCTTAACTGAATACTCCTCAAAAAGCGCAGCCGCTTGCTCGCGCAAATTGGAAAGAGCTTCAGTACCGTATTTGCTCGGTCCTCCTTCGGACATGTTGGTAAAGCCTTGCGCGTTGAACACAGCTATCAGCCCTTCGACGTTCCCTGTGTCATAGGCTTCTCGGAATTCAGTCTTTGCTACATTGATCCTGTAAACGTCGTCCATCGAGAGACACTCCTAACAGG
>CAZGBQ010000096.1:6846-10238 GCA_964524045.1 uncultured Acidobacteriaceae bacterium
AAGTCCTCAAGCAGCAGGGTTGCCGGAGCGCCATTCAAGTCATTCGTGGCGAAGAGCGGAGGAATTCCGCCGCTCAGGCACCGTACCGCGCAGTCACGATGGACTTTGCCGTTCCCGGGATTCATGACTCCCAGGTAGCACTTGCTGTCGACGATTTCTCCTGTCAGTTCGAACGCGCCCAGGTCTCTTGCGGTTGCTGGGGCCAGGCGCGTGTTTCCGATCGCCGAAATGGAACCAGCCACCAGCTCGACCATGGTTTGGTTGTCGCGAAAAATCAAGGTTCCCCGCAGCCGCACCTGCTTGCCAGCGAAAGACTCTACTTGACTGTCCGCTCCGTGCTTCCCTGCAGCCACAAGGAGGTAGCGCGAGGATCCACCGCCGTCCGTCGGCGGCTTGGATACTACAAGCGTCGGGAAGGGGTTTAGCTCGACTACTCCCTCGAAAGGGCGCACCTTCCCGAATTCGAACACCGAGGGCGCAAATCCTCTTTGAACTCTTGCGAATCCGAGCGCGAGAAGGGTTGCCAACCCAAGTAAAAATGCAACTGCTGCGCGAATCCAGCGTGCAATGCCCCCCGGCGCCTTTGGCAGGTAGCCAACGTAGAATTCATTCATGCCGATGCCTCTGATCCGCCAATTCGTGACGGTTCCATTCGAGTGCCGGGGAGATTTGGCTTCGGGTTAATCCAAACGCGTCCGGCAACGATCCTTGTCTCGAATGTCGAAACCTTTTCCGTAAAGGGCGGGGGTGACGCACCGGTTTCTGGCAGGTATTGATACCCGTGCCAGGGGCAGGTCACACAGCCATCGATGATTTTGCCTTCGCCCAAAGGACCGTTCTGGTGTCGGCAAACGTTGGAAATTGCCGAGATTTTGCCGTCATATCTGAAGATCGCAATCCGCTCGCCCCCAATCGAAACGACCGCCGCGCATTTCTCTGGAATTCCTCCCACGGCGCAGGCATCCACGAAACCGCTCGCGGCCGGGCGCAGCTTTTTGGCGTCGATCTTCCTTTCTTTGTGCGCCGCGGCCCAGTGCAAGCTGAGCACGCTGACCAAGCCGGCACCCATGCAAATTGCCAAGAAGGGACTGGTCTCCGATTGCAACAAGCCCAACGTCACATGCCCTACCAACAAGCCATACGCCACGTAAACCAACATGTGCAGAGCCTTCCAGATTGGCGGCGTTAAGTTCCTAAGCCAGAAGTCGTGACTTGTTGCAGCCATTAGAAAGAGAATCAGCATAGCCAAGAAGCCGAGTTGCTGAAAAGGGAAGTCCGGCAGGCTCCAGAAGTTCTGGTTCGAGGTCAAAAGACTCACCAGCGGACCTTTGTCGCCCAGGCTGTGAAACTGCACGATCGCAAAGACACCATGTACGGCGCCCAGCAGAAACGTGGCTACCCCCAGGTGCCGACGGTTGTAGAGCAGCGGTAAAAAGCGAGGGTTAAGCCGGCACAGCGGCCCGATACAAAGAACCACATGAAGGAGCAGGAAGGCGGCTGAACCCGCCGCGCGAATGATCAGGGTTTCCGCTGTTGCATAGGGAAATAGCAGCGCGCTCGCGCTGATAAAAAGCGTCAGGTAAAGCGCAATTCCGCATGAAAGAACAGAGTCATAGACGCGTTTTTGTCTGTTCCAGCCGATCGCCTGATATTGATGGCTCATGGTCTCGCACCGGAACTTTGAGGCCTTACGACTAGGGTTTGTTTTTCTTTTGCGGATGGCCAGGAATGACGAAAAGCGAGTCCGCTCAAGAACAGTGCGGGCAATAGCACCAAGAGAGCCCAAAACAAGCGCCGATGAGTATTGCGCAGGGGCTGGATCATCAGTGCGGATTCCTCTCTTCGGGCGGCTCGCCCTTTCCTGCCAGCCATCGCCGAAGTAACAGAGGCCAAAGGGCCACAGAACCAGGGAAAATCAGCACGCGAAATCCCAAACTGCTGCCAATTGCCTGCGAGTCAATCCGCTGCACTCCGACACTTACGAAAGCGAGTGCAAAAGCGGCTCCCAAGGCAACATAAGCGTAGAGCGCATAAACGAACAAACTGGCGAGATTCTCATACATGGGAGCCATCGATCGGAATGGCGCTTCCCGTGATATGCGTTGCCCGCTCATCCGCAAGCCATAGGACGAGATCAGCGACGTCGCTTGGCTGAACCCACTTTGAGAAATCTGCTTTTGGCATTGCCTTACGATTTCCGGGCGTGTCCATGGTCCCCGGCAAAACCACATTGGCAGTCAGTCCAACATCCTGGTTTTCCAGGGCAACGGTTCTAACCAGCATCGTAAGAGCAGCCTTGAAAGTTACGTACGCGCTCAGATTGGCATGGGGTTCGATGGCCGTCGCACTCCCGATCACCACGATCCGGCCATTACCGGCTTTCCTCAAGTGAGGGATCGCGGCGCGAAGAACGTAGAATGCCGAGGTCAGGTTCAAATCGCGCATCTGTTCCCAGGTTGCATCATCCGTATCCGCAACGCTTTGCCCCCCGGCGAAACCGCCCAGCACATGCACGAGAATGTCGAGCCTGCCGAAGCGGGTGATAATGGATTCAACCGCCTCACGAACCGCAGCCGATTTCGTGAAATCGACCGGCTGTGGAGTGAAGTTCGCGTGTGAAAAGTCTTCTTTCGAAATGCTCCGGGACGCTCCGATGACGGTTGCTCCCGCCGCGAGAAACCGCTCAGTCACAAACGTGCCCAGGCCGCCCTTCGCACCAGTGATAAGACTTACTTTGCCTTCCATTTTGTTTTCTTGCGCCCCTCACAAGGTCGTATGGTCAGGGATAAGAGATCTTGAGCGGGCAAAAAGTTTCAAAATCGAGAAGCCCTGGCCGCATAAGGCGCTCTAAGCTCGAGAATCGCGCTGCTATCAAAGTTTTCCTTTAGGCAGGGATTCCCGGACAGATAGCTCACGGATATGGACAATCGGCTGCACTCCACCTCCGTGTAGCTGACCGTCGCGGCATCACGCCGGTGCACACAAATCGAAAACGGCCCGGGCACCGGGTCATGCGAACGATGAAGCCTCCGGAGCCAGCTCGTGCTTTCCACCGCCTTGTCCCGTGCCGCCATCTCACAAATCCGTCCCCGCTCTGCCGCCGCGCTCTTATCCGAAAGGCTTGACGAAAACCAATGTTTGCGGGTCCAGGGCCATTCGAGATGCTCAATCCGGCGCCCGTCCCAGGACCATTCGAGTACCTTCCGCTCCGTGGGGAAAATCCCCAACAGCCGAAATGGAAAGACGCCTTCCAATTGCACCGCCTTCAAGCGAGTGCCTGTCGTCGCTGAATCTGGCTCCCAAATCAGGTCGGGAATCACCAAACCACGAGTCTTGCGTTTCTCGCCCAAAGGCTCGAGACCGATTTCATTCCAATTGAGCAATGCAAGAAG
>CAZGBQ010000096.1:10338-14698 GCA_964524045.1 uncultured Acidobacteriaceae bacterium
CTTAGCACTCCGGGAAGCATTGCCGGGCGGTGTCCGCGGCGACGATTCGCAGCCCCAATCTGATAAACAAGCCGCCATTGTTTGTAGAGGGTCATATAAGCTGACCATAGAGAATTCGATTCATCATAAATGTTCGTCGTTTCGGAAGCGGCGCCGTTCAATTCAATAATTTTGAATCCTTTTCCAGCGCGAAGCTCATCGTCGTTCTCGTAACGAATATCGTAGCGCCCAATGTAAAAGCCCGGAAGCATTTGGCTGATTGCATCGAACCGGGCTCGCAGCTCTTCAGTAAGCAAGTCGCTCCCATCTGTGAAAATGCAGCCTTGGCAATGATTCCCCGCCTCAACCAGGCGCCTGCGCTCGCCTTTTTCCAATACTCTCTTTGATTCCTGTTCAAATCTCTTCAGATAAGTCCTCGCGATCAGTCGTGCCCTCGGATCGGCTTCAATCAGCTCCTTCAGTGTCCGCCTGCCGTCTCCTGTAACGGCAGGGAACTGCTTTCTTGTGATGCCAAAAACATTTCCCTTTCTTTCGTTCGGGAACCGGTAGTAAAAGACTCCGGCTTCCTTGGGTTCTGCAACGTATCGCTGAAGGATCACTTGCGAAGAAACTTGTGCCAGATATTGCTCGGCTTCCTCGGGCGATTGAATCTTTTTGAAGCCGGCCCCTCGCTGTGCGGTATCGGGTTTGAGAACAAAAGGCAGGCGAATGTCCTGTCGATAGCAAATGTCCTGAACTTTCTGGATTCGCACTAGCAGCGGTCCGGGCGGTATCAGATACGCGTCTGCGGTAAACTCAGATGAGGTCTCCATCAGAGTTTGCAGGACTCCAATCTTCGACTCGCCGACAATGCCGCCATTTTTCTGATTCACATTGGCAATCGTGGGTAGCAAGAATCCCCGATAGCGAATGCCAAGATAGGTGCAAAACACCGCCACGGGGGAGTAAAAGAGCCATGCCGGCCAGAATTCCCATCTCACAATTCTTTGCCCCAGAATGCCCAGTCTTTGCCGAATCTCCTTATTCCACTTGCGCCAAACGCTCAAAAGGGCGAACAACGCAAGTCCAGCCAGACTCAACGTCGCAAACGAATGACCCGCGGCGGCTACTCCCGAAGGCGCGAGTCGAAGCACTGCAAACACCAATAAGATCCACGCAATTGCCGAAATCGCTGTAACCGCAGCAAAAGCCGCTAGGGGCATCTCCTGGAGGCCGGCAGTGACATAAGCAGGGAGGCGCGTTCCCGGAAAGAAACGACTCAGCGCCAGGCTCAAGTGTCCCCTCCCTGGGCAAGGCAAACTGTGCTCGGTCCCCTTTTTGGCAAACCAGCTTTGGAACCAGCGATGCCGCCGAATCGTGGGCCCAGCCAAGCGCGCCACGCCGTACACGCCCAAATCTCCTACCCACAGTCCGGCGAAAACACTCAAGAAAGCCAGACGCAAATCCAGGACACTTGAGGCCGCAAGCGTCGCGGCAGTAATCGTTGCTCCATCTTCCGAGACAAACGCACTCACTAAAATCGCCACTGCGATAGCAAGCACACTTCCACTCTGGTTATGAAGTGGATTCATTCGAACCGCCTTAGTCTGCTGCGAGGGATGCCATGTGTTTCAGCGTCGATGGCGCAACGCCGAACTCGGCTGGGACACTGATTCCAATTTCATGACAAATCAGCCGTACGATGGCGTAGTGATGAATCGCGTGCCCTACGCAATAGCCCAATTCGCGGCTGACGTTCGACTCAAAAGTCGCAGGCTTCGATGTTCCATAGCCGACGCTGTTGATAACCTTGCATGGGCGAGCGAGCATTTCCTCTGTATACCGCTTCAGCGCCCGGAGTACATCGCACGTGGCGATGCTGGCGTAGGTTACCTCGCCCTGCAGCCGAAGACTTCTCTCCCGGGCATCGTAGTTGATCTCCCCTGCGCGCAAGCCAACGATCAGGCTTTGAAAATGCTCCAGCACGTGCCGATAGTGCTGCCCGATCGAGGCGTTGAATGGTGCCCCTGTGGCGTGAGCGTAGCTGCGATCCGTTAATTCAAATAGGAGCCCTAACCCTTGAAGCAATACGTCCTGGGCGGCTTCGACGAGCTCTGGCGTGCTCATTTGAGTCTGCCTCTTCGGCGTGAAGTCCTCGAGGACCTCAGCGGCGCTATACGCGTTCATGCCAATCTCCTTCCAATGAGAGGAATCTCAGCGCGATGGATCAACAAATTGAGAGTCGAGCTGACGAACACGATCAGCGCCAGTGCGAAGAGCAGACCCTTGTCTCCTTGAACCTCAATACCGAGCAACGTAAGGTGGCTCACGATCGCTCCCGCCATGACGCCCACGGCAAGGATTGAGCCCAGCCACGTGAATCGAGGTGTGAGAAGCAACACGGACGCAATCAGCTCGATAATCCCTGAACCAATACGGCCCCAAGGTTCTGCCCCCACCTTTGTGAAGATGTAAACCGATTCTGGGGCCGCCGTAAATTTGAAGAAGAGGGTTTGTAGCAGAATCACTGCCGCAGTGATTCGCAGAACCCAGCTCAGAGCGGTCATAGCTCCCGACGTTTTCATTTCATGCCTCTTTGTTTAATGGACTCGACGCGAGCGTGCGTCTTCGAAGGGTAGGAGTCGTTGGCTGTCGGAAAGTTTCAGCACGGGCCGCCGCGTTGTGCTTAATTTTTCTGAAACTTTTTTGACGCCGGTCCATCCAATAAAAAACAGCCCGCAACCTACAGACGCCACATTTCACAAAGATGCGTTTGCTAGTTCTTCAGATTTGATTCGCGCTTTGTCGGTCTGACATTCAGTTCCAAGATAAATAGATCATTCCTGCGGAATCGGCCGCCCAAAGTTTATTCATTCGTTTTTGAAACCTTCTGTAACTCGCGGTATCCCACCACTGCACGACGAACTTCCGGAGCATGAAAACCTGGTGCGCGATCCTGGATCACGCCCGCTGAATCGTTTGCGATTCGCATTCTGCTCCGCGAGCATCGTCGAAAAAACTAAAGAAAAGGAAACCTAATGAATATGTCTCGCATTCTGAAGGTGATGTTTGCCGCGCTCGTCGCCACTGCTCTGGGACTCAGTGCTTCCAGCACATTTGCGCAGAGCGGCATGCACACCTCCTCGCAGTTTCAGGGGCCCAAGGCCAATAAAGGGACCGTTACCCACAGTCATAAGGATGGCAAGAACGTCCTGACGCTGTCGGACGACTTTGTTGTTCCGGACACGCCGGACCCGCATTGGCAGGTTGTCGACTCCGACGGAAACGTCTATCCGCTCGACAAGCTGAAGACCAAAGCGTTCATCGGCAGCAACTACAAAAAGGAAATCGTTCTGCCCAGCTACGTGAAGAACGTCGCCAAGGTGCAGATCTGGTGCGCGTTCGCGGAAGTTAACCTCGGCGAAGCGTCGTTCAGCTCGCCGGTCATGTAATCGGGCCACACAAATACAGGGTCGCTTTGCCTGCCCAGCGCCAAGCGACCCACTTTCTTCGAAAGGAAATGCATATGAAGTTGCTCAAGAAATTGTTCTACGTTCTCCTGATGCTTACGTTTGTGCTCTCGGCTGGAACGATCGCCTCCGCGCAGACTGCGGAAAAGAAATCGCTCACCCTTGATGGTGCGGAACGGGTCATCGCTGCCGCGAAAGCTCATGCCGCGCAGGTGAAAGCTCCCGGCGGCGTGATCGCCGTCGTCGACTCCGGCGGCAACCTGATGGCACTTGCCAGACTCGATGGCACTTTTGCGGCGGGCGCAAACATTTCCATTGGCAAGGCGCGCACAGCCGTTCTCTTCCAAAAGCCAACCAAAGTATTCGAGGACATTATCAACAAAGGCCGCACCGCGATGACCGCTCTCCCGGATTCGTTCTTTACTCCCTTGCAGGGTGGAATTCCGGTTGCGCTAGATGGACAGATTATCGGTGGCGTGGGTGTCAGCGGCGCTTCGAGCGCAGCGCAGGATGAGGAACTTGCCATTGCTGGGGCAGAAGCCGCAAAGAACTTTGGCGCTGACCCGCCAATGACCGCGAATCTGTCGGTCACCTATTTTTCGAAGACTCAAGTCGATGAAGGCTTTTCAAAGGGAGCCGTACTGTTCGATGGTAACGGCGGCCGCAACTACATGGTCCACGCTAGCCGCCGCGAAGGCCCGGGCATGGTGGAAGTGCATACCAAAGACACGGACATTCTTTATGTCTTGAAGGGATCTGCCACGGTTGTGACGGGTGGGAGCATGGCGGACGGCAAGCCTGTCGCTGCCGACGAAATTCGTGGCCGCGAAATTATCGGCGGCGAATCGCGAAAGCTTGTACCGGGCGATGCCATGATTATTCCCAACGGCGTGCCGCACTGGTTCAAGGAA
>CAZGBQ010000097.1:0-14681 GCA_964524045.1 uncultured Acidobacteriaceae bacterium
ACCCTGAGCAGAAAATTGCGCGCCCGCGCCAGATTTATCTCGGCCACGGCGCGCGGCACTACGTTTCCATCGAGCAGCGCAGCTAGTACCCCGTGAAACAGCGGCTCGTAACAAAGCTGAGGACGCGCTAAAGCGCGCTCTACATGGCTTACTGCACCGGCGAGAATCACTCGTACCGCAGCGCAACCATCGGATCGACGCGCATCGCCCGCCGAGCGGGGATGTAAGTCGCGATCAGGGCCACGAAGAGCAAAAACAAAGGGACTGAGACGAACGCGATCGGGTCATGTGCGCTGAGCCCGAACAACATGCTTGAAAGCACTGCGGATACTGCCGCGCACCCGGCGACTCCAAAGAGTCCGCCGATCAGCACTGGGCGCATGGCCTGCCGAAGCACCAGCTTCATGATTTCTGTGCCACCTGCACCGAGAGCCATGCGAATACCGATCTCGTGCACGCGCCGGCTGACGGCGTACGACACCATTCCATAGACGCCAATCGACGCGAGCATCAGGGCCAGAGCGCCCAATGCTCCAGAGAGCGCGGCCACAAGGTGCGAGGGCGCACGCCAGACTACGAGGTAGTCTTCCAATCTACTCACATCCATGGGCAGTTCCGCGTCAAGCGACTGCACTGCGTTGCGAACGCCTTTGGCAGTCAGCACGAAATCTCCTGAAAACCGAACGAGCAGATAGGCTCGCAAGTTGTCTTGTGGACCGGCGGGAAAATAGAGGTAGTTCTTGTTGAGTTCGCCAAGATGCGAGACTTGCGCGTCCTTGGCCACACCGACCACAGTGTATTGGCGCCCGCCGCCTTCCTGCAGCGTTTTACCCAGAGCATCTTCGCCGGGCCAAAGCTGCCGCGCGGTAGATTCAGTAACGATTATCGCTGGCGAGTCGTGCGTCTCCCCTGGCAGAAAGCCGCGGCCCCGCACGATGGGAACGCCGATCACCGAGAAATATTCGGGCGAAACATGGTTGTATTCAATTCCAACCTTATCGGCTCGGCCAGGGACGATAAAGCCGCCGGCGCTGAAGTCGTGGCTTAGCGGTGCGCACTCCGCCTGCGCAATTTCGATGACGCCGGGAAGGCCCGCAATGCGCTCCCGCAAGCTCCTCATAAATGCTGTTGCTCGGTTTTCATCGTAGCCCTGTCTTTCTAGATTCAAAAACGTCGTGGTGACGTTCTTCAGGTCAAATCCGGGATCAACCGTTTGCGCATGGTACAGCCCGCGGAGCAACAACCCGGCCGCCAAAAGCAGAACCATGCACACCGCGACTTGTGCGCCGACCAAACCGCTTCGCAGAAAGCGTCCGCTCTTTTTCCCGGCCCCGGTGTGCGCGCCATCTCCCTTCAGTGCGGTGCTGAGCTCGAGTCGCGAGCATTGCAATGCCGGCAGGAGGCCAAACGCGATGCCTGTCACCAGGGTCAGCACCAGCGCGTAACCGAGCACATGGAAGTCCGGAGCAACATTTACAGCGTTAGGGCGAAAGCTCTCGGGCAGGTGAAAAGTCACGAATCGCACGATGTTTGCGAACGACCAGAACGCGAGCAGCGATCCCAGCAGGCCTCCAAACACGGAAAGCAGGAGGCTCTCTGTCAAAAGTTGGCGCACCAGGCGCCACCGGCTTGCGCCGATGGATAGACGCAACGCGATTTCCTTGTGGCGCGTGGAAGCGCGCGCAAGCAGAAGATTAGCGACGTTCGCGCAGGCAATCAGGAGCACGAGGCCAAAAGCAACGAGAATCACAGACGCGACGGGCATCAGGAATTCGCGTTCGTCGGGCCTGCCGAAGAATGTTGCAGCGCGAATCACAAGCGAAGTCGTGCCTCCAGGATGAATTTGATCGAGGCGTCCAGAAATCACGCCCAGATCCGCGCGCACCCCCTCCATTGTGATGCCAGGCCGCACCCGGCCGAGCAATACCAGCCAGCTCAGCTTTTCATCCGCCAAGCGGTCGCGTCCCGGCTCAAGCGCTTTTTGCATACTTAGCGGCGCCCAGAACGCGCTGGGAACCGGCTCTGCGCCCGTGAATCCTGGCGGCGCAATCCCAATCACGGTGTACGCAGTACGATTCAGTGTGATTCTGTTTCCCACAAGCGAAGAGTCAGCATTAAAGGTGGCTCGCCATAACTGGTCGCTGATCACCACGACTGCGGCTTCGCCTGGAGCAGCACAATCAGACGCGCTAAATCCGCGGCCCAATGCAGCGTGCTCGCTCAAAACGTCGAAATAGTTGCAGGAGGTTGCAGCTCCCAGGAGCTGCTGCGTTCTGCCCCCGGCAAGGGTTGCTTCGAGGAAGGGCTCATATGCCAAGAGTCCGGAAAAGACATGATTGTGATCGCGATAGTCTAAGTATTCCGAGTAGGAGAACAGGCTGGTTCCGTTGTGAAAGTTGCGAGTGACTCTCCCGTGGAAGATCTGATCGACGCTGACGATCTGTTGGGCGCGAGGAATTGGCAACAAACGCAGAGCAACACCATTCAGCACGGAGAAGATTCCAACGTTGATACCGACACCCAGAGCGATCGCCAGCACGGCGGTTATTGTGAATCCCTGGCTTTTTCGGAGCGCGCGCAGGCCGAAGCGGACGTCTTGGACCGCGCTTTCGATGAAATTGACGCCGCGTGCGTCGCGGCACTCTTCTTTGGCGCGTTCGATTCCGCCAAATTCCAGGCGCGCGCTGCGCAGCGCTTCCTCGCGCGGCACCCCGGAGTTAACATACCGCTCCACGGACTGCTCGACGTGAAAGCGCAGCTCCTCCTCGAGTTCTTTCTCGACGGTCGCACGTCGGAAGAGCGATCGAAGGCGATAGAACAGGTCGTTTAGCACGGTCAACATACATGTTTCCCGACAACTTGTTGAAAAATGCTCTCAGTGTCATCCCGAGCGGAGCGAGGGGGCTGCTTTTCGGAAACTTTCAAGAAAAAACAGATTCCTCGTCGCTTCGCTCCTCGGAATGACAAAACACTACATTCCTAAGCCGTTCTCAGGACTTGGGCCACCGCGGCCGTCAGTTTTACCCAAGCGTCTTTCTCCACTTCGAGTTGCCTCCGCCCGCTTTTTGTGAGCTCGTAATACTTCGCCCGCCGGTTGTTCTCCGACGTTCCCCAGCGCGCCTTGATCCAGCCGCGCCGCTCCAGCCGGTGCAGCGCGGGGTAAAGCGAGCCTTGTTGAACGCGCAACACATCGCTCGAAATCTGCTGGATGCGCTCGGAGATGGCCCAGCCATGCTGCGGTTCGAGCGCGAGGGTTCGCAAGATGAGGAGGTCCAGCGTGCCTTGCGGAAGGTCGATGCGTTGTATGGTCATGGCTCCCCTTTCGCTTCTACATGAGAAGATAGTAGCTCTCTTGTCGAAGTGCAAGGGGAAAGTAGTTCAGCTCTGAGTGGTCGCCCGAAAACTTGAAGAGGGCGCATTGGGCGCGAAGCCGTATCCATTTTGAATACCGCAGCCGGGATGCCCCTCGACAGTCCCCTCCCACCAGGTATAGTTTAAGAGGCGAGGGTTGCATGGCTCTAGTCTCACAGACACCTACAAACACGGGGGCGCGCCGCCGCAGCCAGCGTGTGCTGATGCAGGTTGGCGTGCGGATTCGTGGCAAGGACGCGCAGGGCAAAGAGTTTGAAGAATACACGGAGACCCTGGCGATCAACGCGCACGGCGCTCTGGTGCTGCTCAGCGGTCGCGTTATCAGCGGCGCGGTCATTCAAATGAAGCACAACAAGACCGAAGAAGAGCAGGAATGCCATGTGGCGTTTCTCGGCCCCGTGCGCAGCGGCAGGGCAGAGATCGGCCTGGAGTTTTCCACGCCGCGCCCGACATTCTGGCGCGTAGCGTTTCCTCCCGAAGACTGGTCGCCGAAAAACCCCGAAGCGCGTACCGCGTTGAAAGGTCGACCAGATAAGTAAGTCCCTGCAGTAACGCAGACTTTTCTCACCTCCTGATTCCCGTACTGACCTTACCCGAAGCAGCCCGCCTTGCGAGGGGCCCGACACAACACTGGGGCCGCCGTCACGTGCGCTCGTGACCGTCGTCACTGCGGCGTGTGCTCCAAAGAAGATAAATTCTTCTCCAGGAGGGGTCTCAGGGACTATCCGCGATTCACGCGTTCCGTCCAGAAATGTCTCGGGCTCTGTGCCGGAAGGAGGACGCATCATGACCTACTTCCTTGCGATTCTCGCGGCGGCCATCGCCGCAGCCGTAGTATTCGAAGGAGTCCGCGCGCTCCGCACCTATCTGAAGTTTCGCGGCAACAGAATTATTCGCTGTCCGGAAAGTCATCAGCCTGCGGCAGTCCACGTAGCGGCGGCAAAAGCCGCGGTGGAATCCGCCCTACACGCGCCGCACCTCACTCTGAACGATTGTTCGCGCTGGCCGGAAAGGGCCGGTTGCGGTCAGGAATGCCTGTCACAGATAAAAGAGGCGCCGCAGGCCTGCCTGGTGTCTACCATTGTGAACCGCTGGTACGAGGGTAAGACTTGCGCGTACTGCCACAAGCCGTTTGGGGAAATCCATTGGCACGATCATCCCCCGGCCCTTGTCGACGAGCAGAAAAAGACCATCCAGTGGAACGAAGTTCCAGTCGAGAATCTTCAGCAGACTATGGCCACGCATTGGCCTGTCTGCTGGAACTGCCACGTCGGGGAAACTTTCCGCCGCCTGCACCCTGAGCTGGTAACGGACCGGCCGGCCCACTAGCGCGATTGCGCGCGCAGACTCTCGCAGCTGCCAGCCTGGCTAAGCTGGGCCGCGTTTGCCAGCCATCATCGCGGATAGCAGCCATTTGCGCAGCACTGTCACAAAAAAGGGTTTGGTCTCTTTGAACATCAGACCCATACCCTCATTGGGCCGCGTGTAAACGACGCTGGCCCGCGCCTCAAAGAACTCTGTCTCGGTAAAAACCTTTACGCCGAGCGGAGTGCCTTCCGGGTACGTGCTCTCGGTCGTGACGAAGCAGCCGTTGAGGCCAAGCTCGGTGATACGCGCGGTCCTCTTGTCTTCCGATGTTCCCTCGCGCATCTCAATGGACGCGTTGAACGGGTACCGTGGTGTGCGCCGCCGTTCCTGCCCCATGTTTCCCCCCAGGCAGCAACCGGCGAAGATTCTACTCCCTGTTTCCCCTCGGCGTCTCTCCGATTGGGTTTGGGGCTCTCCGCTTGTCGTGCGTCAGGGTTTTTTGCCCTGAGAGGCTTCCGAAGCTTTGGTCTGTAGTGCTGATTCGGTAAGCGAGTTGTGGAGATTTAGAATGCGCCACTTGCCGTTGTTCCAGCGGCACATCGACATGCCGTGACCGACGAGATGCTCCTTCGGTGAATCAATCGAGTAATCGTAGGAATACCAGAGCGCATCGCCGAACACTTTCACGTCGTGCGGCGTCATTTTGTAGCAGAGATCGGGGGCATACTTCAGATAGCGTGCGTTGAGGTACTCCATCACTTCCTTGTGCCCGTGAAATTCACCGTGTGGCGTGTACAACACGATTTCCGGATCGAAACACGCTTCGAGTTCAGCGGCCTTGCCTAGATTGAAGGCCTCTGCGCAGTGGTGCATGTGCAATTCCATCTGATCGTAGAGCGCTTTGGCGTCCGTAGGCTGCGCAGGTGAACCAAGCGACGCCACCTGGCGCTTGAGATCGATGGTCACGCCCATTTTGTCGAGCAGGTCCACGCCGAGGATGCCGTCAATCTGCCTGCCGCACGCTTTGCCGATGGGGCTGAGGTCAATGGCCGGAAGCTTTAGATCGCGCAAGTGATGCGTGCCCAGCGCAAGCTCCGGAAGCGACACTTCGCGCGCGCTGGTGGCCGCCGTTCCGCTCCACGAAGTGACTTGAATTTGCTTCGAGCGGCCGGAAGCAAATGATTTCAAATTGAGCATCGTAGTGGCGCCGGTGTCGAGCAGGAAGCGCATGTCCGCGCCGTCGATGCGAATCTTTACTACGGGAAGCAGGTCGCAGCGCTCGATGGGAATGTCTTCGGGCGCGCCCGGATCTTGCGCGGCTAGCGAATCCGGCAAACAGAGAAATAGCAATAGCAGCAAAGGAAAGAGCAAAAGCGCGGTCACACCCAGCCGGCGCAGCATAGTCGTTCAGATGCGCAAGGAAGAGAACGGTTATGAGAAACCTTGCGGAGTGGGACAACGCGGGCAGAGAAATCTGCATCTTGGTGTGACAAGGAAGTAGGTTGTTGGGGCGGGGTGGTCAAATGAAGAGAGTCCTGACGGTACTGTGTCTCTGTCTGTATTGCAGCTCAATTTCAGCTCAGGAAAAACCAAACACGAAGCCCAGCAGCTCGGAAGGGGTAGCAGCCAATCAGAACCCGTCTGAAGCGAAACTGCCTGTGAGAAGAGTTGTGCTCTACAAAAATGGCGTCGGCTATTTCGAGCACCTGGGCCGCGTCCACGGCAGCCAGCAAGTGCACATAGATTTCACCAGCGCGCAGTTGAACGACGTGCTGAAGTCGCTCACGGTTCTCGATCTTTCCGGAGGAAGAGTTACTGGAGTCGATTACAACTCGGAAGCGCCGCTGGCTCGGCGGCTCGCGACATTGCGTCTTGCCCTGGGCGAAAAACCGACAACAGCAGAATTTCTTGGTGCACTGCGTGGCGCGCGCCTGGAAGTGCGGAATGGTACTAGTCCCGCTCTCTCTGGGAAATTACTGAGCGTGGAGAGAAAGACCCGCACGGGAACCAACTGGACCGTAGAAACTGACGAAATCTCTCTAATTACTGACGGCGGTGAGGTTCGCAGCGTGGATTTGAACCCCTCTACGAGCGTGCGAATCGCAGAGAAAGACTTGCAAGTCGAAGTGGGGCGCTATTTGGGACTGATTGCGTCGTCACGGGACCAGGATGTTCGCCGCATGACGATCTCCACGACCGGGGCGGGCGAGCGCAACCTGTATGTCAGCTACATCAGCGAAGTGCCCATCTGGAAGACGACCTACCGGATTGTGCTTCCTTCCAAAGCGGAAAAGAAGCCGCTGCTGCAGGGCTGGGCCATCGTGGACAATACGGTGGGTGAAGACTGGGATGGTGTCGAGCTGTCGCTCGTTGCCGGCGCGCCGCACTCGTTTATTCAGCAGCTCTCAGAACCGTTTTATGGCAGGCGACCGGTAGTACCGTTGCCAGAAAGCGTACAGCTCTCCCCGCAAACACATGCGGCCACGTTGATGCGAGGAAACGGACGGTTGAGCGGCATGGTCACCGACCCATCTGGAGCAATCGTTTCCGGGGCACTTGTGCGGTTGCTAGATGAAAACAGCAACACAATTGCCCAGACGACCACGGAAAGCAACGGGCAATACTCATTCTCGGGCGTAGCCGCCGGAAACTATCGCGTGGAAATCGAGCGACAAGGCTTCAAGAAAAATGCAATCGCAGGCTTGAGCGTTGCACCCGGTGAAAACAGCTTTAATTCTCAGCTGCAATTGGGGTCTAACGCTGAGACCGTAACTGTCAATGCTGCTGCCGCGGGGCTGAGCACTGAGTCTGCTGAGCTTTCCTCAAAGGTGAGGACAGGTGTGGCCAATCGGCCGCATGTTGGGACGGGAGGCGCGAGCGGCGGGGGGGCGTTCTCAGCGGGGCCCATAAGCGGGAGAGAAGTTATGTCCCTACCTATGCTTGCTCCCGGAATCGTCGATACGGCGCGGGAGATGAGCGAGGCTGCGGCCAGCGGACAAGAACTCGGCGACCTCTTCGAATACAAACTAAAAGACCGGGTCACGCTAAAGAAAAATCAGTCAGCGCTCGTGCCCATCGCGCAGACGGAGATTGAAGCGGAGAAGGTTTCCCTGTGGAACGGGACAACCGGTTCAGGGAGGCCGCTACGTGGACTTTGGCTCAAGAATACAAGTCCACTCACGTTCGACGGGGGCAGTTTCAGCGTGCTGGAGAACCAAGTGTTTGCCGGCGAAGGTCTGACGGACCCGGTCAAACCCGGAGAGCGGCGGCTGATTTCGTACGCGACGGACCTGGGACTCCTTGTGGAAGCCTCCAAGAACAGCCAACCACAACATGTTGCGCGAGTAAAGATCTCAAAAGGTGTGCTAACACAAATCAGCGAGCTGCACGAGCGCACACTCTATGTAGCGCGGAATCAGGACGATGCGAAGCGTTTCCTCGTAATCGAGCATCCTGCTCGACCTGAGTGGACACTGGCAAAAAACGCAGCGGACCCGGAGGAGAAGGCGCCAGCCGAATACCGGTTCCGGATGGAAGTACCAGCGAAAGCTACCGCTTCTTTGCCGATTGAGGAAGTGAGGACGCTCTCGACCGGATACGAACTATCGAATCTAACTGACGAGCAAGTCGCAGTGTTCGTAAAACAGGGCACGATCACGGCAGAGATGACGCAAGCGCTGACGCGAATTTCTGCTCAGAAGGCCGCGGTAGCCAAGCTGGAAGAGGAAATGGAAAATCGGCAGAAAGATATCGACCGCATCGTGGAAGACCAGGGACGGCTCCGAGAAAACATGAAGGCGCTGCGCGGCAGCGCAGAAGAAAAAGCCTTGCTGCAGCGTTACACCAAACAACTTGATGAGCAGGAGACGGAGCTCGACGCGCTGCGGAAGAGGATTCGGGACACCGAGGCGCAGCGGGACAAGGCCAACGAGCAACTCGAAAGGATGATCGACGAGCTGCAAATTGAAGCCACGGTGTAGCGCGGACTGATGCGCACAATTCACGGCGGACTGTCGTCGTTGGCCCACCTGTCCGAAGTGGCAGGTTGCGGGAAAGCACATTTTCGCGCCATCCGAACGCGCCCAACTGAGCGCGGCTTACACTGAAAAGTGGGAGTGGAGAGACGCGCGAGCAATTCTCGCCGCGATCCTCGACGAGGCGCTCTCCGGAGAGCGCCGAGAGGTTGGAAAATGAGACGTACTTTCTTGTTGGCAGCGATTTCTCTATTCGCGCTTGTAGCAGTTCGCAGCGTAGCTGCCGCTCCCCAGCGCAAGGCCAATGCAACGCTGACCGGCGTGGTGCTTGGTCCCGATGACAGGCCCGTGCCGCACGCCAGCATCACCTATCAGTCCTCCGGCGGAAACGCCCCGCACGCCGTGCATGCAGACTCTCGTGGCCGCTTCACAATCACCAAGCTGCGGTCCGACAACTATGACATGCGCGCATCAGGAAAGGGCGTCTTCTCCGAGTGGGAGAAAAACGTCTCGGTGCGCTCCGGACAAACCAAAGAAGTAACGTTGCGGCTGATTTACGCGAAAGAGGTTCCCAAAGCTTACGTGAAGGTCAAGCCGCAACTCCAGCAGTAAGGTCATTTGTGCTCGCCCTAATCATGAGCAACAGGCAAGCTTGGATGCCTACGGTTTGGATGCTTACTGATAGATGAGCTGTGCGAGTTCCTGCAGATCGGAAATGGAAATGTCCGACACGGCGCAGTATTCCATTCCCTGGCGCCGCCAGTGCAGCCACTGATAACCCTGGCGCAAGCCCGGCGGATGAATCGGCGTGTCCGCTTCTTTCGTGGGCAAAACAAATACATTGATGATGTGCTTGCGGCGCCCGTAAACGATCGCCGCAACGTTACGCCCCGCCAGAACATCCAGGCGTCCGCCGATTAGAGGAAAGCCCTCGTCGCTGTAGTCTTTGACCGGCGGCGCGTAATCCAGCTTCCCGACAAACCACGGTTTCACCGTGTGTTGGTCTGTGGAGGCCACATCCGTGAGGTGGCCGGGCTGCAGCGAGCGAATGTGCGCGTCGATCATTTCGGCGGCGGTAAAGGGAGGCGCTGCAACACCAGCAACGTTCGCGGAGCGTGACCATACATACCAGGAAACGCCTGCGACCACCAAAATCGAGGCAGCCACAGTAATCCACCGCCAGACGGGAATTTTCGGCGCGGCAGGCGTGGCTGTCGCTGCGTCTAACCCCGCGCGAATCTTTTTGCGAAGCGCCACCGGAGCCTGTTCGTAAAGCCCGCTGCGCTGAAGTCCAGAGCGCAGCGATTCCTCCATTTCCAATGACTTGGCGCATTCGCGGCAGTTCTCAAGATGGCGCTCGAATTCCGCCGAACGCGAAGCGTCCAGTTCCCCATCGAGGTAGCCATGCAGGGCCGCGCGCGTGTAATCACAACTCACGAGAGGCCTCCTGCACAGGGGATTGTGTCAAGGCGCGCTGGAGCCGCTGGCGTGCACGCGCCAGCGCCGACATCACCGTGCCAATGGGAATCGCGGTGATAGCGGCAATTTCCTTATACGAGCAGCCTTCCAGTTCGCGCAGCACCAGCACTTCGCGAAAGCGCGGCGGCAGCGTTTCCAGCGCGCGACCCAGCCGCTCCCGGTTGTCACCGGCAATGGCCAGCGATTCGGGCGAAGCGCTCTGCTGAAGATGCAATTCTTCGTCGAATTCCGTCATCAGTTCCACAGGGCGGTTTTTCTCCAACCACGTATAGCAAGTATTGCGCACAATTTGCAAAAGCCAGGCCCGTGCGTCCCCGCCATGAAACCCGCGGAAAAAACGGTATGCCCGGAGCATGGCTTCTTGCGTCACGTCTTCCGAATCCTGCCGGCTTCTCAACAGCCAGCGCGCAAGATTGAAGGCGGCATCGAGGTGCGGCAGTATGATCTGCTCGAAGCGCGCCCGCTCGTGCACATCCAACACGTCCGAGCTACTCCCTTGTTCCAACCCACTCATGCCCACAAACCGCCTTTAGAAGGATTTTATTCCCGATTTGTCCCTTTTAGAGTGACGAATTTGGCAACCGCTTGGTAAGCAGCCAAGAACGGGAATAACTGCCGCCCCCAGGCAGTCTGCACAATCGAAACACGTCCCATACGCGGCGCGGGCTCCCTGGACTCTCTCACCCGCGCCGCCCTCCAAGAAAATTGGCGGGATCGGGAGGTACGAAATTGTTGCGGAGACTGGTGTCTCTAAACTAGGAGAAAGCGATGTCTGGAAAGAGGGATGAACTGCTGCACGACCACAATCACGACGGGGTCGATCGACGTGGATTCCTGAAGTGTATGGCTTGGGCGGGGACGGGCGCTTTCTGCGTGCTCCGCGGCGGCGTGCTGCATTCGTACGCTTTGAGCCGCTTGCCGGAACTGGGTCCCGGCGAGATGGCCGGTGAGCTGAGCTTCGCGCAAATCAGCGACAGCCACATGGGATTCAATAAGCCCGCCAACACCGATGTGGCTGGCACCCTTAAGGCCGCTGTGGAGAAGATCAATGCCTTGCCAGTCGCCCCGGAATTCCTCTTGCACACCGGAGACATTAGCCACCTGTCCAAGCCCGAAGAATTCGATGCCGTCGACCAGATTCTGAAAAGTGCGAAACCGAAGGATGTTTTCTATGTGCCGGGCGAGCATGACGTCTTGAATGACGACGGAAAACAGTTCCTCGAGCGCTACGCAAAAGGCAGCAAGGGCCCAGGCTGGTACAGCTTCGACAAGAAAGGCGCCCACTTCATCGGTTTGGTGAACGTGATGAACCTGAAAGCCGGCGGCTTGGGAACTCTGGGCCACGAACAACTCGAATGGCTGGAGGACGACGTGAAGCACTTAAAGCACAGCACGCCCATCGTGGTCTTCGCGCACATTCCCCTATGGAGCGTTTATCCGGAATGGGGATGGGGAACAGAGGACAGCGCCCAGGCACTCGCGTACTTGAAGAAATTTGGCTCCGTCACCGTGCTCAACGGCCACATTCACCAGACCATGCAAAAAATCGAAGGAAACGTTACGTTTCATACCGCCGCTTCCACCGCGTTCCCGCAGCCTCAGCCCGGCAAAGCCGAGGGGCCGGGCCCCATGAAAGTGCCGGCAGAGCAACTCAAGAGTGTCCTGGGCATTACCGACGTCAACTTCGTGCGCGGCAAGCAGGCGTTAGCCGTGACCGACTCGACCCTGGCTTAGCTGTGTTGCAAACCGCCCAGTTGTCATCTCGGCGGTTTGCGGTCGCTTAACTGTCATCCCGACCGGAGCGCCCGGCCTCCGCGGCGCGAAGCGGAGGGATCTCTCTTCGGCAGAAACCGAAGGCTGTCATTCGTGAGCTGAAACTTTTCGAGAATGAAGAGAAAGGAAGAAAAACAATGAGGAGCAGTGTGTCTGTAGCAGTCTTGATTGCTGCAGGAATTCTGATCGGAGGAGCGCGGCGCGCAGGATCGACTGATCTCGCCGCTGCGGCACAGCAAAAGCCGGAACCTGCGGAAGTGAAAATCGATAATTTTAGCTTCGGCCCATCCAATCTGGCCGTGGCCGTCGGGACCACGGTTACCTGGACCAACCATGACGACATTCCCCACACGGTTGTCAGTTCGGATGATCCAAAAGCGTTCAAGTCCAAAGTGCTCGACTCCGACGAAAAGTTCTCCTTCAAATTTGAAAAAGCCGGAACGTATCCCTACTTCTGTTCCATTCACCCCAAGATGACAGGCAAAGTCATCGTCCAATGACCGGTAAGGCCGCAGTCCACCAACCGCCAAAGTCATCGAGCAAGGAAACAGACTCGTGAACGGGGGCTTTCTTGGAACGGCGGCTCCGATTGCGGCCGATTTAGTTCTGCTCCTAGAAATCGCCATGGGAGTAGGGCTCCTCGCCGGCGCCTGGCTTGCCCGCAGAGGCCGTTTCCGGCAACACGCTTGGTGCCAGTCCGTTGTCGTGCTTCTGAATTTAGGCGTGATCGCTCTCACCATGGTCCCGTCATTTTGGGCGCAGGTGCTTCCCAGAATCCCCCTCAAGCTTGGGAAGGCCTACGTGGCGCTCGCTGCCGCGCACGCCACACTCGGAACAATCACGGAACTTGCCGCGCTGTATATTTTGCTTGCAGTGGGTACGCGCCTTCTGCCCGAGCGCCTTCGCATCAAACGCTACAAAGCCTGGATGCGCACCGTTCTCGCGCTATGGTGGCTGACACTCTTCCTGGGGTTCGCAACCTACGCGCGCTGGTATGTCCCGCAGCTCTTTCGCAAATGACTCCCTGAGGTCGGAAGCACTGAAAGTTGGCAGTAAGGCAATTCCAGAATTCTGAAACCAGCGCTTCGAACTCAGATAGTACTATTTGTGGTGGCAGGAGAACCCTGATCCTTCATCGTTCTCGTATTCAACAGATAATAAAAGGCTTACATAAGGGCCGCGGTTCTAGTTAAACACACAAAATGAGAGCCTTGTACTACAACCCGCGTACCCTGTCCGCTGGCTCCGCCGACCCATTGAGCCAAGCAAGACGCCCGCGTAACTTGCTAAGAACGGGTTGGGGGCCGCGCGGGGACAGCGGCCCCGAAAGGGACCGTGTGCGAGCTACCCAACCCGCCAGTTTCTTCCCTCTCCCCTTCCCCCTGCTTTTTCTTGGACTTCCCTCTCCCCTCTTGCACCGCGTTGATGAATCCCGCTTGCGCGCAGCTGGACACAGAAGGCCGCTGGCCTGCATCCTAGGGAAGCTCGAGAGCCGGCGCAGACATAGAAGCTCTGCCAAATCAATGGCTTGAAATTCGGCCGACAGTGGGCAATGACGGGATGGTCCGACAGATGAAAGGCGCGCATGACAATCGCGGTCCGGCGAGGGCCGCACCTGTAAAGTCGGGCGCAGTGTCGCCGAACCTGCTGGCAGCGATCGCGCTGGGCTCCGCGGCGGCGTTGCTGCTGTCCTGCGTGGCGGCGAACTTCACGCAGGCTGCTGAGCCGGAACCCGCAAAGCTGCTGAAGACGAACACGATTGAAGCGTTCGACCGCTACGTGAAATTGACCGAAGTGCGCAACGAGGAAGAGCTGAAGCGCGGAACGAATCTGCTTTGGATTGACGGGCTGCCGGCGGACCAGCGCGCGGAAGTATACGCGGCGCTGAAGCGCGGCGAAGTGAAAATGGAGAAGCTCGAAACGCGCGACAACGGCAAGCACATCGAATGTCCCAGCGGGATCATTCATCACTGGACCGGAGTCGTGTTCATTCCAGGAGCGAAGCTCGACGATGTGCTGAGCGTGCTCGAGGACTACAACAAGCATTCCGTGTATTACGCGCCAGACGTGGAGCGCTCGAAAATTGAAGCGCGAAACGGCGATCATTTCCGCGTGTTCCTGCGCTTTCGCCGGCACAAAGTGATTACCGTGGTGCTGAACACGGAGCATGAGATCGACTATTTTCATGACGGGCCGGAGCGGGCGCATAGCCGGAGCTCCGCTGTGCGCATCGCGGAAGTGGAAGATGCGGGGAAGAGCGGCGAGCGCGAGAAAACTCCGGGCGATGACGGCGGATTTTTGTGGCGCATGGAAACATGGTGGAGATTCGAAGAGCGCGACGGCGGCGTGTACGTGCAGAGCGAAGTCGTGTCGCTGACGCGCGACATTCCGGCGCTGCTTGCCTGGATGATCAAGCCCTTTGTCACCAGCATCCCGCGCGAAACGTTGACGGCCACGCTCGAAGCCACGCGCCGCGCCGTGCAAGGCCAAATTGCAAAGCACTAGAGGGCGTTAAACCAGTTCACAGTTGCGGCTAAGTCGGATTGCGTGTGCCGAGCCTGCGATCCAGATTGAAAGCGGCGCTGATTAATGCGAGATGGGTGAACGCCTGCGGAAAATTCCCCAAAGCCTCGCCCTGTGACCCGGTTTGCTCCGCGTAAAGCCCGAGATGGTTGGCATAGCCCAGCATACGCTCGAAAAGCAGCATGGCTTGATCCAGTTTTTCCGGGCTGGTCTGACTGGCGCGTGTCAGCGCCTCCACTAACCAGAAGGAGC
>CAZGBQ010000098.1:0-14633 GCA_964524045.1 uncultured Acidobacteriaceae bacterium
GTCGGCCTGACGGTCGCCGTCCAGATTCAGCTTGCGAAGAGCGACGCGGCCCGGGACAGGCTGCTTGAAGATGCCGGTGGTGACCATCGTGTCGTGCCACTTGACTTCGCGCGGGAGGCCCACGCTGACGGAGATGAGCTTCATGCGAGGTGAGCCTTTCCTAGGCAGGCGTATTCCGCCGGATCAACAGCCCGGTCGGAAGAATTGGATGCTCGATCTGCGGCAAGGATACAGCGAGCGAACGCCGACGAAAGAGCGAAAACCGTTTCGCGCCTACTGCGCTTTACTGTTGGGGTTTGGGTTGCGCAGGCGGTGGTTGCGAAGGCGCCTGCGGTGGGCGCGGGCGGCTGGCGGGCGGAATGATCCCGTTCATGCGTAGGTACTCGACCATCTGACCATAGTGATCGCCGGCATGCCAGTCGGCGATACTAGCAATGCCGAGACGCGTGGAGAGGAACGGCAGTACCGGTTTGGCCAGTGGTGTGAGCTGGTTTTCGGAGGTGATCGTGGCAATGGCCTTATGGCCGAGCGCGAAGGAGTCCTTCAGATATTGGACAATTTCGGTTTTGGTCTTGAGCTCAGCGGGACCGTTGGTGTTTTGCTCGAGGGACTTCACGTCGATGGTCTCACCCATGAGCGGACCGAAAAAGAGGTGATTGGCAAAACCGATGTGCTTCACTTCTTCAGCGAACGTGCGGACACCCTTAAACTCGCCACTGGTGGGCGCGAAGGAGTACTTGTCTTCGGGCATGGCCTCCGCGGCGGAAACGACTTGCTGCTCGACAACGCCGTAAAGCCCGTTGAGGACCGACGCGACGGTGGGCGGTGGTTGCGGAGGCGTTTGGCCGCCTTGAGCATGGAGGGTCGGGGCCGCAGCGGCTGCGCACAGCAGGGCGATAAATACGGCAAGGTTTCTCATCGGATTCTCCTTTGTTCCTTATTACGGGAGTAAGCAGTGAAATCTTACGCTGTTAAGGCGCGAGGAGTCATCTCAAGTTTCTGAACAAACCAAAACCTAAGTTCCACAACCTGTGGCAAGAGGTTTGCGGCGGCTCGGCGATGGTAGAATCAGCTTCGCCATTATTGTTGTACCTGCCTCAGGCGAAGATCAGGCATGAGAGAACACGGCCTGCTTTCGGTTGGCAACGGAGGCTAGGGCGGCTTCGAGGACGTCGAGGCCTTCGTCAAATTGTTCGTCGCTGACCACCAGCGGAACGAGTATGCGGATGACGTTGTTGAATGTGCCGGCAGTGATGGTGATCAGGCCGTGCTCGTAGCAATGCTGCGCGATTTGTTTAGTCTCCTTGTCGGCAGGCTCGCGTGTGGTAGCGTCGCGGACCAACTCGATGGCGCACATGCCGCCGAGGCCGCGAACGTCTCCGATGAGATCCCACTTTTTCTGCCAACTGCTCGCGCGCGCCTTGAAGCGCTGGCCTATGGCGGTGGAACGAGCTAGCAAGCCCTCTGTCTCGATGGTTTCGATAGCGGCAAGAGCCGCTGCGCAAGAGAGCGGGTGTCCACAGTAGGTCCCGCCGAGGGCGCCGACGCCCGGAGCATCCATGATTTCCGCACGGCCTGTGACCGCGGCGATTGGCATGCCACCGCCGAGGGACTTGGCCATGGTGATGAGGTCCGGTTCGATGCCGAAATGCTCGGAGGCAAACCATTTCCCGGTGCGGGCGAAGCCGGATTGCACTTCGTCGGCGATGAAAAGGATCCCATACTTGCGGCAGATGTTTTGGAGGAGCTTGAAGTAATCGCGCGGGGGGACGACGAAGCCGCCTTCACCGAGAACGGGTTCGGCAATGACCGCGGCAACGGACTCAGGCGCCACCGAACGCTTGAAAGCGTCTTCGAGATAGTGTGCAAAAGTCTCCGCCGTGGCGCCGTGCTCGCCGCGATAAGGATACGCAAAAGGGATTCGATAGATGTCGCTGGCGAAGGGTTCAAACCCGGCCTTGTAGGGATGGGTCTTGCTGGTCAGGGACATGGTGAGGAGCGTGCGGCCGTGAAAGGCGTCTTCGAAGCAGATGACAGCGAGGCGCCTGGTGTAAGCGCGGGCAATCTTGATCGAATTTTCGATGGCCTCGGCACCGGAGTTCACCAGGATGGTTTTCTTCGGGAAATTGCCGGGAGCCAGTGCGTTCAGCCTCTCCGCGACAGCGACGTAGCCCTCGTAAGGAGTGACAGCAAAGCAGAGATGCAAGAACTTATCGAGCTGCTCGCGAATGGCGCCGATCACGCGAGGGGAACGATGGCCGATATTGAGGCAGCCGATGCCGCCGGCGAAGTCGAGGTAGCGATTGCCGTCGACATCTTCAATGATGGCGCCTTCGGCGCGCTCAGCGAATATGGGAATGGCATTGGCAGGGCCGCGTGGGATGGCGGCCTCGCGGCGGGCCATGAGCGCGCGCGAGTTTGGCCCTGGAATTTCCGTGCGAAGTTGGATCGTTTTCATTGGAGCCTCTCTGCGTTTACAAAACAGTTCGCCGCACCAGGTGAACTGGTTAAACCGTCACAAAAAAGTTACGAAGTCCCCTCGGAAACCGGACTAGTTCACGCCCGGGACCATTCGACGTGCATTTGGATGACCAGTGCACTTCAGTACCAGCCGATGGGGGTTTCGTCGAGATTGACGAAAACATGCTTGGTTTCCAGATATTCCTCGAGACCCCAAGGACCGAGCTCGCGACCGAAGCCGGATTGCTTGTAGCCGCCCCAGGGCGCTTCAACGTAGGTCGGCTGCATGTGATTGACCCAGACGATTCCTGCGCGAAGTGATTTCACGACACGGAAAGCCTTGTAAATGTCGCGGGTCCAGACGGCGGCAGCGAGACCGTAGGGCGTGTCGTTGGCGATGCGGATGGCCTCGGATTCACCGTCAAAGGGTATGACAGAAGCGACGGGGCCGAAGATTTCTTCGCGTGCGATGCGCGCGGAATTCTCCACATCGTAGAAAATCGTGGGCTCGACGTAATAGCCTTTGCCGAATAGTTTCGGACGGCTGCCGCCAATGGCAACTTTCGCTTCCTTCTTGCCGATTTCGAGGTAGGAGGTGACGCGCTCGTATTGCTCTTTGCTGACAAGCGGGCCCATCTTCGTTTCGCGATCGAGCGGCGCGCCAAGTTTGATGCGCTTGGCCTTTTCGGTCATGGCTTCGACGAATTTCGAGTAGATCTTTTTCTCAACGAGGATGCGGCTGCCCGCAGAGCACACTTCGCCCTGATTGATGAAGACACCGAAGAGCGCGCCGTCGACGGCGGCTTCCCAGTCGGCATCGGGGAAGAAAATGTTGGGGGACTTGCCGCCGAGCTCGAGCGTGACGCGCTTGAGCGTGTCTGCGGCGCTCTTGACGATGACTTTCCCGACGGCGGCGCTGCCCGTGAACGCAATCTTGTCGACGTTGTGATGGGCGACAAGCGCGGCGCCGGCTGATTCGCCATAGCCGTTGACAATATTGACGACGCCGGGCGGGAGCCCAACTTCCTCAAACCAATTTGCAAACTCGAGGGCGGTGAGAGGAGTTTGCTCTGCTGGCTTGAGCACGCAGGTACAACCGGCAGCGATGGCGGGCGCGAGCTTCCACGCGGCCATGAGTAGCGGATAGTTCCACGGAATAATTTGTCCGGCGACGCCGACAGGCTCGCGCATCGTGAAGCTCAGCGCGTTTGCGGGAACGGGATTCACGTTGCCGGTGACTTTGTTGGCGAGGCCGCCGTAGTACTCGAAGCAGGTGGCGACGTCGGCGATGTCGTACTCCGCCTCGACGATGGGCTTTCCGGTGTTGCGGCATTCGAGGTCGGCAAGTTGCGCGGTATTTTGGCGGATCTTCTCCGCCAGCTTGAAAAGAATGCGTCCGCGATCTTGGGCTGTGGTCGTGCCCCAGGGGCCAGAATCAAAAGCTGCACGGGCGGCCTTCACGGCTTTGTCAATGTCGGCTGCGTTCGAGGAGGCGACTTGAGCAATGACTTCCTCGGTGGAAGGATCGTAAACGGGAAATGTTTCGCTCGAAGCGCTGCTGACCCACTGACCATTCACGTAATTCTGGTAGGTTCGAACGCTGGTCTTGGCGATGCTGGACATGACTTCCTCCAAAAACTCAGTTCATTAGGCGGGCGCGGCCGCAGCAAGTTTGCGCGCGGCTTTGCGCCTGCCATAGATAAAGAAGAAAAAAGCGGCGAGACCGATGAAGGCCAAAGTGCCGCCGAACATCCACACTTCGTAAGAAAGCAACGAAGTAATTTGCTGCGCGGGGAAAAACGCCAGAGCGATTCCCAAGGTAGTGGTCAGAAGCCCGCTCAGGCCTGCGGCAATTAAAGTGCCCTTGCTGTAGCGCCCGCGGGAAAAGGACTCCTGTCCAGCGATCCGCAGCAATGCCCCGAACATGTAAAGGAACGGAACGAGCTGAAGCACCACAGCAAGCGATAGGAGTTTCTGGAAGGTTTCTTGCACTCCCGCGCCCGTGAACGAGAAGTTGATGACCACCAGAATCAAAGAGACGCCAGCGTGAACGATGAGTGCGGCGTAGGGAGTGGCGTACTTCGGGTGAATCCTGCCGAGCCAATCCGGCATATAGGAATCGAGCCCTGCAACGAATGGAATGCGCGCTGAGCCGCCAAGCCAGGCCGAAGCGATTCCCGCGATGGACAGGCTAAGCATGAGGGCAAAGGGCGCGATGATCCAACCGATACCAACGCGAGAGGACATGTGGCTAACCGCCTGGACGATTCCCTGAAGCACGCTGATTTGATTCTTGCTGACAGCAACAAGCAAGGTCAGGGTTGTGCCGATGTAGAGCGCGCCAGAGAGAATTCCACCCCAGGCCACCGCGCCGGGAAGAGTCTTGCGCGGATTTTCAATTTCATCTCCCATGATCGAAGCGAGTTCCAGGCCGACAAGGCCGAAGCAAATCACGCCGAAGGAGTTCAGAACAAAACCAGGGTTGGCGGGAATGCGGAAATCCGCGGCGGTCACGGAGGTTCCGAAGCGTAGCAAAACGGTGATGCCGAGACCGATGAGCAGGCCGCCGGCTATGAACGTGCCCAAGCCGCCGATGTTGTTAATCCACTTGCCGACGCCAAGGCCAACAACGTTGAGGATCACGAGGATGGCCAGAAGTGCAACCGAAGCCGCAAGCGCGAAGGATTTGCTGTCAGCGAGAGAAGCGTGCGTGGGACCAAGAACGAAGACCGAAACGCCCACGAAATACAACATGATGGTCGGCACATACATCATGTTGTTGGTCCAGTAGCACCAGCCAGACAGAAAACCATGGAAGTCACCGAAGACTTCCTTGGCCCACAGATAGACTCCGCCTTCGCCCGGATAGCGATGAGCTAGCTCGATGACGGCGATTCCCTGGGGCCAAAAAAAGAGCAGGAGCGAAATGACCCAGAGCCATACCGTCACGCCGCCGTTGGCCGCAATCGAGGGGACGACATTGAGGTTGAAGACGGCGACGACAAACAGCAGGACGAGGTCCCAGCGCCCCAGAACACGCCTCAGGTGAGGCGTTTCCGGCGCGTCTATCGCGGGCAATGCCGTGGGGATGACCTCCTCTGCCAATTTCTACCTCTTACTTTCGCGAACTGCGTGTTAGTGCCCGGCGGCGCCAACGTGCGCGAGGCCGCGCTCCTGCTGCGCCTTCGCGAGCGCAGGCGCGACCTCTTCGAACACAGCAAGGTGCCTATCAATGTCTTCTTCCGTGTGCTGGACGGAAATGGTCCACTGCTCGTCCCACCAATAGGGCTGAGCGAGGACGCCGCGGTTCACCATGCCGAACCAGTAGTGGCGCCACAAGTCCACATCAATCTTGGTCCAGTCGCGGTAGTTGCGAATTTCCTGCGGATAGAGCATCAGCGCGCCATTCACCCCGGCGCTGGCAACGTACGCCTGCAAGCCGGATTTCTTGATAATGGCGCGATAGCCTTCCGTGAGTTTCTTGCTCAGATTGCCGACGTGGACATAATTCTCGCGAGTGAGGACTTCGCGGAAGGTCGCGAGCCCCGCGGCCATAGCCACGCGATTTGTGTTGTAGGTGCCGCCGTGAAACACCTTGTGCTGGGAGATCAGATCCATAACGGCGCGGCTTGCGCCGAATGCGCCGAGCGGCAGACCGCCGCCAATGGACTTGGCCAGGCAAATCATGTCTGGCTTGACGCCGAAGAATTCGCTCGCGCCGCCCCAAGCGAGTTTCGCGCCGGTCTTCACTTCGTCGAAAATAAGCAGAGCACCATTTTTAGTACAAATATCACGCAGTCCTTGGAGGAATCCCGGCTGTGGCAGGCACAAACCCACGTTCATCATGATGGGCTCGAGAATGATGGCGGCGATTTGGCCGGAATTCTCGCGAAAGCGCCGCTCGACGCTGGAGAGATTGTTGAAAGAGGCGATCACGACATTTCCGACGGAAGCCTTCGGAATGCCAGCGCCTCCCGGGACGCTATTAGGATCGTCGGGATCGCCGTAATCTTCGGCTTTAGGCTTCACGCTGACTAGCGCGGTGTCATGCAGTCCGTGATAGCAACCTTCGAACTTGAGAATCTTGTCGCGGTTCGTGGCCGCACGAGCGATGCGGCAAGCGTGCATGGTGACTTCCGTGCCGCTCGAACCGAAGCGCACCATCTCAACCGGATAGCGCGCGCAGATTTCTTCGGCTAGCTCCCATTCCTCATCGTGAGGCATGCCGAAGGTCGTGCCACGATGCAGCTCCTGTTCAACCGCTTTGACCACCGCGGGATGGCAGTGGCCGGCCATCAGGGCGCCAAAGCATAGGTTGTGATCGATGTATTCGTTGCCATCCAGGTCGTGAATGCGGCTTCCCTTGCCGTCCTTCACGAAAATCGGATAAGGCTCGTAATGGCGGTAGTTGCTGGCGACGCCGAGAGGAATCCGGTCGAGTGCGCGTTTGTGGGCGGCGGCGGATTTTGGCGTACGCTTTTCGTATGTGGCTAGTTCGCGTTGTAGTGCGTCGTGCATGGGGCTGCTCCGTGGATTGCAGGCCTGTTCCCTGCGGTCAGTTTGAGGGCGGTGAATCTTATTGTCTCATGCGCGCGAAGGCGCGGCCTTTGCGACTCCCGCCAGCAGGACCTCGCTACAATTTCCGCTCCGCTAGAACGAAAGCTTTAGAGCGAACTGTATCAATCGCGGATCGCGCGCCCTCTTTACGCGTCCAAAGTCTGTCCCGTCACTCGTGCTGCCGTCGGGCTGGAAGAATTGCGCGTGATTAAAAGCGTTAAGTAAATCACCGCGGAATTCCAGCTTGAACCGTTCGTTCAGGGGCGTCACCTTAATGAACGTAAAGTCCCAATTGTTGATACCCGGCCCGCAGCAAACGGTCCGCGGCGCATTGCCGATCGTTCCAGGCGCAACAGTATCTTCCGTGAACGCGTCGGGATTAAACCCGGCATTAATCAAAGTGCAGGTTGAAGGATCCGTGCCTGTCCCGGCAGCGCAAGTCAGCTTGCGCGGATCAATCTTGTGGAACGGCGCGCCCACGTTGGGTTGACCTGGCGTTTCAAAATCGAAACTGGATTGCAGCTCGACATCATCCTGTTCGGTAATGCGGATGGGGAACCCGCTCTGGAAGGCTGTGATTCCCGACATCGCCCAGCCGTTGAGCAATTTGCCTTTGAAGCCGTCATACTTCGGAACGGGCAGTTCCCAGTAATAGCTGAAGACGAAGCGATGACGAGCGTCGAAAAGTGAACGCGACCGGTTCCGCTTGGGGTTCACTGGATCTACAAGATTCTCGAAGGTGGAGGCATTATCGAGGGACTTGCCGAAGGTGTACGCCCCGGTGAACTGCAAGCCGTTCGAGAATCGCTTTTCGAGGCTGGCCTGCAGTCCGTTGTAGACGGAATTCGAAATCGTGTTCTGAGTAAAAATGCTCGAGAAAACATCAATGAAGTCCGACGGGCAGCCGAAGCCTAGGCCCGTCGCGGGGTTCAAGGTCGTCGGCTGGCAAAGCGGCGAAGAGTATGGCCGCAGCCCGATGAGCGTAATCGGAGTACCTCCAGCAGCTCCCGTGACTGTACAAGCCGCAGGTGCGTTCGCGATCGGGCATGGAATATTCGGTCCACCTACGGTCGGGCCATTTATATAAGGCATGTGAAAAACCCAACCCGCCGGTAACGTGAATGAATACCCTGTGTCGCCAAAAAACGGTCCGCACGCCAAGTTCGGATCACCCGTCGAATCGGACAGGGCCTGAAGATCCAAGCAGGTTTGCGGGTTGCCGGGATTGAGGTCTTGAGAAGCTAGCAGGCGATGTCCCTGGCGGCCAACGTAGGCAACGGTGGCGACAAGATTCTTCGCCACCTCGCGCTGGACAGTCAGGTTGTACTGCTCTGCATACTGGCTGCGGGGATTCTTAGCAGCTTGCCCAAACAACAAGATCGGGCGAAAGAGTGACCAATCCACAGGCTGCCCGCGAGGAGGATTCAGTATCCCGTTGAACGGGTTCGGAAACGTTGTGGAACCATCCTGACCCAGAAACGGCGTGTTGAATTGCGTATTGAAAACGAATGTGCTGCCGCCAAACGGCGGTTCGGCACTAAATTGTTCAAGAACGAGTTGCTCAACGGGGTTATAGAAAATTCCGAAACCCGCGCGAATGCTGGTTTTTCCGGGGCCGCCAAAGAGCTTGTTCGCGAAGCCATCTTTCGCATTCGGGCTCCAGGCCAAGCCGATTCTTGGAGCAAAGGATTTGTAATACGTGTTGGAAAGGCCGTTGGGGACGCCCTGATCACCGGGAACTACTAAGCCTACGGGCGTCACGCCAGCCGTGTTGCAATCCGCTCCGAGTGGACTGCCTGCTGGCAGGGCGCACGGGTAAACTGTGGAGACCTGTCCCGGACGGAACGTTTGCACCTTCTTTCCCGCATCCGCCAATGGCGTATTGAGCTCCCAGCGAAGGCCGTAGTTCAAAGTCACATTCGATTTTATCTTCCAGCTGTCCTGCGCGAACAAATAAAGGGACTTGGTCCGCACGAGTTCTTCCTGCGCGGAACCTTGGCCGTATTCGTCGGGCAAACCCAGCAAGTAATTGGGGAAAAGATCGGCGAATCCGGGATCATTTGGCCCGCCGCCGAAGTAGAAATACTGACCGCTGATATCGAAATAGAGTGTTTGATCGAATCTTTGATAGCGGACGTCACCGCCGAACTTCAGGTCATGTTTGCCAATCGTCTTGCTGAAGTTGTCAGACCATTGAAAGGAATTGGCCACTTGCGGCAGTTCGCCTTCAAAGTTATTGCCAATGTTGAATCCGCCGGAAATGTTAACGAAAGGTACGCCTTCGCGCCCGGCACCCAGATTGGGGTGAATCCCCAGATCCGGGTTGTTTGGGTCCGCAAAGCAATTTGCTGCGGGGACTGTCTTGCAGGAGTCTTGGACGAGCGCCGTGTGCTGGGGATGTAGAAACGTGCCTTCTCCCTCGCGGAACATATTAAAGCGGGCTTCATTCACTGCTGACGGACCAATCCGCCAACTATGCCGAATATTGACTTGCTGGATTCGCTCATCGGTGAGATCTCCGAATCCGGGAAGGTTGGCACCGCCCGCCTGGAAGCGAGCAAAGGGCTTCGCGAGGTAGTGGTTCGTCAAATAATAGTAGCCGCTCAGATCCTGATTTCTTGTCAGTTGATGGTCTATTTTAAGATCGAAGTGGTTGCTCCGCTCATGCCCCAAGGGCACGCCCTGGAACAAGTTGGAGCCTATATTGGCGTGAGGCACAAACTGGTTCAAAAGGTCAACAGCCGTAGGATCAAAGCATTGAACAGGAATCTGATTATCCAATCCAGTGACAGTATTCGTAAAAATCCCCGGCAGGATTGGGCTATTCGGGTTGTTAGGATCCTGCAGGTGAGCGCCGTAGTTCGAACCTGCGGCGATCACGGCGCTCGGATTTTGCGCGAGGATTTGTTGTCCACACCGGGTATTTAGCGTGTCTGCAACAGCTTGATCAAAAACTGACCCGGTAAAATTCAGTCCAGAACTAAGATCATTGGCTAACGCCTGTCCACCTGCGGAGAAATCTCCCAACCGCTCTGCATCCGTCGGCACGTTTACCGTGTCCCCGGACGTCCCCCGGCGGACGCGATTACCTTCGTAGTTCAAAAAGAAAAATGTCTTGTCCTTCTTGATGGGCCCGCCAAATGTGAATCCAAACTGATTCTGCAGGTAATCGAGTTTCTGCGTGTCGAAAAAGCCCTTTGCGTTCAGGTTTTTGTTGCGAAAGTATTCGTACGCACTTCCGTGCAAATCGTTCGTCCCGGATTTCGTAACCACGTTCACCACGGCGCCTGAATTGCGGCCGTATTCCGCGTCGAAGGTATTCGTTAATACGCGAAACTCTTCGATGGCATCTGGCGAGGGCTGAATAGCAGGAAGTCCGGCAAAAAGGTCGTTTCCGTCTCCGCCGTTCACCGTAAAGTTGTTATCCCTTCCGCGTCCACCGTTCACGCTGACCACGCCGGCTCTGTCGCTGCCATAAACGGAGTCCAGACCGACCTGCGATTGAACACCTGGCTGCAACTGCAAGAGTTGATAAGTATCGCGTTGGGCCAGCGGCAAATTGCTTACGGCACGCTCACCCACGACGGCACCCAGTTGGGTCGAAGTTGTATCCACCAGCGGGGCAGCGCCGGTTACCTCGACAACGTCGGTCGTACCCCCAAGTTGAAGCGCGATATCCAGCGTAAGGATCTGGTTTAGCTCGAGCGCGACGTCCTTGCGCACGTACTTTTTGAAACCCTTGCTGGTGGCGCTAATTTCATACGACCCCACAGGCACTTCCAGGAAAACGTATTCTCCGTTAGCGTCCGATTGAGCGCTGCGTTCCGTGCCGGTTGCCTCGTTTCGCAGCGTTACGGTAGCTCCGACCACGGCGCCGCCGCTCGGATCCTCCACCGTGCCGCGGATGCGGCCGCCGGTGCTTTGCGCGCTCGCAGAAGGCGAAGAAAACTGCAGTGCGAACGCCATGCCGGCAAAGATCAGAAGACTCCGACAAAACAGCGAACGCATCTTCCGGAAAGAAGAATTTGCTCTCATGACCTCACCCCTTGCCTATCTGACTTTTTCGAGAAACCCAATTTTCGTGGTTGCTACGCCCCTGCAACCTTACTATAATACTGCAAACTTAGAGAAAGCTGGCCGCTGTGTCAAGCAGAAAGAATTTATCCAAAGGATCGCCCCGGCGCGCGGGAAACCGCCTCTTGCGCATCAGCGAAGTTGCCCGCCGCGTCGGCATCTCTTCTTCCGCGCTGCGCGCCTGGGAGGCGCTTGGCCTGGTAACTCCGCAAAGGACCCGCAGCCGCTACCGCCTGTATGACGAGTCCAACGTGCGCTTGCTGCAGCGCGCCATTTTTCTCCGCCGCGCCCGTGGCCTCAATCCCGCCGCCATTGTACATGTGCTTAAGCGCCAGGGCGTAGTCGCGACTCCCGCGGAAGGAACGCTTCTGCCGGGACAGCGGTTTCGCCGTCTTCGCGCCAATCGCGGCCTTTCTCTGGCACAAGTGGCGAAAGCCACCGGCGTGTCCGTCGGCTTCCTGAGCGCGCTCGAGCGCGGCCAGATGCGTTCGTCGATCGCCACGCTCCGCCGCATCGCGCGCTTTTATCGCACCAATATTTTGTCGCTTTTCGAAACCGCGGGGGACAACCCGCGACTCGTGCGCTCCGAAGAGCGCAAAATCCTGGAGACCACTCCGGATGTTCGCATGGAATTGCTCGCGTGGGGCAACACCGCCATGGAACCGCATCTTTTCCGCGTTAAACCTGGCGGCGGCAGCGGCGAATCTTACTCGCACGATGGCGAAGAATTTCTCCACGTGCTTCGCGGCAATTTTGAAATTTGGCTGAATGACGGCGAGCATTATCGCTTGAAGCCCGGCGACAGCCTTTATTTCGAGAGCACCACGCCTCACCGCTGGAAGAATCCGGGCCGCAAGGAAACCTGGGTTCTGTGGATCAATACGCCGCCCACATTCTAAAAAGGACGGAACTCCGATGAACCTTCGCTCTTTCCAGCTTGCGCTTCCTCTGCTCGGGCTTTTTCTAGGGTCTGCAGGCCGAACTGCTGGGCAAGATCCCGCAACGGGGATGGCTGATCTTGTTGTGATCCACGGACACATTTATACGGAGAATCTTAAACAGCCTTGGGCGCAAGCAGTCGCCATGCGAAGCGGAAAGATTGTCGCCGTGGGCGATGATTCCGCAATCGAGAAAATGCGGGGCCCGGGCACAAAGGTGATTGACGCGAGCGGAAAACTTGTACTTCCCAGCTTTACCGACTGCCACATCCATTTTCTCGACGGCGCCCTTAGCTTGGGTCGCGTGAACCTCGAGGGCGCAAAAGATGTTTCCGATATCCAGAAGCGGTTGCGCGAGTACTCTTCTCAGAATTCCGGGAATGATTGGATCCTCGGACGAGGCTGGAACTACGCCATGTTTGGATCCGAGACGCTTCCGCACAAGAAATATCTCGACGAACTTTTCCCCAACCGGCCCGTCTTTCTCGAGGGATATGACGGTCACACGTACTGGGCCAATTCGAAAGCCCTCGCCCTTGCAGGCATAACTCGTGAAACGCCAAATCCACCGAACGGCATTATCGTCCGTGATCCCCAGACCGGCGAAGCCACCGGCGCCCTGAAAGAATCGGCTGAGGAAATCGTCGCTAAGATGATTCCAAAGCCGACGCGTGCAGAAAAGCTTGCGGCTCTGCGCGCAGGAATGAAATGGGCCAACGAGCACGGCATCACTCGAGTGCACAGCGCTGGCGGGGACTTTGAAATTCTCGATCTGTTTGACGAGATGCGGCGTCGCGGGGACCTCACCATCCGCATGTACATCGCCTATTTCCTCGATCCTCCCATGCTGCGGCCTAAGGATCTGAATTCTATCGATGCAGCGCGCAGGAAATACCATGATGATTGGATTGACGCGGGGGCGGTTAAATTCATGGTCGATGGCGTTGTAGAATCCCATACCGCTGCGATGCTCGAGCCTTACGGCGACGATCCTTCCTTAAAGGGCAAGCCCTTCTGGGAGCCCGCCAACTACAACGCCGCAGTCGCCGAATTGGACAAACGCGGGTTGCAACTCTTCACGCACGCCATCGGCGATTACGGAGTTCGCATGGCCCTGGATGGCTATGAGAATGCTCAACGGAGCAATCACTTGCAGGATCGCCGGTCGCGCATCGAGCACATCGAAACTATTGCGCCGGCGGATATTCCACGCTTCGGAAAACTCGGTGTGATTGCCAGCATGCAACCGCTGCATTCTTATCCGGATTCGGATACGCTCGATGTCTGGGCGCGCAATGCTGGTCCGGATCGCGCTTCACGCGCATGGGCTTGGAAAAGTATTTCGGATGGCGGCGGGCACCTGGCGTTTGGAAGCGACTGGCCGGTCGTGACATTGAGTCCGTGGGAAGGTCTGCAAACCGCTGTCACACGGCAAACCGCAGAAGGAACTCCGGAAGCCGGGTTTTGCCCCGAGCAGCGCCTGACAGTAGCGCAGGCGGTGGACGGATACACCATGGGGGCGGCCTACGCGGGGCGCCGCGAAAAGACGGAAGGTTCCCTGGAAGAGGGAAGAGTCGCCGACCTCATCATTGTTTCGCAGAATATTTTCGACATCGATCCGCACAGGATCAGGGAGACAAGAGTAATCGCGACCATCGTGGGCGGGCGGGTGGTCTATCAGGCAGACAAAAAGTAAGCTGGAGGGGCGATGAAGCCTCGAACAATACTGCTTGTAATCCTTTTTTTCACACTCGCATTCGGTGCATGCCAGAAGAAGGAAGAATCCTTGAGTCTGCTTGTGTGGGAAGGCTATGCGGACGAGTCCGCCGTGCACGCTTTTGAGGAAAGCCATCACTGCAAGGTCATGGCGTCCTACATGGGCTCGAGCGACGAGCTGGTAGCAAAACTGCGCGGCGGCAGCGCTTCCAATTACGACGTCATCTCGCCTTCCAGCGACGTCGCCTCTTCCATCGCGCGCACCGGCTTGGCGTCGCCGCTTGATCTTTCGAAACTGCCTTCCTATGCCCAACTCTCTCCCAAGCTTCGCGACCTGCCTCTGGTCAAAGCCAACGGTCAGGTCTACGGCGTGCCTTTTATGTGGGGACCCAATCCCCTGCTCTATGACACAACCGTTTTCGCGCAGCCGCCCGATTCCTGGGCCATCTTTTGGGATTCGAAGTACAGAGGAAAGATTTCCGTTTGGGATGATCTTTCCACTGTTTACATGGCGGCGCAGATTCTTGGCTACGACAAGCCGCAGCCCTCGCAACTCTACAACCTGACAGACGATCAGCTCGCCGCAGTAAAGAAAAAGCTGTTGGAACTCAAACCCAACGTTCGAAAGATTTGGTCGACAGGCGGGGAACTCACCAATCTTTTCCAGAATCACGAGGTGGTTCTCGCGATGGGCTGGCCCTTGAACACGAACGACCTCCGGAAATTGAATTTCCCTATTGGCGAAACCATCCCGAAGGAAAATACCACCGGTTGGATCGACCACCTGATGATCACTGCCGCGAGCAGCCACAAGGAGCTCGCCCATGCCTTCCTCGAGTACATGATCGAAGCAAAAACCCAGACACTCGTAACCGACCGCACGCACTA
>CAZGBQ010000099.1:0-5264 GCA_964524045.1 uncultured Acidobacteriaceae bacterium
GAACCAGGATACTCAGCTCCAAAGGCTGATGTCCTACCGATTAGACGATCCCGGAAAAGATTAAAAACGAATCAGTTCATCCGGCCACTTGCCACATTCTTGCGCAACAATGTGCCCGAATTATGCCCGTTCTCGGAAGCTTGGCGACGGGCTTCCGCGTGATATTCGTCCAGCTTGTGCGCCCCGTCCATTAGGTCATTCTCGCTCACAATGTTGTAGCGGTCAAACACGCTGCGCGTGCGATGGCCGCTGATCTGCATTGCAATTCCCTCAGGTACGCCGCTTCGGACAAGATTCCTGACTGCCGATCGGCGCAGGTCGTGGAAGAATAAGCCCGCGAGACCGGCGCGCTTGGTTGCGCTCGCCCACGCCTTCCGGAAAGAGCCGATGCCGTGCTCGCGGCGCGAACAGACAAGCGGGCACTCACCGCGCTTGCTGTACGCTTCGGCCAGCGCCGTGCGCAATTCTGCGGACAAGGGAATCACGCGGCCCTGATCGTTTTTCGTTTCGCCAGCGCGCAAGCGAATCGTGTTAGCGATGAAGTCCACGACAGTCCAGTCGAGGCGAAGAACTTCTCCGCGCCGCATGCCCGTATGAAAGGCAATCGTGAGGACCAATCGCAATGGTTCCGGCAATTCCTGGCGCAAGGTTTCGTACTGCTCATGCGAGATGAAGCCGGAACGCGGCGCATTCTCTAGCAGCATCGGGAAGTGCGGGGAATTTGCTCAGAAGCCCGCCGCTTCGCGGAATGACTGCATCGCGCAGTAACAGGAGCGAATTTTCGTGCCGCGCAGATGGTGAACGGCGAGGATGTGAGAAATCGCTCGCTAGGATACCTCGATGAACTCGCCAAACTCAGAATCGCAGTCCACCAACACTTTGTCATGAGTCACGACGTGCGGGACCTTCGCTGCGAACACAAGGCCGCTGGTGTCTTTTCGTACCAGCTCTCAACAGTCCTGGCGGATGGTGTGCCGCAAATACCTTCAAGCCAGAAACCCTTCTTGCGAATGTAGACCAATTTGAACCCCGACCCAGCGAACGTCATTGAAAATCTTGATTCTGCAGTTTCGACATCCGTTCTTTGGTTGGAGAGCCTAACCACTGGTCTTCAGCTCCACACGCCTGCCCGACCGACATGCAGCGTAAATCGCTTCTACAAGCGCCACACTCTGGCGCCCCTCAGTCCCGGAACATCGGGGCGTTGCGTTCGTTTCGATGGCATGGACAAAATCCGCCAGTACCGCTTGGTGCCCACGCACATCGCTGACCGTTGGAGAAGTGGAGCTGGCGTTCCGATCGTCTCCCGTGCCGCTGAAATATTCAGGAGGCTCGCGCAGATCGGCGGCGAGCAAACGGTCGTGCTCAATGATCACCGTACCTCCAGAGCCAGTCAGCTCCACCCTCCGCGGATATCCGGGAAAGACAGAAGTGGCGGCTTGGAGGCTTCCTATCGCGCCGTTCTTGAATTCCAACAAAGCCACTAGCGTGTCTTCGACTTCAATCTTGTGAAGCGCAGTCTTACACACGGCTTGGACCGCCGATACTTCCCCGCATAGCCAAAGCAAGAGATCAGCGGTGTGAATTGCCTGGTTAATTAGTGCTCCACCGCCATCCCAACGAAGGGTTCCTCTCCAGTGCGAGTCTCCGTAATAGTTAGCTGGCCGGAACCACTTCACCCGTGCGTCGGCCAGGATGAGCTGCCCCAGAATCCCGGTCTCCATCCATTTCTTGGCGCGTATCAGGTCCGCTTTGAAATGGTCCTGAAAAAAGACACCCAGCTTGACTCCTGCTTCGGCTGTTGCGGTAATCAAGGCATCTGCGCGGTCCGTATTTATGTCCAGCGGCTTTTCCGTCAGCACGTGCAGCCCGCGTCGGGAGGCGGCAATTCCTTGCTCGGCGTGCAATCCCGACGGACTCCCTATGGCCACGAAATCCATCGGTCGATGAGAGAGAAACTTTTCAAAGTCGGTGTAGGGAATCGCTCCGCACGCGGCGCACAATCGGGCGACTTTCTCTTGATTAGTTCCGAAAACAGCCGCAATCACCAATCCGGGAATGCCGCTCGCCGCGCGAGCATGCGTTTCCGAAATGTTGCCGCCACCGACTAATCCGACATGAACGGTCATGAACTTTTCGTACCGCCAACAGCTGGCGCCGCCAAGAAGTTTGCGTCTCAGTCAGGCGCCTTCTCACGGACAGACTAAGGTCTCATCCATGTGTCCCGTCCTTGACGCACAAATTCGTCGTCATTCAATTCAGGATAGGCGCAGTAAACCCTATCAATCTCCTCTTTTTGACCGGGACTGAGAGTCTCCCGATGATCCAAGCACCAGATACCTTCCAACAGGCCCTGCCGTCGCAGTACCTCGTGCAAACCGGCGATGCAGCCCGCGAAGTGATGCGCGGTGTCAAAGAAAGCGGCATTGCAATCGGTCACGTGCACGTTTTTTGTCAGCATCGATTGCGGTACGGGCTGACCTGTTCGTGCCAACTTGTGGCATTCCGCCAAGAGTTCCACTGCGCGCCTCGTCCAAACTGCCCAGTGGCCCAGGAGTCCCCCAATGATTCGGAACTCCTTTTGCTCACCTTTAACTTGGAAGCAATAGGGCGTGACCAGGTCCATCACGATATTGTCGTCGTTACCCGTGTACAGCGCGATCTCCCGGCCCGATTCCGCGACGGCCCGAACGACATCCAGAGTGTGGTAGCGACTGAAGGGAGCAATCTTGATCGCCACGACATTCTCGATCTCAGCAAACTGGCGCCAGAAGTTGTAAGAGAGAGTGCGGCCGCCGACGGCGGGCTGCAGATAGAAGCCGATGATGGGCAGGATCGCGGCAACCTCTCGGCAATGGGCGATGAGTGCGTGGTTATCTAAGTCCTTTACGGCGGCCAGGCTCAAAAGACCGGCGCTGTATTTCAAGTCCCGGAGCAGGCGCGCCTCACGCACGGCCTGCGGGGTCCTTCCGCAGATCCCTCCGACGCGCACCAGCGGCCGGTCGCGAACGCTGTCCGCGCGGTCCATTTCTTCAGCGGCCAAACACAAGACTGGCTCAAAAAGGCCGACGCGTGGTTCTCGGATCGCAAACTGAGTTGTGTGGACGCAAACGGCGAGGCCGCCCGCTCCGGCAGCGATATAGTAGCGGGAAAGAGCCCGCTGGCGGCGCTCATCCAATTTGCGTTCTGCAGTCAGAGCGAGCGGATGCGCCGGAATCACTGTTCCGGTCTTGAGAACCTGGCGAATTCTAGGGTCCATATTCTGGCTTATATGCGAATCGCGGCACTACGTTGTGTGCATCTCAAAAGTGGCCCGCACGCTCCTCAAAGTGAGTCGGCTTCGCCAAAGTCGTTTCGCCTCTCTTTACCCAGTCCGCGATCCAATCTATCAATTGGTGCGCGCTCAAGCGAGGGCGACCAAAGAGTTCGTATGACTTCTGCGCATTGCTTAGCAGGGCATCGCTCGACTCTGTTCCTTCAAAACGAACGGGCTTGCCGAGTTTTTTGCCAAATTCTTCCGCGACGATTCGGACGCTGAGCAATTCCGGTCCGGTAATATTGATTACGTTAGGCGGCACCGCTGCCAAGGGAAGCGACTGCAGGCTCATCGCCGAAGCGTCGGCTTGCCAGATCGTGTTTAGGTACCCCATCGACAGGGACACGGGCTGCCCGGCATTGACGCGCTGCGCGATATCCAGCAGCACGCCATAGCGAAGCTCGCTGGCGTAATTCAAACGAAGAATGGTCATCTTCGTCTGGTTCGCCCTGCTGAAATGCTCAAAAATCCGCTCGCGACCGAGGCAACTCATCGCGTATTCGCCCGAAGGGTTCAACGCATCTTCTTCGCGAGAGCCTCCTCCGCCAACCGGTGAAAGGCCATAAACATTTCCCGTCGAGAAAACCACGATCCTGCTGTCACGATAGCGATCAGCAACCAGGCCGGGCAAAAAGGTATTGATCGCCCAGGTCAACCACTCCTGCCCAGTCGAACCAAACTTCATGCCAACCATGAAAATGACGTTGGCGGCCTCAGGAAGCTTGGCTAGTGAACCGCGATCGAGCAAGTTGCAACGCAAGGTCTCGATACCCCAAGATTGCAATTCAGCTTGGAGTGCACAAGACGAAAAGCGCGAAACACCAATGACACGTCGCTTTAATCCCGCTAGGTCGGAGGCCTTTTTTGCCATGCGAGCCAGCGTTGGTCCGATCTTTCCGGCTACGCCCAGCACGGCAATGTCTCCGTCGAGACTGCCGAGTGTGCGGACTACGCCATCGGTTGGTTCGCTGAGAAGCGCTTCCAATTGTGCAATGTCTTGAATGGAGGTCAGGTTACTCGGCATCGTGAGTCGCTTCCCTTGCGATCGAGGGCTCTGGTGCGTGATTGTACTCGAATTGTTCCTAGACCGCCGTATGGTTTCAGGTATTCTGGTCCGCGGTTTAGAATCCTTAGGAACTTTTCCGGATGCATCTTCGCATCATGACCGAACAAGATGTTCCGGCCGGCGTGCGACTGAATACTCTTTCCGGTTGGAATCAGACGGCCACCGATTGGAAGCGTTTCCTTGGCAATAGTCCGCGCGGGTGCTTTGTCATGGAACACGACGGGAAAGTCGTCGGAACCGCAACGACTATTTGTTACGAAAATCGATTTGCATGGATTGGGATGGTTTTAGTGGATCCCGAGCATAGGAAACAGGGGATTGGAACTCAACTTTTGAAAAAAGCTATCCAATATCTAGACGAGTCGCACATTGCGACCATGAAGCTTGACGCCACCCCCGTGGGAAAACCACTTTACACAAAGCTGGGATTTGTCGATGAGTATGAGATCGAGCGATGGATCTTGAAGAGGCCGTCGGGCGTAGATCCCACCACACCACGCGCAACACGCGCGCGGCTGAGCGAGATTCAGATGGAGCAGATTTTCGGATTGGACAAGGAACTGTTTGGCGCGGATCGTAGCTTCTTACTTCGCTCTCTCTTCGATGAAACGCCAGAATTTGCAATGGCTGTTTGGGAAGATCGGTTGCCGGCGGGCTATGCCTTCGGGCGTTCCGGTTTGTTTGCGGATCATCTTGGGCCGTGGGTGGCAAACAGTCGCGCAGCAGCCGAAAAGACCCTCCAGGAATTTTTGTCCAGATCATCCCGCGAGACTCTTATTGTGGACTGCAGGAAGGCGAACGCTATGGCTGTCGAATTGTTGGACGCTCACGGCTTTGCTCCGGCGCGACCCCTCACACGTATGGTCCGCGGGCCGAATGCTT
>CAZGBQ010000099.1:5364-11744 GCA_964524045.1 uncultured Acidobacteriaceae bacterium
TTCACCAGGGCTCAGGTAACACAAGGTTTCCTGCTCGGATTCCTTTTCGCGGGACTTCCGTTTGGAGTATTGGCGGGAGCGCTGATCGACCGAATCGGCGCGCGGTTGGTAATTCTCGCGGGAGTTGGGCTGGTCGGAATCCCTTTATTGCTTATGGGCAGGATGAGCCGCTTTTGGCAGTTCGAGTTTCTATGCATCGTGGAAGTGATCGGGTTTGTTCTGGCGGGACCGATCGCCAATCAAGTGCTGGTTGCGCGATGGTTCCATCGCCGTCGCGGTCGGGCGATGGGATATGCCTACTTGGGTTTGGGCCTGGGGGGCGTCGTCGCGCCCCTGCTGGTGAATTTTCTGGCGAGCAACCTGGGGTGGCGCCGCGGACTCGAGTTGCTGGGAACATTGATTCTGTTAGTGCTTTTCCCCATTGGGATTTGGGTGACGCGATCATCACCCGAGGACTTCGGTGTTGAACTCGAAGAGTTCGGAGAAGCAGCACTGCCGCCCGAAGAGTCCGTGATCTCGATCGCAACTTCTGCAGGCCTATCCCAGGCCGTCCGTTCAACTGCTTTTTGGCTCATCCTTGCTGGATCCACTTTGGCCATCGGGGCAATCGGAGCTGTCATTCAACATTTCATTTTGTTTTTGAAGGACTCCGGTTACTCGGCTATAACCGCGTCCAAGTACTCGACGATCCTGCTGGCAGCGAGTCTGGGAGGGCGCGTGATCGTCGGCTATCTGGCCGACCGCTTCAGCAAAGCGCACCTTATGGCTTTCTTCTATTTCTTGATTGGTGTGTCGGTATTCTTGCTCGCAAATCCGCATTCGTCTGTCTTCTTGTGGACGTTCGTCATTGTCTTCGGATTTTCAATGGGCGCGGACTACATGTTGATTCCCCTTGTGACTTCCGAGTGCTTCGGCACGAGCTCTCTTGGCAAGCTCCTTGCGCTGATTATCATGGGCTACTCGGTCGGCCAATGGGCAGCCCCCTGGTTTGTGGGCAAGATCTTTGATGCTCGACACAGCTACGAACTGGCGTGGAAAATCATCGCGATTCTTGGAATGGTCGGAGCGGTGGCTATTTATGCCGTCCCATACTCCCTTCGGATTCGCCGGGATTAAAACATCGGCGGAGTTTCGAAACATTCGCGTGAAGTTCTATGAAAGCGGATGTAGGCGCTCTAAATCATCTCGACCTATGTGCATCGACGGAGAGTTGGACTCCCAAGCTACAAAACACAAAGCAAGAAACGAAAAGAATATCAAGCACAGCGTCTCCTCACATCGCGTTCTCCAAACGAGCGGCTAACGAGAATTGTCCAATGGAATCAAGGGAACAGCTCAGACGCAAGGAGCATGTTACCGATCAGGGAAAAATGGAAAGAGCTTGCGAATCTCCTCCTCGCTGGGCTGACGGCCATATTCCGTGATTTCAAATGCCTCTGCGTGCTGGACGCCTGCCGCTTGCGCGCCATAGCGCTTCTCCAACGCCTGCGGCCACTCCGGTTGCAGTTTTCTCGTTGCCAGGGGCCCCGTAGCAAGCCATTTCTTTCGCTCCGCGGGATCTTTCGGGACTTGCTCGAACTCTCCCTCGGTCCACGGCAGCCACTCGTAGAACTGCGACACATGGGCGTCCAGCATATTGATCTTTTTCTCGAACACATCGTCAATCGAGACGACAATGTCCGCGCGAAAAGGCTGCGGACGGGTGAACCGGTCGCTGTAATACAGGAAGACCGGATTCCGCTTCAGCGGCGGCGTGTCGGTCACCAGGTCCGGCACGATGACCATGTAAGACGCGTCCTGAACTAAGACTCCCGTGTATCGATGATCAGGATGGTAGTCGTTGGGACGCGGCGCAATGACAATATCCGCTTTCCACTGACGGATTTCACGAATCACTTGCTCGCGCACATCCAGCGTAGGCAAGAGCTTGCCGTCATGGTTATCGAGGACCTCATATTCGATGCCAATGCGCCGACCGGCTTCTTGCGCTTCCGCGCGCCTACGCTTGGCGAGTTCCTCTCCGCGCATTGATTGATGTCCGGCATCGCCGTTGGTTAACGACACGAACTTCACCTTATCGCCATGCGCAGCATACTTGACAGCAAGGCCGCCGGCTCCAAGGTCGCAATCATCGGGATGCGCGCCGAAGGCGATGATGTGCAGTGGTTGATTCTGCGCTTGCCCAGCCAGAGCCAGGAACGCAAAAACGGCAAGAACGCAAATGATTCGCGCCGCATGACGCGAAAAGTCTTTTGAAAGCATTTCCCCCACCGAATTCAGCAAGTCTAGTTTCACCGGAGGGATCATATATCTTGGCGCCGGTTGGCTGCGTTATTTTGTGGCTTCGTCGAGGATCGCTTCGGCCTTCGGATCCCAATAAATCCGCTTCCCCGACCAATAGGCACGTGTTGCCATCATGCAGGCTACGGAATGTGCGAATCCATGGTGCACGGTTGCATTCGGTTGCTTGCGGGTGCGCAAGCAATCTAGCCAATTAATCATGTGCGAAGGTTCCTCGTCACCCATGCCCATCGGAGGAAGGGTCGTTTCACCAGGCAGCAAGATGTTCTTAACGGTCCGCCTTGAATCAACGGTCAGGTCGTCTTCATGATTGCCTTTCTCTTCCACCATCTGCCAGCGCGGGCTGCCTTCTCCTCCTGTGTTGATCATCGTGGCCTGCTTGCCCATGATTCGCGTGAAGCTAGGCGCGTCGTTGCCAAAGCTTGTCGAATAGCTCGTCAAGAAACCATTTGCATAGGTGAAGAGCGCCTGAAACGTATCCGGATTCTCGCGGCCGTCGTGCCAGGCAAAAATGCCTCCGTTTGCTACGACGGAAAACGGGTAGTTCACGTCCATGAAGAAGTGGCACAGGTCTATGCCGTGACTCATCCACTGGTCGGCGATGCCGCTCGAGAAGTCTTTGTACAAGCGAAACTCGAAATGAAGCTGCGAATCGAAGGGCCGGTAGGGTTTGGTCATCAGCCAGGCGCGCCAGTCGGTGTCCTGCTCTCGAATCATGTTTACCTCGGGACGGCCACGCCAGCGCGGCCCGTGATAGTTCCACACAATCTCATACTTGGTGACATCACCAAGAACACCGGTACGGATCAGGTCGCGCACAGCGAGCTGATATGGTTCGCTGCGGTGTTGCGTGCCAATCTGCGTAATGAGATTCCGTGCGAGAACCGCGTCACGTGCCCCCTTGACCTCTTCGGGAACGTTGCCCATGGGCTTTTCACAGTAGGCATCTTTGCCCGCTTCGGCCGTCAGTTTCAGGATCGGCGAATGCGAATGTTCCGGCGTAGAAATCATCACCGCGTCCACGTCCTTGAGGGCCAGCAACTCTTGCGGATGTTTGAGAGCGCGCGGTGCTTTGCCGTAATATTTTTGATTGTTGGCCACGGCCCGCTCGAGGTTGTGATTCCACACGTCGCAGACCGCAGAGACTTCGACGTTCTTTTTGTCCTTGAGGAACGCAACGATACCGTCCAGTTCTGTGCCCCGGTTGCCAACGCCAATATGTCCGAGGGAGATCCGATCGTTCGCCCCGACAATGCGCGAGTAAGAGAGCGCCGTACTGCTCAGAGCCGCACTCCCTGCAGCCACGGCCGCGCTTTTCTGCAGAAATTCTCTCCTGTTGAGTATGGTGTCTGGGCTATCCATTGGCGCTCTCCCTACTTTGATTATCGCCCTTCGCGAAACAGGGGCCCTGGCTGCACAGAAGTGGGCTTGTGTCACCAGATGAGCTTCAGCGCGAACTGGAGCTGACGGTTGCCGGCGCTGCCCACAGTACTATTGATCGTGTTGAAGTCGCCGAACGTCCCACCCGAGGTCTGATCCTGGAATGGGTTGGGCATAGAAAAGATAGGATGGTTGAGAAGGTTGAACGCCTCGAACCTAAATTGAAGTTTCAACCTCTCCGTGATTGTGGTGGTTTTCATGGAACTGAAGTCAAAGCTTACGTATTTTGGCCCGCGTAAAACGCTACGTCCTGCATTGCCAAAGACTTCCTGAGAACTGGGAAAGGCGATTGCGGACAGGTTCCACCAATTCAGGAGTTGTTTCGGGCCGGAGTTGGGATTTCCGGTGATGTCACAATTGTCTTGCTCAAAGTTTATGATGTTGACTGCGTCGTCGCTGGAGTTAAGGCAAGACACCGGTAGACCCGTGCGAACAACGCTGATACCCCCAATCTGCCATCCGCCGAGCAGCTTGTCGACAAGGCCAGACCAGCTCGATCCCCAGCGCCGGCCTTTTCCGAAGGGAAGCTCGTAGAGTGCGCTGTTCACCCAGTTGAATTTGGCGTCAAACACCGAAGGCCCGTAGTCGAGCCTGAGGTCATAAATGTGCGGAGTGGCCTGGCCAAAGCCGCCATCACGAGTAGACGAGGCCGTGTCCATCGTCCTGGACCAAGTAAGTGAACTCAGGAACGAGAGGCCCTGGGAAAAACGCTTTTCGACCTTGGCCTGCATAGAGTTATAGTTTGCTGAAGTAGCGCTTTCGAACAAATTGAAGTACGAACCGAGAGACTGATATTTCACGGGGCCGGGCGTCGGATCGATGACCTTGCCTCCCTGTATCAATGGAAAGGGCTGATTCTGATCAGTTAGGTGGGGCAAGTGTGTAGACGCCGAACCGACGTAAGCGATCTCGAAAACGAGGTTCGGCATGAGTTCCTGCTGGATTCCCAAGCTCCATTGCTGCACACGCGGCGTCTTTAGATGTGGCTCGACAATAAACATCGAGGGCTGAATTTTGACTTGCCCGGTGCTCTGGAAGATTTGATCTACAACTGAGTATTGCCCTTTGCGGATAAACTTCGCAGAGCGTGGGGCGTTACGGGCAAAGTCAAACCACGGGTCAGCATTCATGGGCGAGTAGAAAATTCCCGCCCCACCACGGACTACTGTTTTCCCGTGGCCAAACGAAGGCGTCCAGGCAAAACCAAAACGCGGAGAGAAGTTGGTTTTGTCTGTGAAAACAAGATTGTGGCCGAGGCGGTTATCGCGCACAAAGGGAAGATAGGTCGGCGAAGTCGGGTCCGTATCGAACTGGACGGCAGGGAAATCCTGATAAGGATCGCCGCTACCTGGTCGCACGATTACAGGACAGACCGTCCGTCCGGGAATTGCGACAGGACAAGCTGCTTTCAGGTCCACGTTGACCATCGAGTCCTTCAGATCGTGCCAATAGGGCGCAACTTCGTAGCGCAGGCCAAAATTCAGCGTCAGGTTCCGCCGGATCTTGAAATCATCCTGGGCGTAATACGCCTGAATCCAACGGAAGAGATGGACGTGCGAGTCTCCCGTCGCAACTTCCGAGTCGTTGCTGATGCCGAGCAACATTGAAGCCAATGACAGCCCGCCCGTGCTTTGCCCCGTTAGTGGATCCGTAGCATCACACTGGAGATTTTGGGCGATACCAGACAGCGTCTCCCCCGCTTCACAAGGATTATTGAACGAGGCGCGGGCCAGATTGTGTGACAGCAGATTTAGATTCTCGTGGCGGAAATCTGTTCCTGCTTTTAGCACATGACGACCCTTGGTAAGGGACCAATCATCCCCGTACTCATAAGTAGCTTGCACCTTCCGAAGTGGATGACCGAACGCATCCTCGCCAAGGCTCTCAAAGTTGTCGCCATCGGAACTGAAGCTGGGCGTTCCGAAATCGACCGGATCGCTAGACGCGCCAGGTATCCCAAGCTGCTGCACAACGTTGGTTATTCCCCCAAGTGCGCCCACACGGCTGCCTTTGGAGCGAACATAATTCACCTTAACCTCATTCACCATGTTGGCGCTAATTGTCCACGCATAATGAATTGTGAGCGTCATCGTCTTTACCGCTTCGGTCAAGTCCCTGACGGGCATAACGTCGTTGTTAACCACATCCTCGCGTCCCCAGGAGTACCTTCCCCACAAATTCATGTTGGACTTCATAACGTAATCAAGGCGCCCGGCTGCTTGATCATAGTTTGTGGGTACGGCAGCAACTCCGGAGTAGTTGCTAACTAAACCCGTCAGGTTTGGCGCGGGCACATAAGACGAAGCCAGAAATGCAGCTGCGGCCCCATTCCAGCATTGCTGGGGGATTTTCATACTGGGCCAAGGTACGTCGGTGTTGGGGTTGGAATTGAAGCATCCGGCGGGAAGCGTATTGCCCGAAAAGAATTTCGGCGACCCGTCGGGATTGGTGTCGTGTGGCATATAAATGGGAATACCGTAATCGGAGAAGTCTCCGTTCTTCACATTGGGCATGGGTACAGTGATCCGCCCTGCCGAGCCAGTTCGATCGCGCAAGCCTTCATAAGCGCCGAAATAGAAGAGCTTATTAGCTACAATCTTCCCGCCGGCAGTAGCGCCGAATTGATTGCGCTTGAAGGG
>CAZGBQ010000099.1:11844-14592 GCA_964524045.1 uncultured Acidobacteriaceae bacterium
GTGTTGCTGTCCTTTGTGAATGTGACTCCTGGGCCAAGAGTGGCCAGATCGAGGAAGCTGCGCCCATTTAACGGCAAGTCCTCCACGCGCTTGTTGTCAATTACTTGTCCAACTGTGCTTGACTCGGTCGAAAGCAGCGGCGCCTCAGCCGTTGCAACCACCGTCTCTGTCATTTGCCCCACCACCAGCGTCAGGTCCACGCGCGCCTTCTGATCCACCTGCAGTTCAAACGCGGGCACGTTGGATGCGCGAAAGCCCGCATGCTTTACAGTCACGGTATAGTGCCCCGGTTCAAGGGCGGGAACGGTGTAATCGCCCGAAGAATTGCTGCGCGTCACGAAATGGGTATTGCGCTCGACATTCGTTATTGTGACCTCTGCATCCGGAACTGCGGCTCCGGACGCATCTAAGACAATGCCCGTAATGCTGCCCGTGCCGATCTGCGCGAAAGTGCCCGCCGCGGCCAGAAGAAAGACCGCAAGGCAAAGAACGATACTGGAAACGGTTCCGTGGCCGAAGACTTTCTTGTCTTTGTACATAGCTCGCCTCTCTCCTTGGTCGAACCGGCAGGATTTGAGAAGAATTCGCCTCAGTGCGGCCAACAGGGCACATGAGTGTTCTGGTTGTGTTGAACGGCTGTATCGCGGCAGCAGGAGTCGCCTGGGCTGCGGTGACCATCTTGCCTCCCTAGGAAACCTTGGAACCATGCGCGTCCTTGGCAGCCTATGAGTCAGGCGCTAACCGGCACAGTTCCACTTGCCGGTCGAGAGTCTACCACTAATCAATCCGAAGAAGACAGAAGGATAGGGAGTGTTCTCATCAAATCCGGCGCACCAATCCTTCCTCAGTCGCCCGGGTATTGCGGACGAGAAGCAGCACGAGAATCATAGCGAGGAAGGGGACCATGCCGGCAACAATCACGATAGGGTCAAAGGAATGCGCGGGAGCCGCTTGGCGAGCATCGGAAAAGTGGCCCACCAAGAGGAATGCGATGATTGTGCCGATCCCCGCACCCGTCCCGCTCATGCCGCTCACGGAAGCAACTGATTCGCTCTTGAAGAGATCAGAAGGCAAAACGTTGGCAATGGTCGAAAATGAAGCGTAGGAAAACGTGGCGGTGGCAAAGAGCGCAGTGATTGCCCACAGCTTGAAGGTGAATACTGTCGGGATAAGCAGCAACACACCAAAGCCGCCAAAAACAACCATCGCTTTTCGAGCCGCGCCAAGCGACCAGCCGCGCTTGATTAGATAATCGGACGTGAAACCGCCGAAAAAATTACCCAAGTCACTGGCAATAAATGGAATCCCGATCGCAAATTTGCCGCTCTGCAGGGTGAAGCCCTTCGCGAAGAGATAGATCGGAAACCAGTCAGTGACGAAGAACCATACGGGGTCTGTCAGACCTTTGGCAACGATCGTTCCCCAGGTCTGAGGCAACTTAAGAAGGCTGGCCCACGGTGTCCGCGGCTTACCTTCTTTGGTACGGAGGTCTCTTGTTTCTGCAAGAATCATTTGGCGCTCGGATTCGCTGATGCGGGGATGTTCTTGCGGCGTGTGATAAGAGCGCCGCCAAGCCATGAGCCAGAAGAAACCGAGCAAGCCAGGAATAACAAAGGCAGGTCCGCGCCCCCATCTCAAGTAGATAGGTAGAACGAGAAAGGGAGCAATGGCGCCGCCGATGGAGGAGCCGCTGTCGAACAGAGCAGTTGCCAAACCTCGCTCACGCTTAGGAAACCATTCAGATACAGCTTTTGTCGCGCCCGGCCAGTTTCCCGATTCCCCCGCCCCCAGCAGGAAACGGAACGCACCGAAACCGTAGAAACCTCTGGCCAGAGGAGTAAGAACTGATACCAGTGAGTACCACAGTACGGTCAGACTCAACCCGCGCCTCGTACCTACACGGTCCATTAGCCTTCCGCAAAGGGTCTGGCCGATGGTGTAAGCTGCGCGGAATCCAATCCAAAGGGCGGCGTAGTCTGTGTTGGTCCAGTGGTAGTCCTGTTTGAGAAACGGTCCCAGAACGGAAAACGTCTGGCGGTCAATATAATTGATGACTGTGGAGGCAAAAAGCAGCCCGCAAATCCACCAACGCAGGTGGGCAATGGGGCGTCCACGCGTCGAGTTGGTTTGACCAAAGCTATCCACGTGAGGTCGTCTAAGCGACGTTTCCCTTACTTTGGGGACCGAGCAAGGCAGCAGAATGCTCATCGAGAAAAACAGTCGTGTTCGCGTGGGTGCGCAGGATGGACGCCGGCACCAAAGGGCTGACCTCCTCTTCGATGCAGGATTTTACCGCCTGCGCTTTTCGCGCATCCGGAACGATGCACACGATTTCCCGCGCCTTCAAAATCTGGCGCACCGACATGGAGATCGCCCGCTTAGGAACTTCCGAGAGATCAGCGAACCACGCCTCACCCACCTGCTGGCGCCGGCAGGCTTCGTCGAGGTCAACGACGATGTAGGGCTCCTCAGTTTGGAAATCAGCGGGCGGGTCGTTGAAAGCGAGATGACCATTCTCGCCGATTCCGACAAAGGCGATGTCGATGGGGGCCGCAATCAACTCTGCAGAAACTTTGCGAACCATCGTTGCAACGTCTCCATCACCTTCCAAAAAGTGATACTTGGTAATTCCCGTTTTATCAATCAGCCGCTCGCGCAGATACTTGCGAAAGCTCGCAGGATGAGAAATCGGCAGACCGATGTACTCATCCAGGTGAAACATCTCCACGCGCGGCCACTCGATGCCGG
>CAZGBQ010000100.1:0-2488 GCA_964524045.1 uncultured Acidobacteriaceae bacterium
TCCAGTAGTTACCCAGCCCGAAGAAGACCTCTTTACCTCTGCGCCGCCTGTACTTGCGGGCAGGCGATTTTCATGGCGCGGATAAGAGAGGATTAAGGTCAAACCCAGCTCACCTCAACAAGCGAGGGGGCCAGAGTTGCGCGGATTCCAACGCGGAATCCGCGGCCTGGCGTGGGCTATGGGCGAACGAGCAAGACATCCGTCGGGGGAAAGATCGCGAATGGCCGCGCACGCAGAAGCACTCAAAGAAGTCGAAGAGTTGAAGACTGAAATCGCGCTGGACAAGGCGGGGAAGGATTCTCCCAGCGCCTCGGAGTTGTTCAACGAGGAGCAGTCAGTCGGAATCTCGCTGATCGATCTCGCCGAAATTCTGGATCAGCACAAACAGTGGGTGGAGTCGGGCGGAGAAACGGGCGTCAAAGCAGACCTCAGCGGCGTGAATCTGGCGAAAGCGGATCTGACCGGCGTCAATTTGCAGGGCGCTCACCTCTATCGAATAAACCTCGCGGGCGCGGACCTTTCGATGGCCAACTTCCGAGGCGCCAGCCTGGTTCGCGCCAATTTACAGAATTCCAATTTGTTGGGCACGGAACTCCGAGGTGCCAACCTCATGGGCGCCAACGTTTATGGCGCCGACGGCTTGTGGTTCGGCCGCCTGGGCGGAACCAACCTCTTCGACGCCGTGCTGCCCGAATCGATTTCCGCAGTCGATAGTTCGAAAGCCATTGGCGACGCGACGAAGGTGGCGCGCTGGTTTTATTTTCTAACCGTTGGCGCGAGCCTGATTTGTCTCTTCTTGATCGCCTACACCAGCGATGTGCGCTTGTTGCTGAACGCATCGGCGATCCCCATCGCGCGGCTTGGCAATCTCCTGCCTTTGGATGGGCTATATTTGGGTGGCCCGCTCGTTTTGCTGGTGCTGTCGCTGCGGTTTCATTTTCTACTACTGCGTTTATGGGGCAGCATGGCGGCCTTGCCTGCTGTCTTTCCTGATGGGCAGACGCTGGAAAAAGATGGCCCGTGGTACCTAATGGGTTTGGTCCGGCGGCATTTCCGCTGGCAAGCGGAATCGCGCGCGGCCATGACCACATTCGAGGGCGTGCTTTCGACCGTTCTTGCGTACTGGATCGTTCCCGTAACGCTGTTCTTTTTCTGGGTGCGCTATCTCACGCGGCAGGATTTTCGCGGCACGCTACTCCACGTGCTACTGGTGACCGTCGCGGTGGCCACGGCCACCAGCGTCCCCTTCATTGTGTCGCGCGTGCTGCGTCCGGGCGACATTCGTTTGCCGAAGAACAAGAATGTCTTGCGTATGATCCTGGGCACCACGCGCGCAGCGCTCGCCGTCGGCTTAGTCCTGTTTGTAATTTCAGTTGGCGTGAACCGCGGCCTGCCCGGAGACCGCGCCGCTGTGACTGCATCGCCCGCCGATCCTCGCCGGTGGGCTGCCACGGTTTTCCAGTCCGTAGGATACCGCCCGTATGCGGACTTAACCGAAGCTTCGCTTTCTACGCCTCTACCGCGCGGCACGGCCTGGACGGAAGAAAACGTTGCGAAAATTGCCGGAGCGCGCCTGAATGAAGAAAATCTCCGCTATGCGCGTGCCTACCGCGCGTTTCTGGCGAACGCCAAACTCTGGCGCGCCAACCTCGAAGGCATTTACCTTTCCGAAGCGGACTTAAGAGGAGCCAATTTACGAGAAACTTTGTTGCGCTCCGGAGTTTTTGATCGCGCTGCGCTTTCGCACGCGGTGATGGTCTCGGCCAACGCAACGGGGGCGAACTTTGCCGCTTCCGATTTGCGCTTCGCCGATCTTTCCTACGGTATTTTCGAAAACGTCGTGTTTTCGAACGCCCGCGCTTCCGGTGCGTCGCTCTACGCCGTCGATTTGCGAAATGCCCAATTGCTTCGAACCGATTTGTCGCGCACCGACATGCGCGACACGCACCTCGAACACGCCGTGCTTTCCTTTGCGAATCTCGAACAAACAGACTTGTCCTCGGCCCGGCTGGCCGAAGCCAGCCTGACCGGCGCCACGTGTAAGGGAACCATTTTCTTGGACGCTGACCTAAAAAAAGCCGATTTGCGTGGCGCAAATTTGGCTGGCGCCGTTTTGCGAGGCGCCGAAATGGAAGACGCCAATCTGACGGGCGCGGACCTCCGCGGAACCTTAGGGCTGACGTCACTGCAAGTTTGTTCCACGCTGAATGGACGGACGGCGCTGATGGATGCTGACCTTGCCGCGGAAGTGCAGGCTCGCTGCGGTTCCCGCTAGAAGCCGTCCGTTTCGTAAACTGCAGCGCCGCCTCGAAAGACCATTACTCCAACGACTCGGCCTCTTCGAACTATTTGTGAGACACGTTCCAACGAACAAGGCTCAACGTTCTTCCCAAGCGCCGGCACAAGCTGAAGGCAGCCGCATCGCCATTTTCTTAAACTGCAGCGCCGCCTCGAAAGACCATTACTCCAACGACTCGGCCTCTTCGAA
>CAZGBQ010000100.1:2588-14564 GCA_964524045.1 uncultured Acidobacteriaceae bacterium
CGAAGTTGACTGCGCCGGTAATCACAATGTTAAAGAGAATGCCGCTGACGCCGTATCCGGCATTGCGGTAGATCTCCTCGGCATAGTTGAAGATGATGTTGATCCCGCTCCACTGCTGGAGGATGGCAAGCGAAACGCCCATCAGCAAGATCTTGAGGATAGCGGGGGAGAGCAGTTCGGTCCACGTGGCGCCTCCTTTCGCTTCTGCTTCCATTGCGAGTTGAATTTCCGACAAGGCTCGCGCTCCAAATGAATCTCCGCCGATGCGGGCCAAGATGCGCCGCGCGCGTTCATAGTCGCCGTTTTTCGCGAGCCAGCGCGGGCTTTCGGGAACGAACAACGCGCCAAGAAAAAAGATTACAGAGGGGACAGCCACGGCCGTGAACATCCAACGCCAGCCATATTGTCCATTCCAAGACAGACGAATCATCTCAGACGTGGCGCCGTCCGGGACCTTGTCGGCCAGGAGCCAGTTGACCACTTGGGCAGCCAGAACGCCGACGACGATGGCAAGCTGGTTTAGGGTCACCAGCCGGCCGCGCCAGGGCGCGGGGCTTACCTCCGCAATGTATGTGGGAGAAACGTTCGAGGCCATGCCGATGGCGATTCCTCCCGTGATTCGCCAGACGATGAAAAGCCGGAAGGTGTGGGCCCAACCGGTCAAGACGGAAGAAACAGCAAACAAAATGGCGGAAAGAATCAGAAGCTTCTTGCGGCCAAAGCGGTCGCTGATTGCGCCGGAGAGAATCGAGCCCATGAGGCAGCCAATGAGAGCGCAACTATTGGCCCAGCCGACGAGTTCTTCCGAAGTGAGCTGAAAGAATTTTTCGTAAAAGGGTTTGGCGCCGCCGATCACAACCCAGTCATAGCCGAAAAGGAGACCTCCCAGCGCTCCGACGGAGCAGATGGTCCACACATAAGCAGCGTTGTAGTGGTCGGGCGCTTTTGTTGGAGGAACGGTGGCATTGGTGACCATCAAGGGCTCCCGATGGACAGCGCGGCGGGATGATCTTCGAGCTGTTGCTGAAAATCGGCCCCCAACGCTTGGCTTGGGTCCAGGTCCAGCAGCCGCTTGAGGAGCTGTTGCGCCCTTTCTGTATCCCCCAGGCCGAGCTGAGCCTGAGCTTCAAGAAACATGGCGGTAGCACAGTTGCGTTTCTGCAGGTCGTCTTCGAACAACAACATAGCGGGCAGGGAAGTCGCAAAGTAATCGATTTTGGCCCCTTGCCGCATGAGCCCTTCGGCATACACAAGCATCGAGCGGAGAAGCTCTTCTGCCTGATTGGAGCCGCCCAGCCGCGCGAGGGCCAGGCTGCTGTAAAAAGTCAGCTCCGAAAACGATCTCACGCTCATTTCCTGAAAGTCGCCCTTCTGGCCGGCGGCACGTTCCCACCATTGGCGGGCGGACTGCGAATCTCGGCAAGCGTCAAAAGCCACACCCAGCCAATAGAAGATGTCGCTCTGGTTTGCGAGAAGGTGTCTTGCTTCACCAAGATTCTCCGGGCAATCGAGCGCCGCCTTGAAAAGCCTGATCGCTTCCGCGAAATCCCGGCCGGCCAGCGCGCGTCGTCCGAGGGCCAAGTGCGTGCGCACATGCTGGCCCAACGCCATGCCCTCGCCACCTTCCCAGGGCTGGAACCGCCGGGACTGAATTAGCGAGAACGCCTTTTCGTGCTGGCGTGTCTGGTTATAGAGGGCGGCAAGCTCAACAGTCAGATCGTCGCGAAGAGTGATGAGTTGCGGGAACTTCTCAAGCTCCGCGAGCCGCTGCACCGGCAGCACGCCGATTCGTTTCCAAAGTTGGTCTCGTTCGTAGAGGACGCGGGCGTCGTCAGGAGCGGCCAGCAAAGCCTGGTCGAATGCGGCACGCGCGCGCTCGGCATCGCCCAGGACATTGAAGTAGGCAATTCCGAGATTGCGCCACACGACGGAGAAATCAGGCCAGAACCTGGCGGATTGTTCCCAATGCGCGATGGCTTCGCGATGACGGCGCCGATCATAGAGAAGGTTTCCCAAATAGTAGGCCGCGCGGGCGTCCTCGGGATTCGCCAAGAGGGCCGCCTGGAGAAAACACATCTCCTCCAAGCGATGGGAAAAGCAGTAGTCGGGAGTTGCCTCGGATGCCTGGGCATAAGAGGCCTTAGCGGCGGCAGTGTCGCCACGTCGCTCGCGGAAGGAACCGATCGCGTAGAGGAGCGTCGGGACCGAGCCATCGTCAGCCTTAAGGTTGGCGTGCTCAAGGATATCGATTGCTTCTGCAAGAAAGCCGGCGCGTGCATGGTCGATGGCCAGATCCAGAAGCATCTGGTTATTGGAGGGCAGCGTGTGCTGGGAGAGATAACGTGCCCACCAGTCCATCGGATCGAAACCCAATGTTTCCTGGAGCAAACGGCTCGCTTCTCCATCTTCGCCAAGCTTGCGCAACACCATCACAGCTAAATTTCGAGCCGCCAAGTGCTGCCGGTTCGTTTGCAAACAATGCGCAAGATATTGATTCGCAGCCCGCCAATCTCCGCGCATGGCTTCGATTTCCGCCAAGGCCAGATAGGAAGGTGATTGCCAAGCATGGTTCCAGGCGGCCTTGGCAAAGGCATCGTGGGCCTCGGCGTCGCGCTCCAAGTAGCGCAGCGTAAGCCCGAGATTGTAGTGAGGCTCACCGTCGGCGGGATTTGGGTTTCGCTGTGTGAGTCTGACGATCACTTGGCGAAAATGTTGTTCAGCTTGCTGAAACTCTCCGCGGCGCAGATGCCAAAGCCCCATGGCGTTGTTGCAGCGGCTGTCGCCAGGGTCGCGGCGCAGCGCCTCGCGCCAATAGGCTTCCGGAAGCCGGGTGGCATGGCGATATTGTTCGAGATGCAGGCCCGTGAGGTAGAGCTCATCGCCGTTGGAGATCTCTTCCGGTAGCAGGGGTTCGGTTGCAGGTGCAGGACGTTCAGACTTCGCCAGCGGCGCAGCGGTGTAGTGAAGTAAATCCTTGTAATCGTCGGTTTGCACAACGACCGCCAGATCCGAATCCTTAGTCTGGGATGGGAGCAACACTAGTTCAAGGAACGGGGAAGCGGGCGCCAGATGACGCGTCCATGTGGCGAGTTCGTGGCCACAGGCCCGGAGGGACACACGCGCATCAGGAAACGATCGCGTGGCGCAGATGCCGACTCGCGCCTTTCCGCCATCAACCGTCAAGCTGAGGGCGGCATCCTTGTTAGCCTTTACCACGGGCCCAATCTGGCGAATGGGATACCAAAACTGATGGAAGGACTTAGTCTCACCGGGAGCCAAGAAAGAGAAATCGGGCTGATTATCGGTGAAGACGCCAGCCATGAGTTCGATGTAAGGGCCGTCCTCGTCGGTGAGGTTGCGGTCCCAGGCGTAACCGAACTCGTGGTTGCCCCAGGTCCACTGCTTCTTGCCGGGGGAGATGTGGTGATCAGCAATGTGGACGAGGCCAGCATCGAGTTTGTGGTCGTAGCCGCCACAAAAATCTTCCACCGAGCCGAGAGCCATGTAGCTGGTGGGCACCGGAATGTTGGCGTACCAGGTCAAATCGTTTGGGGCATAGGTTCCGGGCGGCACGAACTTGCGGGGACGCTCTTCTTCCGGAACTCCCTGCTTGGCGCGCTGGCCATAATCGACGCCATAGTAGCGGCCGTCACACAACGGAAAGCGGCTCACCGCGCGCTTGGCATGGTCCGCGACGAAGCGCACATCCGGCGGAAAAAATGATTGATAAAGTTCGTGGACGTGAACAGCTACGTTGGCCCACCAGAGGAACGTCTGCACAAACGGCGTGCGATTGTACAGGCGCACCTTCAACTCGATATAAGAGTTTCCCGGATGCAGACACACGCCGTGCATCCCTTTCAGGCGATTCAGGGGATCATGATCACTGCACCAGATTGTTTGCGAACCGTCAGGATGTTGTTCGATCTGGAAATCCACAGGCATAGAGGTCGCGGGGCGGTGATGCTGGGGCCAATTGAACTCGACACCTCCGGAAATCCATGGTCCTGCGAGACCGACAAGCGCGGGTTTGATGACATTCTGGCGGTAAAAGAAGTTGTAGCCGTTCGTTTTGTCCAGTCCTACGTGGATGCGGCCGCCGATTTCCGGAAGGACCATGACACGGACAAATTCGTTCTCGATGTGCAGCGCCTGCCAGGATTGCTCGCGCGCTTCGCTGGAAATCCGGTCGGTGAAGGGCAGGGGATAAATGCGCCCGCTGCTTCCTTGATAGACTCTTTTTTCAAGGAACATGGGGTTTTTGTCTGGACGGAAAGGGACGTAGGTCGGGATAACGACTGGCTGGGACCACGCTTTTACCGGGCCAGATTGAGAGGCAGGAGCTGTAGGCAACTCGAATTGTTTCATCGGGCCTTCCTGCAACGCGGCTGGCCGCTCCGTTGGAGAACTCCAAAAGACTCGTGCCCGCGCTATTTGTCACTGCGGGCGCTGGTCATCAAGACGACGCTCGCCGAGGAGATCAGCGAGAATCCATGCGGCTCCGGCAATCGCGAAAGTCTCGGCCATTTCACTCCAATTCGAATGACTGCGGGGATCCGAAAGAAGCAACGGCACCCACAGGAGCAGCCCAAAGAGCACGAGCATCAATGTCAACAGGCGAGTTGCGAGAAGCGCCATGCGATTGGCAAGAAGAGCCACAGCCGCAAGCGCGAAGAAAACAGTCGTCGCTACCGCCCAAAACATCTGACTTGGCGGAATCCACTTCGGAACAAAACCGGCGGTAGCGTGAAGATAAACCGCCTGTTCGAGCGTAAAGGAAGCGGCACAGACGCCCAGAAGAATGCAGCCGAACCGATTAAGCGTTTCGCGCGACCATGCCAGTGACAAGCGCGCATAAACGAGCGCAGCCCCGGCCAAGAGAGAGAACTGCTCGAAGAAGTTGCCCCAGCTATTGTAAATCCGCGGAGAAGCGACGATTTGCGGCACGCACAGTAACGTGAAGGCAAGACAAGCCGCACCGAGGATGACTGCGCCGGTTTTCGCGGCGCGACGGAACTGAAGCACCGCGCCGCCGAAGATCTGGGCAGCGGAGGCGGCGTAGACAGGGTAACGACCCCAGCCGTGGGAGTCGTGCCAGGACAGCGTGATGAGGCCTAAAGCCAAAGACGCCGCTCCAAACACATGGCGGCCGAGGTTCGAACGAGGCATTGATACAGTCAATTGTTTTTCATCCCGTGGCGGCAGATCGCCACTCCGGTTGCTTTCAGCTTGGAGGCGGATATACCGATCAACTGTTTTGTCTTGCCGCTCAAATCGGTAGGATTCTAACCCAAGCCTGCCAATAGCCGCTTGTAATCTCCTACCAGCCGCTTCGCCTTGAGAGGGTTAAGTTCTTCGCTCGCGCCAAGTCAAGTGAGAACTTTGGATCGACATTTGGCAGGAAAACGGACTTGGCGAACGCGAGAGGGTGCGGTGGTGTCTGGACTATGGAAGGCGCAGAATGCGCGCTTCCAGGAGAAACCATGAAAAAGACAGGAATTGCCCTTGTGCTGCTCAGCATCATTCTGACAACGTGCGCGGGCGTAAACGCGCAGAAGCCTGAATTGAAAACGCCGGTAATCTCAACCGATGTAACGAAGCTGACTGTCGATAAGATCCTGCAACTACAAGCCGCGACCGTGGCGCAGAGCAACGGGGAAATTACGCCGCCGCAAGTGGTGGCGGAATTTCTGCAACTGCAGCCAGCGCAGATCACCGAGTTGGGGCAGTTGCTCCAGACGCGCCAGGCGACGCTTGTGCCCCTGGTGCAGACTGCTCAGACTTTGACCCAGCAGTTGGGGATTTTGCTGAGTTCCGGCGGGAGCCCGGCACAAGTTGGAGCCCTGGTTATCCAAATCCATGGCGTTCAGGCGCAAATCGTACAGGCGCAACAGACTTTCCTGACACAATTCACGGCGATCCTTACGGCCGAACAATTGCAAAAGCTTCAGGCGGTGCATGTCGCGGCGCAATTGCAGCCGATTCTGCTGGCGTTTCAACCGATATTTTTGTTTTGATTCGAACCCGACTCCGAATTGAAGAGAGATCCTCCGCTCCGGCGAAGCGCACGGAGCGCACAACCCGCGCCTCAGGCCGCGGAAGACCTGCTTGCAGCGGGCAAGCCGCGACCTGAGAGTCGGGATGACAAGATAGGGGGTGCGGCTGGGGACGGGGCGAAGCGTGTTATTTTTTGAACGCACGGCGCGGCGGCGGTGTCTGTACAGAGAGAGGGAAGCCAGGCGTGACGGGAAATTGTGTGAGTGCGTTGATTGCCAGAGCCGAAACGCATGATGCAAAGGCCGAATTTGGCGAACGCGTCGCAGCGAATCAGCGGCGGGTCTTTCAGATTGCCTACAGCGTTCTGGGCAATCCGGCGGACGCGGAAGACGTTGCGCAGGAGGCGTTTTTGCGCGCCTATCAAAAGCTGGAATCGCTGCGGGATGCGGAGAAATTTCGCGGGTGGGTGAACCGCATTGTTTTCCGGCTGGCATTGAATCGCAAGAGAGGGCACCGGCGCAGGCTGGCGCGAGATACGGAATGGCAGGTTAGCGAGAGCCGCTTGACGGTAGACGGGATGATTGAGGGGGAACAGCGGATGATGCTGGACCGGCTGCGGCTCGAAATGGAACGCTTGCCAGAGAAACTTCGCAGCGTCCTGCAGCTTTCGGTAGTGGAAGAGATGGAGGCGGAGGACGTTGGCGCGGTGTTGGGAATCCCTGCTGGAACGGTGCGATCGCGTCTGCATTCGGCGCGAAAGCTTTTGTTGGAAGTGATGCGATGAGCAAGGATTGCGAGAAGTGGAAAGACCAATTGTTGGAGGCTGCGCTGGAGGGAGAAGCGGCGCAGGATCTGCAGGAGCATTTGCAAAGCTGCGGAGAGTGCGCTGCCGAGTTGAAGAACCTGGAGGCGCGCAGGGCGCAAGTGGATGCGCTGCTGCCGCTGATGGCGCAAGGCGCGCAACCATCCGCGGGATTTCGCGCGCGAGTGCGCGCTGCCGCGGAAGCAGACGGCAGGCGCAGGGGACTTTCAAAGTGGCATGGGTGGGCACTCGGCGGAGCGATGGCCACCGCAGCGGCGGTTTTGGCGCTTGGTGTGATGTGGCAGCGGCGGAGTGAGCAAGGAGTGCAAGCTGCAAAAGAGCTGGCGGCCGCGCAGAAGCTGGCGGAATGGCGCGCTCCCAGCGACACGTTTCTGGCAACTCCTGGACAAGAGTTGCTTCGGACGACACCGAAACTGGGTGAAGCGTATTTGAGAGTCCCCGCCAGCAAAGTTGAGGAGGAGTGATGAAAATGCGAATTCTGTGCGTTTTCGTAATGTGCGCGCTCGCTTGCGGAGGGGCTTGGGCACAGCAGCCGCCAGGCGAGGATCCCATCGGGCAGAGCTTTTTTGCCCCCGAACTGGTGATTCAACACCAGGAAGGTATCGGGCTGAGCGCCGAGCAAAAGGATTATTTCAAAGGGGAAATTCGCCAGGCGCAGTTGAAATTCACGGAATTGCAGTGGAAGCTGCAGGACGAAGTGGAAAAACTGGTTTCACTTGTCAAGCAGCCGCGCGTGGATGAGCAGCAGGCGCTGACGCAACTGGAAAGAGTGCTGGCGGCGGAGCGCGAAATCAAGAAAGAGCAAGTGACGCTGCTGGTGCGAATCAAGAACAAGCTGACGCCGGAACAGCAGGGCAAGTTAGCGGAGCTGCGGGGCAAGCCGGCGAGCAAGTAAGCGGCCGAAGACGAACGCGAGTCCGCCGGCGACCCATCCTCTCTCACTTGGCGCTTATGCGGCAAGCGGGCGGCCTTAGAGGGCCGCAGCCACACTAATCCTTCTTCTGTCACTTCTCAGGCTAAATAGAAGTTTGAGGCGAGAAGGGCCATAATATGGACGTTGTGGCCAGCGTAGTTGCGGAGAATCGCAGAATGAACGGCAAATGGAAAGAACGGCTGAAGACGCCGCTAATCCGAGAGAATGGCGCACATCGGCCCGCGACTTGGGACGAGGCGCTGGACCGCGTGGCTGCGGGATTCCGAGCGCGAGTGGAAAAGCACGGGCCGCGCACGTTTGGAATGTTCAGCTGCTCGAAGACCACCAATGAGCTGAACTACGTCGCGCAGAAATTTGTGCGGTCGGTGATCGGCACGAACAACATCGACAGTTGCAACCGCACTTGACACGCGCCGAGCGTCGTCGGTCTGGCGACGGTTTTCGGGGCGGGAGGCGGGACGAGTTCGTACCGAGAAATTGAAGAGACGGATGTGATTCTTCTGTGGGGTTCGAACGCGCGGGAGACACATCCTGTTTTCTTTCATCACGTGCTAAAGGGCGTTCGAAACGGCGCCAAGCTTTACGTGATCGATCCGCGGCGCACGAGCTCCGCTCAATGGGCTGATGTTTGGCTGGGGCTCGACGTGGGCAGCGATATTTCGCTGGCGAATGCGATGGCGCGCGAGATCATTGCCTGCGGATTGGTGAACGAGTCGTTTATTCGGCGAGCGACGAGCGGTTTTGAGGCTTATCGCGATTGCTTGGAGAAATACACGCTAGAGCGCGCGGAACGCGAGACCGGCGTGCCCGCGGAAGTGATCCGCCAGGCAGCGCACACGTACGCCAAAGCCAAGCGCGCGCAAATTTGCTGGACGCTGGGAATTACGGAGCATCACAACGCGGTTGATAACGTTTTGGCGCTGATCAATCTTGCGCTGCTCACGGGCCATGTCGGGCAATACGGCAGCGGGCTGAATCCGCTGCGGGGGCAAAACAACGTGCAGGGCGGCGGCGACATGGGCGCGATACCCGACCGCTTGCCCGGATTTCAGCACGTGGAAAATGCGGAATTGCGGGCGAAATTCGAACGCGCTTATGGAGCGAAGATCGATCCGAAGCGCGGATGGCACCTAAGCGCGATGTTTGACGCTATGGAGCGCGGTGAGTTAACCACGCTTTACGTGCTGGGAGAAAACCCCGTGGACTCGGAAGCAGACCGCCATCGCGCGGTGAAGCTTCTAAGCGGGCTCGAATTCCTCGTGGTGCAGGACCTTTTTTATACAAAGACCGCGGAACTGGCGGACGTAATTTTGCCAGGATCGGCGGGGTGGTGCGAAACGGAAGGCACGGTGACGAGCAGCGAGCGCCGCGTGCAGCGTGTGCGCGCCGCGGTGCCGCTGCCAGACGGCGTGCACGATGACATGGAGATTATTTTCGAGCTGGCGAAACGCTTTGGGCGCGATTGGGGCAAGCCGAATGCGGAAGCGATTTGGAACGAGTTGCGCTCGTTAAGCCCGATGCATGCCGGCATGAGTTACCGGCGGCTTGAGGAACTCGGCGGAATTCATTGGCCGTGCTATGACGAAACGCATCCGGGCGAAATGTACTTGCACAGCCGGCTTTGGCGCGAGCCGCTCATTGGTCCGCGCGCGCCCTTTTCTGTTGTGGAATTTGAACCGCCCGTGGACGAGTTGAGCGCCGAATATCCGATTCGGCTTACCACGGGACGATATTTAGATTCGTTTAACACAGGCGCGCAAAGCGAGCGGTATCCCTCTCCGCTGCGCCGGGAGGCCACGATTGATCTTTCTCCCGAAGACGGCGCGCGTTTCTGCGTCGCCGAGGGAGAGGAAGTGCGCGTCAGCTCGCGGCGCGGGTCGGTTCTTGCGCCGGTTCGTTTTGATCCTGGGCTGCGGCCCGGCCTCGCTTTTCTTTGCGTGCATTTTCACGATGAAGTCGCAACGAACGACCTTACGATCGACGCGGTGGATCCCAAGTCGGGAACTTCGGAGTTCAAAGCCACGGCCGTGCGAATTGAGAAATGTCTGGAGAACTGAGTGGATCTGCATCTAACGGCGGCGAAGCCCTCCGCTGAAGAAAAAGCCGCTGTGGACGCAGTGCTCGGCAAGCCGCGATCCGCTTGGGAGGGCGGGCCGCGAGAGGCACAAAGCGATGGGCGCGTAGCATTTGGCGGCCAAGCTTCGCGTTCGTCGAATCGCCACCTGCTGCTTCCGACACTGCACGCAATTCAAGCGCGAATCGGATGGATTAGCCCCGGAGCACTGAATTACGCATCATTGCGTTTGGACGTTCCTCCCGCAGAAACCCACGGAGTCGCGTCGTTCTACGAAATGTTTTCGTTGATGCCCCGGCCTGCCGTCACTGTGCATGCGTGCGACGACATTGCGTGCATGACGCAGGGCGCAGAAAAACTGTGCGCGGAGCTCAAAAACAAGCTTGGTCCGCCTGGAGAACCGTGTGCGAACGGAAAGGCGAGCTGGCAGCGCGGCCCGTGCCTAGGGCTGTGCGAGCGCGCGCCTGCGGCATTGATCACTACAACGGGAGAAACGCCCCACGAACGCGTGATTGGTCCGGCTACCGCAGAAAGTGTTGCGTCGGCAGTGGCCGACGGTACGAGCGGAAAGTTTTCCGGCGAAATTGACTCGCTGAGCACAAAGCAAGCAGTTCCACAGGCGGGGCAGGCGCAGTTGCGACTGCTGCGCCGCGTAGGACAAGTGAATCCGGGAAGTCTTGACGACTATTGCTGGTTCGGTGGTTACGAAGCTTTGCGCAAGGCGCTCGAATGGGGCCCGGAGCGCGTGATTCGCGAAGTCATCGATGCAAAGCTGCTGGGCCGCGGAGGCGCCGCGTTTCCCACGGGGAAGAAATGGGAGGCGGTGCGCGCGCAGCGGGATTCGAATCGACCGCACTACGTGATTTGCAACGCGGACGAATCGGAGCCCGGGACTTTCAAGGACCGCGTTCTGATGGAGGGCGATCCGTTCGCGGTACTCGAAGGCATGACCATTGCGGCTTTTGCGACCGGCGCAAAGAAAGGCTACATCTATATTCGTGGAGAGTATTCGTTGGCGGCGGAGCGGCTTCAGCACGCTATTGAAGCGGCGCGGTCGGGCAATTTTCTCGGAGAAAACATTCTCGGGTCCGGATTTTGCTTTGACATCGAAATTCGGCGCGGCGCGGGCGCGTACATTTGTGGGGAAGAGACGGCGCTGTTTAATTCCATCGAAGGATATCGCGGAGAGCCGCGCAGCAAGCCACCGTTTCCCACGCAGAGCGGATTGTTCCGCCAGCCGACGGTCGTCAACAACGTGGAAACACTGGTCAACGTTCCGGAGATTGTTTTGCGCGGCGGCGCGAAATACGCGCGCGCAGGAACCGCGGACTCGTCAGGATATCGTCTCTTTTGTGTCTCGGGGCACGCTGTTCGTCCCGGCGTTTACGAAACTCCATTCGGGCCCACGATTCGAGACGTCATCGAAATGGCTGGCGGAGTTGGGGGAACGGGGCGGTTGCAAGCGGTGCTGCTTGGGGGCGCAGCGGGAAGTTTTGTGTCGCCCGCGGAGCTCGATACACCGCTCACGTTCGAGGGAACACGAGCGATTGGCGCGACGCTCGGCTCCGGCGTGGTAATGCTTTTCGATGATTCGGTGGACTTGAAGCAAATCCTTTTGCGGATCGCCGCGTTTTTCCGCAGCGAGACGTGCGGCCAGTGCGTGCCGTGCCGCGTGGGGACCGTGCGGCAGGAAGAGTTGTTGCAACGGCTCGTGCAGCGTCAGCCGCTGGGTTCGATGGAACAGGAAACGGGCTTGCTTAAAGAAATGGCGCAAGCCATGCGCGACGCTTCGATTTGCGGATTGGGACAAACTGCTTCCGGGGCGATTCTCTCGGCGATGGAACGATGGAGCCTTTTCTCATGAGCGAACAAGCTCAGGCTCCTTCGCTCCTGATTCCCGTCCCGCGCGCGCCGGTGCCGGAAATTCCGACGGCTGCGCGGAGCCGCGAATTGGAAATCACGATCGATGGAGAGCGCGTGGCAGTTCCGGAAGGCGCGACGATTCTGGATGCGGCTCGCAAACTCGGAATCGAAACGCCGACGCTTTGTTTTCTGGAAACGCTGACGCCGGTGAATGTATGCCGTGTGTGCGTCGTGGAGCTGGAAGGATCGCGAACACTGGTGCCAGCCTGCTCGCGAAGAGTGGAA
>CAZGBQ010000101.1:0-14412 GCA_964524045.1 uncultured Acidobacteriaceae bacterium
TGCGTGGCGTAATAATGCAACATCTCCCGATCAGGCAGTTTCTCGGGATAGAAATTCCCCTTCCACTGCTTGTAGGAATATCCCGATGTGCCGACGTGAAGCTGGCCCATTGTGGAAATGAAGCACCTCCGAACAAAAGCATTTAATCACAGCGCACAGCCCAGAGGCACCGCTACTTCTTCGATTTTGATGCCATGTGGTTGCTCAGCGCCTCGATGGCCCCTTCGATTCTTTGCTGGCTCTTCCAGAAATCCTTCCAGAGGTCGCCTTTCTCCTTAAGCCGCGCAAAAATCGACTTCATGTTTAGATTCTCAGGCCGCAGGCTCGGTCGCAGTTCGCGCGGCCAGACTGGCGCGGAGACCGGCGCTTTGGGAAACGCGCGCACGCTGTAGGCGCAGGCGAGCGGGCGCCCTATGGCATTCTGCTGCACATCAATCAGCACGCGCCCCGTTGGCCTTTTCGCGACGGACCGCTCGTTAGTCACAAGATTCGCGTGTTGCGCCGTCACGGTGCGCGCGATGATCTCTCCAAACGTGCGCAACTGCTCGTAGGTATAGAGCGGTTCCACGGGAATGAAAATGTGGAAGCCGGTGGCACCGGAAGTTTTCAGAAAACTCACGATCCCCAACTCATCCAGCTTTTCATGAAGCGCGCGAGCGATGGTGATGACGATGGAAAAATCAGTGCCGTCGGAAGGATCGAGGTCGAAGAAGAAATAGTCCGGATGCTCGAGGTCGTCAAAGCGGCTGGTCCAAGGATTATGATCGATACAGCCGAGCCCCGCCAAATAGAGCAGGGAAGCGCGGTCGCTCGCCGTTGCGTAATGAATCTGCTTGCCGCGCTCTTCGGAATCGAGCGGCACGGTCTTGAACCATTCCGGCAGCCCTTCGCGCAAGTCTTTCTGAAAAAACGCTTGTCCATTGATTCCATCGGGATAACGCCGCAGAACCAGTGCGCGTTCTTTAAGGAACGGCAAAATATAATCCGCCGTCCGATAGTAGTAAGCGAGAAGCTCGCGCTTGGTGTAGCCGGACTCCGGAAAATACACTTTGTTCAGGTTGCTGAACCGCAGCCGTTTTCCTTCCAGTTCAATGGTGATCGTTTCCGATTTGCCTTTGAACAATTCCGCTTCTATCTGCGCTTTGCTACTGATCACGCTGCCGACCACTTCCGGGGCGCGAACCACGGCTGGCGCAGGCGCACCCCCGGCCGTTGCAATCTCATTCTCCCATTTGCAATCCTCGGCTTGAGCATCCTCGCGGAGCCCAAGAAAAACTGGATGGCGCAGATAGTGTTCCTGTGTCCATCCGCTGAATTTCACGCGCGCCACTACAGCCGGCTTGACCCACGACGGCTTTTCGTTGGTCACGGGCACAGACTCGAACGGACATGCGGAAACCGCCAGCTCCCTCCACTTACCGCTCAAGTCGGCATGCTTTTTGTTGTCGAATCCGCTGCCCACGTGGCCTATGAACCGCAGCTTCTTCCCCTCGTATAAGCCCAACAGTAATGAACCGAAAGGGATCGCGTCGGTCCGGGGCGCGGTCCAGCCGCCCACAACCGCGTCGAGCGTCTGGCTGACCTTCAGCTTCGCCCAGCTCGCGCTGCGGTCGCCGACATAAATGCTGTCGGCCCGCTTCGCGACAATTCCTTCCAAGCCACTTTCTCTTGCCAGCTCGAACAGTTCTTTTCCGTGCTCCATTTGGTGATCGGAATAGCGAAACCGTTGGGACGCGTGCAGCAAGCGGCCCAAAAGCTGCTTGCGCTCCAGAAGCGGAGCTTCGCGAAGGTCGAATCCATCGCAGTAAAGCAAATCGAACGCGAAGAAAACGACTGGCGTGTCTCGAAGGAGCTTTTCTCCGGGCGCGCGCACATGCATGCGCTCCTGCAATCGCTCAAAGCTGCTCAGCCCGCGCGCATCTAGCGCGACAATCTCGCCATCGACAATGGCCTGGCGCGCAGCGAACACCTTCGGAAGCGTGGCCAATTCGGGGTATCGCGTTGTGATGTCGATGTGGTTGCGCGATTTCAAGGTCAGCGCGCCGTCTTCAATCCTGGCCAGGGCCCGCACGCCGTCCCACTTAATTTCAAAGAGCCAGTTTGGATCGGAAAATGGATGCTCGGCAATCGTCGCCAGCATGGGCTCGATGCGCGATGGCATGGCGCTCTTGCGCACGCCCTGCAATTCAACAACGCGAATCGGGCTGGGGCTGCGCTTCGGTGGCGCTTGCTCGGTGATCTCTGCGATGGTTCGTCCCGTGAGAACAGAACCGTCGTGCTCGTCGATGTTCCACTTCGAATTCTCGGCTGCGTCCTTGTGCTTGATCAGCAACCATTCGTTGCCCTTTTCGCTGCGCTTGAGCTTGACCAGAACAAAGCTGCCGCGCAGCTTCTCGCCATTCAAGCTGAATTTGATCTCTCCACGTTCCAGTTGCTGCAATGCATCGAGGCCGTGCGTCTTAGGCTTGCCAGCATCGTCTTCCACAACAAACGTTCCGCGGTCCCAAACCATGACGCTGCCCGCGCCATAATTGCCCTCGGCAATTTTCCCTTCGAAGCCGCCGTACTCCAGCGGATGATCCTCGGTCTGCACCGCGAGCCGTTTGTCCGCGTGACTCTGCGAAGGCCCCTTCGGTACGGCCCAGGATTTCAGCGTGCCGTCAATCGCCAGCCGGAAGTCGTAGTGCAGCCGCGTCGCGGAATGTTTTTGCACCACGAAGGTGTTTCCATACTCCGCAACCGGACGAATTTCCAGCCGCAACTTCGGCATCGGCTTCGGTAAGCGCGTCTGCCTGCCGGTCGTAGCCCTGCGGTCGCTACTAGCACCGGCAGCGCTGTCACCTGCCGGTTCCGGCGTCCGGTCAAACTTTCGCTTCCGCCTGTACTCGTCGAGCTTCGCCATGCGTGCATTCTACCCCAGCCCGCCTCTGAACCAGTTTGCGTGGAGCTGAGCAAGGTGGCGATCTGGCGACCGGCCCGTGTTAGTTAAATACGCGAGCGGTGGGAGACGATTCAACTCAGATAAGGCCACCCGGACGCCTCGTGCTTATCTGTAACTCTTGGCAAGGATTCGACTTGCATCCCTTCACTGGTCCGACTAATCTTACAAACTGGTTCATGAATTCGGCCCTGGGAGGCTTTTGCATTCACGGCCGGCTTCACCGGCGCAAAGGAGTTTCTGTATGGCCTCGACGGTCTGGAAGGGACATCTCACCTTCGGTTTAATTTCGATCCCTGTGCGCTTGACCACCGCGGCGCGCAGCGAGCGCATCAGCTTCAACCAGCTGCACAAGGAATGCCACACGCGCGTCAAGCAGCCCTTGTTTTGCCCCACGCACAATCGCATCATCGAGCGCTCGGAAGTCGTCAAGGGCTACGAGTACGAAAAAGATCAGTACGTGCTCTTTACTGAAGAAGAGATCGACAAGATCGAGCCCGCCTCGGCGCGCGTTGCGGAGATTATGGAATTCGTAAAGCTGGCGGAAGTGGACCCGCTTTACTTCGACGCGTCCTATTATCTGGCGCCGGACGAGGGAGGCACGAAAGCGTATCAACTGCTGATGAGCGCGATGGTGGAGTCCGGCTATGCGGCCATCGCAAAACTTACCATGCATCAGCGCGAGCATGTGGTGGTGGTGCGACCCGGATCGAAGGGCTTGACGCTGCACACGATGTTCTACTCGAACGAAATTCGCGCGGCGGAATCGTCTTCGACGGACAAGGTTGAGTTGAAGGATCAGGAGAAGAAGCTGGCGCAGCAGTTGATCGAGAATCTTGCTGTGCCGTTTGAGCCGCAAAAATATAAAGATACGTACCAGGAAAACGTGCGCGCGATGATCGCCGCCAAGCTCAAGGGCCAGGAAGTGACGGAGGTTGCGCAGCCCCACATGGCGCCGGTAATCGACCTGATGGAGGCGCTGAAGAAAAGCTTGGCGGAAAAACAGGCGCCGGCCAAGAAGCCGCCGGTTCGCGCCGTGGAGCCGGCAGCAGGACCCGTCGCTGTTCCAAAGAAGGGGAAGAAAGCAGTCGGCTAAGTAATTAACAAGAGCGGCCGGCTAATTTTTCATGGGTACTACGGACCGATTCAGCCGCGACGAAGTGCAGCGCATTCTGGGTTTGTCTCCAAAACAACTCGACTACTGGGACCGCCTGGGGTTGGTGTCCGCACGGAACGACCAGGGAAACCGCTTCTACGATTTCCGCGACCTGATTGCCCTGCGCACCGTAAAGCAGCTGATCGAGACAGGCGTGCCCGCCAGCCGCTTGCGGCGCGCGCTCGCAGCACTGCGCGAGAAGCTTTCGCAGGTGGAAGCGCCGCTGACCGAGCTGCGTGTTCTTTCGGATGGAAAAGACGTCATTGTCGAACGCGAAGGATCGCGGCTGGAGCCGGTGTCAGGTCAGTTTGTCATGAATTTCGATACGCGCGAGCTGAACGAGGAAGTCCAGGTGATTTCCGAGCGCGGCGCCGACGAATGGTTCGCCGTGGCGCTGGATTACGAAGCGGACCGCGCAAACCGGAAAACGTGGACTGAAGCAATTCACGCCTACGAGAACGCCTTGCGCAGCGATCCGAGCCGGACTGATGCGTGGATCAATTGCGGAACGCTGTACTACGAACAAGGGAATTTCGAGAAGGCTTCCGAGTGCTTCCGGCAGGCGATCGAGTCCGACCCGCAGAGCGCTCTTGCGCATTTCAACCTGGGAAGCGTCCTGGAGGAAATGGGGCAACTGGAAGAGGCGCGCCAGCGTCTGCGCCAGGCGGTCCGGCTGGATCCGAACCATCCTGACGCGCGTTACAACCTGGCTTTGGTTTGCGAGAAGCTTGGTGCTTTCGATGAAGCGCGGGAGCACTGGCAAAGTTATTTGCAGCTCGATCCCGCAAGCCCGTGGAGCGACTATGCCCGGCAACGGCTGGCTGCTTCGAGGGCCGAAAAATCCGCCGGCCGCCGCTGAGGGATTCTTCGCCCGCCTGAACGCAAACCCACAAGGTGACGTTTCAGTTTGGCACTCGGCGCTTCCCGATGTGGAACTGGCTCCGCTGTGTCACATGCGCCCAAACAGTAACTCACGAAACTCTCCACCAGACTTCTCGCACTAACCAGCAGATACTCCAACGGTTCTTCACAGCTAACCAAAAAAAAATGCTGTTTCAATTCTGGCACTGCAAATGCATTCGCCCGAAACGAAGATGCTCCGCTGGTCGCGTGGAGGGATTGTATGCGCGTCAGAATTCTCATATCGCTGTTCCTTGGGTATTCCTTTTTGACAGGGATTGCCCGTGCGCAGGCTCCGTCAAACCCACAGGAGACCACGAAGCTGCTTGCAAGCGGTCCCCTGCAGCTGGGGGCTGCAGAGAAGAACCGAATCCTTGAGCGTATGTTTATCCGCGAGAAGGATGTGATGGACTCGATAAGTCAATACAGCCCAATCATTGAAACCTATATCCAGGAAGTTAAGGCGCATAAACAACTCGGCATCATCCCTAAGTCCGATTACTACTTCCTTGGGCAGGCCGACTTCCGGTCGCGCTTGAAAGTTCATTCGTTGCTCGGGAGCGAAAAAAAGGGAACTTGGATGTGGAGCTACGAGCCAGCCGGTTTCTTACAGATGGTTTTTATTGACCGAGGAGAATTCGACAGGCGCCACTATAGGTTTGACTATGTGCGCCGCGAGTTCTTAGGCGAAGTCCGGTGCATCGTGTTCGATGTCACCCCAGCGCCCAAGACCCGCGGGGCCCGTTTTATCGGCCGCATTTGGGTGGAAGACCAAGACATGACCGTCGTCCGCTTCAGCGGACAGTACACGCCTGCAATCCACTTTTCTCTAAAAACCTTCCAGGACGAATATTATCTGCACTTCGATTCCTGGCGCACGAACGTCAAGTCCGGTTTATGGCTGCCCGCCTACATCTACATCCAGGAGCTGCATCCACCGTTTCTGTTCGGCAGTCCAAGCTTCAAAGCTCAGACTCGTCTTTGGGGCTATCGCGTGATGCCCGCAGGGCGCGAAGCGGAACTCAGCCGGCTTCTCGTTGAGTCATCCGCGACAGTTAAGGACGAGTCTCCGCAGCACGACCGCTCTCCGCTCGAAGCTCAGCGTGAGTGGCGTTACCAGGCAGAGACGAATGTGCTCGACCTGCTGGAGCGCAACGGTCTTCTCGCGCCACTGGGCGAAGTCGACAAAGTCATGAACACCATTCTGAAAAACCTCGAAATCACCAACAACCTGGAAGATCAGGTTGATTTACATTGCCGCGTGTTATTGACCAGCAACCTGGAAATGTTCTCCATTGGAAGCACCGTCGTGCTCAGCCGCGGGCTCATTGATGTCGTTCCGGACGAAGCCACCATGGCCGCAATGCTCGCGCACGGAATGGCGGATGCCATGCTTCCCAAGCCTTACCAGGATCAATATGCATTCAGCGACATCATGCGGCTCACTGCTACCGAGGTCATAAAGCGTTTGTCTTTCGCAGATGAAAAGACGGAAACTGCGGAAATCAGCGGCAGGGCTATGGAACTTCTGAAGAAACCTCCATACGAATCCAAGCTGGATAAAGCCGGTCTTTTCCTTAACCAACTGCACGCGCAATCCAAAGAGCTAGAGCATTTGATCAGCCCGCAGCTCGGAAACGAAGTTTATTTCGAATCGCAGCTAATGCAGGGTGCGCCCCCGCTCGAGCAAGCAAACAAGGACCAGATCGCCGCGCTCCCCATGGGCTCTCGCCTCAATATCGATCCGTGGACCGGCGGTGTCAGCTTGAAAAAGCCCCGACCTGTTTCTCTGTTAAATGCTCGTGACAAAATGCCGTTCGAAGTGACACCACTGCCTCCCTATTTGACCCGCTATGTAGAGACTTCATCGGTCCAAGAGAGCGGAGATCTCTTTGCCCTGGTGAACTAGGAAGAACGATCGTCAAACATAAACTTGCCCTTCCCCAAACGGCTTCGGGGGTGTACCCTACTGACCCCCGACCTAGGACCCTAGAGGAGAGATCGTATGAGCCGCATGGACATGCAAAGAGGCGCCCTCGCAGCGCGCGATGCGCATCTGGCGCTTCTGGATCTGAAAAGGCTCGTCGATGAAGCGGCGCAGAAAACTCACGCCGCAGAGCTCGACGCCGTGGGCATGGCGATCAGCACGCGCGAGGATAGGGACATCCGCACAAAACTGAGCACAGTTATGGACCATCTTCGTTCGCCCGATTTCGAAGCTGCCTTGTCGCAAGTGCGTGAGAAGTTAGAAGCAGCCATTTCCACAGTCTCTGCAAATTAATTTGGGGCATTTTGCCGAGTCGAGACCTCAAGGCTCAGGGTGCTTCGGCAACTCTATTCCTGGCTGCGACCCTTGATTGGGATTTGCTTTCAGGGTCTCAAATCGCTTGAATTCTACGTTTGCTTCGTCTCGTAGGCCTTGCTTGCGATAAGTGGTTCCCAACAAATAGTGCAATCGCGCAATTTCCGGTTCGAGAACGATTGCGGCCTCAAACTCGAGCTGCGCAGGATGAAGCTGCTCTAGAGCCAGATAGGCGCCGCCGAGTTTTTCATGAGCGCGGCTCTCCCGTTTATCAATGTGAATCGCCTGCTGAAGAAACGGGATGGCTTCTTGTGCCTGGCCCTGTTGAATGAGCAGATCTCCGATATCGATGTACGGTTCCGGGTTCTTATGGGGGAGGTTCGCCTGCCACTCAATCGCCTTATGAAAAGCGGCGAAAGCCTCGGGCACCTGATTCTTTCCCACGAAAGAGAGCCCCAGATTGCTTTCTGCTTTCACATTGCGCGGATCAAGCGCAAGGCATTTGTTGAAAGCCATAATGGCTTCGTCGAATCGGTTCTCGGTATATTTCGCGCGGCCAAGATAGTACCAGGCTTCGGCGTCCTGGGGATCCCATTCGACCGAGCGCTCAAGCCATTTGCTGGCGTCGGGATAGCTACCCAGTAAAACGTAGTCCAGGGCAACAATCTTGAGATCAAATGCGCTGAGCTTGGCGTATTTGGCCCCCTCGGTGAATTCTGCAAGCGACGCTTTTGCCAGTTCATCTCGAAACTTTGGGTCCACAACATGAAAAGGGGCATCGGCGGGGCCGGACTTGGCGTCCGCCGGGACGCTAGCCTGAATCTTGCGAAAGAGGATGAGGCCGAGAAGAGAATGGCCGGGGCCGGAAGCCGGGTTGTTGGTTAAATAGGCGCGTACCGACCGCTCCGCTTCGCTAACGTCTCCGCGATCTAGGAAGGCCTTGGCCTCGGACAGGGAAACATGGGGAGAAGGCTTGGTGCTCGAACTTTGGTTTACTTCCGCTTGCGTTGCATAGGAGGACTGGACACCTGCGAATAGCATGACCCATGCGCACAGAAGGCGGCCGGGACGAAGCGAACCTGCGCCTACTAAAGAAGTGTGCCACATATACTGCCGTCCGGCGCAAAGACACCAGCGGCAAGGCTACGGCGGATCTCTGCACGCACGAAAGCGCATGATGAGTTGGTGAACCGGGGAGGACTCGAACCTCCAACCCGCTGATTAAGAGTCAGCTGCTCTACCATTGAGCTACCGGTCCACGGTGGGATTCTAAAATTTTACACGGGACAGTGGGATTTTGTCGACATGCCGAAAACTTGTCTCCAGTGACCAGCAGATTACGAAGACAAGCGCTACTTGCGCCGCAAAACGGCCGCAAGATCGCGTGCAACTTCACGGGCATGCGCCAAATCCCCGGGGTCAAAGGAGATGGCAGAAACGCGCGGGTGGCCGCCTCCTCCATGCTTTTCCGCCAGCGATGCCAAGTTCTGATCCGCGGTGGCTTGATTCCATGGATTCGTGCCCAACGAGACTTTCGCGCGTACGGGCGAGGCGCTCAGACTCACGGAATATACAGCCTCGGGATGCAGCAGATACGGAATGAATTTGTTGTAGCCTTCCAAATCCAAATCGCTTACATCAAAAAAAATCACGCCGTCTCGCGCCTCAATGCGCTCCCGCAAAATTTCGATCGACCGGCGATGGCGCTCGAGAAGCGGCTCGAGATGTTTCGCCACTAGCGGCAACTTGACTATTTCGGCCAGAGAGCGGTAGGCGAGGTCGGGGATTATCTGCGCAGGCAAACCATTCTCCGGCGCCGCTTCAATTACCAAGGCCAGCTGGGTGGCCGGCTCGGCAAGTTCCACAGCGGCTTGCGGGGTCGGATACTGCGCGCCGTCAATGATGTCTCCCCAGTGAATCAACTCGGCAAGAGGCGCGATGTCTAATCCGAACTTTTCATTGGTCACAGTCGCAATCAGCTTGGTACACGACTTGAAGTCCGGCTGGTAAAACATGTGTTCTTGCGGGCTGCGTCGGAAATGTTCCGCGTCCGCTGGAGTCAGAAATGCGCTTTGATGGTGATCGAACCACCAGGTTACCTTGGGCGAGTTCGAATACTTGAAGTCTACGATGGCGTTTTCATCGCCGTCGAAAATGTGGTCTTCCCAAGGCTGCGACGCGCGATGGGTCATCCCCGTGAACGCAAACTCAGCACTCGAGTCAAACTTTTCGCGGTAAAAGCGATAGAACAATGCAGCCGAGGCCGTGCCATCGAAGCAGCGATCGTGAAAACAGAGGCGGACCTTGGTCATTTTTGGGTTCGATGCTCGGCCCGTCACATTGTCTCAAATATTGATGAAGGGCAAAGCCAACCAAGATGTACGTCCGCGCTGCGATTGTCAAGGCCAAACAGCGATTGGAACTAGCTCTCTTTCAGAGAGTCGGGAGGCCAACGGCCCAGACATAGCCGTCGGGATCTTCGAGCATAACGTCGCGCCATCCATGCGGAAAATCCGTGGCGGCTTGCAGGATCTTTACGCCGGCAGCTTGGGCCCTGCGCTCCGCAGCGTCGGGATCGACGCCCATGACGCGCAATTCCGCTCCGGTTCCGCGAGGGCCAGGCTCCTGCAAGCGTTTGAACGCAGGATGGTGATCGTAAGCGTGGTCCGCATGAAGCATGAAGTCGACGCCTTGCAGATTGAGGGCCGCAAAGTCGTTATCCGCATAACGAACTGCAGCGAGGAGGACGTCCCGGTAGAAGGGAAGCGCTTTCTGAACGTCGCGCACCAGCAGATTCACGGTAAACTTCGGCAGCCCGCGTCCATACGCCTCCGCGGGCATCCACGCGTCTCCGGTTCTCGTTTTCGTCATGAAACTCACACCTTCGTAGAGCTTCGTCTTGAAGGATTGAATGCTACGCAAAGGCTATTCGATCAACCGCCAAATTGGATGCCGTTTTCTATTGTTGCAAGGATCATTCTAGCTCAGAGACCTTGGAGGCGAATGCTTGCGGGCCCAGAGCCAATTTACGAAGGCAAGGCCGGCGGTCGCCGCGATCACGACGAATTCTCCTCGGTGCATGCGCGTGACAAGTACGGCGGTAAAAAGCAGAGCAAGCGCAGAGAGGAAGATTCCGCCGGGCAAACGGAAGGCATCGGCGCGCGGATGTTTTTTGCGAAGAACCGGCAAGGCCGCGGCCGCCGAACCGTACACGAACAGGCGCGCCACGCTGGAAAGCATGGCGTTCCATCGAAAATCTCCAGCGATGGAAAAAATCAGGAGCAGCCCCGCAAAAATCACAATGGAAATGTGCGGCGTTCGAAACCGCGGATGGATCTTGCCAAAAAAGAAAGGAAAATCGCCGCGCTCACCCATGGCGAACGTGATTCTTGGGGTGTGCACCATATTGGCGCTGAGATAGCCGTAGGCGGAGACCAACGTGCCGGCGGCCACGATGTGAACGCCGGCAGGCGACAGAAAGCGGCGAGCGGAATCCACCGCGGGCGCGGCGGAAGAGGCTACGTCGGGAACAGTATGAACGACTAGATACTGAACGGAGATAAACAAGAGTGTGGTTGTCGCAATCGCAGCAAACAGCGCGATGGGAATGTCCCTGCGCGCGTCGCGTGTTTCGCCCGAGACAATCAGCGCGGCCTCAAACCCTCCATAGGAATACAACATAAGGAGAATGGCTTCGAACCAGTCCCTCGCGCTGCTGGACGTGGCGGCTGGTGTTATTCGTATGCCAGGGTGTAGCGCGAGCGCCGTGAGTCCCGAAACGATGAAGAAGATCAACAGAGCGATTTTCGTCGCAGTGAAAAAATTGCTGAGTTGCTTTCCACCGGTAACGCCACGGTAGTTTATCAACGCGAGGAATCCAATAAGCACGGTCAGGACGGCAGCTCTGGCCAGCGGGAGTTTGACTACAGGAAGAAGCTCTCTCAGGTAGGTGATGAAGAGGTTGGCAACCGCCGACACCGCGGCGATGCGTGTAAGCCACATCAGCCAGCCGTTCTGAATCGCCAGGAAGCGGCCAAAGGCGGCCTTTGCATACAAGTATGGACCGCCGGTTTCGCAAAATTGCGACGCCACCTCCGCGAGACACGCTGCGATAACCGAAATTCCGGCGAATGCGACGAGGAAACCGAGAGGGCTCCACTTACCGAGGCGCGCGGCGATCAGCGCGGGCAGTCCAAAAATGCTTGCGCCGACCATGGTGTTGACCATGAGCGCCACCAGGCTCCAGCGCCCAATGGTTCGAACGAGGCCGGTTTGAGGTTCTGCCAAGAGCGAATCCGCCTCCTCTTTAACGTGGGGACGCATCAGCGTCAATGCGAAAACTGCGCAAGGCTAGCACAAGTCTTTCGCCGGGGACACTGAAGGCGGCGGCAAGCTACCTCACTCCAAAGAGGAACGCGCACGACTCTGCTACAATCGTGCGACGGATCATTCATGCCGACAAGCAGCGGGCTTTTTTCCCGAAATTTCAAAAAGACGTTTCCCATTGCCGCGCGCGGCGAAGGTTGCTGGATTGTGGATCAGAGCGGGCGCCGGTTTCTCGATGCGGCAGGGCAAGCTGCGGTCGTCAGCATCGGCCACGGCGTTGCGGAAATTGGGCGCGCGATGGCGGAACAATCCGCACAAATTGCGTTCGCGCACACTTCGCAGTTTCACACGGCTCCTGCGGAAAGACTTGCCGCGCGGCTACTGGCGCTTGCGCCGGAGAATTTCCGCAACGGCGGGCGCGTTTACTTTACGTCGGGCGGCTCGGAAGCGGCGGAAACCGCCATCAAATTGGTACGGCAGTATCACCTGGAAACCGGGCAGCCGAACCGCTATCGCGTTGTTTCGCGGCGGCAGAGCTATCACGGGAGCACCCTTGGGGCGATGACCGTTAGTGGAAACGTGGCCCGGCGCGCACCCTACGCTCCGTTCATTGCTGAATGGGGGCACATCGCGCCATGTTTCTGCTATCACTGCCCCTTCGAGAAAACTTTTCCGGAGTGCGCAATTGCATGTGCAAACGACTTAGACACCTTTCTGCAAAACGAACCTGAAACCGTAGCGGCCTTTATCTTTGAGCCCGTGGTTGGAGCGACGCTTGGAGCGGCAGTGCCGCCCGATGGCTACGTCGCGCGGATTGCGGAAATCTGTCGTAAGCACGGAATCCTGCTGATCGCCGACGAAGTCATGACCGGCATGGGCCGCACCGGAAAGCCGTTTGCCGTGCAGCACTGGGGCATCGAGCCAGACATTATTCTCGTGGGGAAGGGAGTGGCGAGCGGGTACGCACCGCTCGGCGCTGTTCTCGTGTCTGGACGTGTGGTCGAAGCGTTCGAGCGCGGCTCTGGCGCGTTCATGCACGGTTTTACATATCAAGCGCACCCCGTGTGCGCGGCGGCAGGGAACGCAGTACTCGATCACTTGGAGGCACACAAGCTTTTTGATCGTGTTGGACCGGGTGGTCGAGATTTGCGAGAAGCACTCGCGACCTTGCAACACCATCGGCATGTCGGCGACATTCGTGGCTTGGGTTTGTTGTTGGGCGTCGAGTTTGTGAAAGACAAGGCCTCGCGCGAGCCGTTTTCAAAGGAGAGTGGAATCGCCGAGAAAATCCGCCAGGCCGCCGTTGCCGAAGGCGTGCTGACGTATCCAACGCAAGGTTGCGTCGATGGCCAGCGTGGAGACCACATTTTGCTTGCTCCGCCGTTCCCGATTTCAAGGGAAGAATGCGGGCTGATTGCGCGCGCCCTTGAAGCGGCATTGGCCAAGGTATTTCCGGTTTAATTCGACCTCTTGTTTGTGCAGTTTTTTGGAGCGTTCACTACAGATGCGAAAAGTTCCTTTGACCGGGACCATCATTTTCCTGGCCACTATGGCTTTTTCCGCGGGTCTTCTTGCTCAACGCCAGGAATCTAATTCGAATTCCTCGCGCATTCTGGGCTTCACCGCGGCACGCTCGGCGGCAGAGCGTCAGCTCGAAACTGATTTTCAGTTGATTCCTTCGCCGGAGAAGGCCCGCGAGTGGCACCGAACGTTTACCGCGGAGCCACACCCGGCTGCTTCTGCGCGCAACAATGAGCTTGCGGAATTCATCGCTGAGGCGTGGCGGAAGCAAGGCTGGGAAGACGTCACCTTGCGCCGCTACGACGTTTTGCATTCGCGGCCACGCAGCGTTTCCCTGGAAATGACCGTACCGGCGCATTACACGGCGTCTTTACGCGAGGACGTGGTCGATGCCGACCCGGACACGAAAAACCCCACAGTTTCGGGCGCGCACTTTGGTTATTCTGCCTCCGGCGACGTGACCGCGGAGGTGGTTTACGCGCACAGCGGGAATCCGGAAGATTATGAGCTGCTGCGAAAAAACGGAATCAGCGTCAAAGGAAAGATCGTCATGGTGCGCTACTCGAATCCGTACAGCTACCGCGGCTTCAAAGCGCTCACTGCGGAGCGCGAAGGTGCGGCAGCGTTGCTAATTTACTCTGATCCAGCGGAAGACGGCTTCACGCGCGGAAAAGTGTTCCCCGATGGGCCGTGGGGACCGGAGAGTCACATCCAGCGCGGCGCGATCACCTACGACTACATTGTGCCGGGCGATCCTACGACTCCAGGCTGGGCTTCCGTACCCGGTGCGAAACATATTCCTCCCCAGGAAGCTCAGTCGCTGCCGAAAATCCCCGCTCTTCCTCTTTCGTGGCACGACGCAAAGCCGCTGCTCGAAAACATGAACGGTCCAGAAACGCCAAGAGAGTGGCAAGGCGCGCTGCCAATCAAATATCGCTTTACGGGTGCAGTTACGGCTCACGTTAAGGTGGACATGGACACCAGCCTTCAGCCGTACACGGTCGTAGAGGCGCGCATTCGCGGCAGCGAGTTGCCGGACGAATGGGTGCTGGTGGGAAATCATCGTGACGCCTGGGTTTTTGGCGGCGTCGATCCCTCGAGTGGCACAGCTTCGATGATGGAACTGACGCGCGCCCTCGGCGAATTGAAGCAGCGCGGAATTCGGCCGCGGCGCACGATCGTCGCATGTAGCTGGGATGGAGAGGAGTACGCGCTGACGGGATCGACGGAATGGGGCGAGCAGTTCGCGGACGACTTGAAGAAAAAGCT
>CAZGBQ010000102.1:0-14406 GCA_964524045.1 uncultured Acidobacteriaceae bacterium
TCCTTCGGCGATTGATGAAAAGTAACTCGCAGGAGCAACTCGTTGTCTCCACGCATCGCATAATGAACTTTTGCCGTAAGCTTGCCTTCCTGTCCCAAAGCTCCGTCTATACTGACTTCTTGCATTGCCACATAGGGAAGATCCGATGGAATATCACGCCAAAGGAGCTGGCTGTCAGGGGCTATAAAAAGGCCATGCTTGCCTCGGAACTGGGAAGGGAACATCGCATAGGGAGCTACTTCGAGACTCAAGTCCACCCACCAACTTACTGAGGGTATGCCAACCTCGGTCAGGAGGTGATCAAACACGCTCGGGCGCGCGAGCCCCCCTGTTTCCTTTGGCATGGCGCTCGGAACAAGGACCGCGCGGGGAAGCGTGACCACTTCACTTGCGAGCGCGGCAAAGAGTAGGAGTTTGTCTTCAGGAGTCCCATAGCCGGACGCCAGAATCTCCGCTGGCGTCCGGGTGCGGAATCCAGTAGCTCCTAGAGGAAGATCGATAGTTCGGGTTTTTTGGGAGACAAAATCGTAAAGCTCATTGATTGCGTGAGGATTAGTGCCAAAACCTCTGTGTCCCCTGGTGAGTGGAGCGATTTCCAAAGCTTTGGCATGAACCTGCGGGCCAACGGGCTTCGGTGTAAGAAATTCTGCGAGGCGACTGGCGAGTTGCTGCCAAGAATCGTAAGTTGTCAGTACAACATCTGGCTCTGACGACCCAGCTTCAGCGCCAACTGGAGACTGATTTGAACGCTCCCAGCGGAAGGTGCTGCGAGCGGAATTGCCCTGACCAGTCGCTTCACTGGAAGTGATCGACGTCTTCGGGTTGACGTACTTTTGGACGGTTCGCGAGTTCGGCAAGTCGAGTTCGAAGATCTCCCGGGAGACGACGCCGGTGCGGTCAAAGGTGTGGTCGAGCCAGAAGTCGGGCGCGAGAGGATGGTGGGAGACCTTTCGGATAACACGGTATTCGAGGGTGTCACCAGGCTGGAGGCCGAGGATGCGCACAGATTTGACACGGACATCCTGATATGCCGGAGCGTTGACGACCGCGGGATTCGGTTGATCGGTGATGGCGCTGGGCAAGATGTCCGCGGTGCCACCGCTGGGGTGGGTAATGTGAACCAGCGGGATTTCGACCGATTCGAAGGACCGGTTGAAATCGAAATTGAGCCGAGCGAACTGGCTGACGCCGAGTTCGCTATTGATTTTCACCAGCGCGTGAACTTCCTTGCGGCTGTCGCCGTTCGCTTCGAATCGCACTTTAGTTTCGAGCAATTCGATTTGCGCAGGGTTCTCCGCCTTATCCGCCTTTTCCGATTTTCTCGCAGGGGCTTCCGACGCCGGTTTTTGCGCCGGCTCTTGCGAATCGGCGGAGCCCCCTGCAAACGCGAAGGATGCGCACATCGTGAGGGCGAGGAAAAATGGGGCTGGAAACCTGCGGACTCGCTCCATGCGATTCACCAGTGCAACCAAAAAGTCTGCCATTTTTCAAAAAGGGCCGCTTGCTTTAGCGCCGCAATGTGCCGAATGGCCTATCCTTCGGGCGTTACGCAAGGAACCACTTGGCGGCTGTGCCGGCGATACACTCGAAAATCCGCGTCGGTCGTGAGGATGACCGGATCGGCCAGGGTTTCCGTCATTCGAACCAGGCAGGCATCGGCGAGGCTCATAGGAACGCTGGAGTATTTTTCGATCAGTTTCGTGACCGGCTCAGCGTTTTTGGCAAATTCAAAGGAGATAAGTAAGGCGCGGCGGAGAACGAGGGCGCCAAGACTCCCCGCTCCGCGAGATCCGAGGAGATGGTACGCCTCCGACAGCACCGCTTCGCACGTGGACCAAGGCGGAGGCAGGGCGTCCGCCTGAATCACGGCCCACTGGTGGTGAGCGTCACGGCTGCTCAGGAGCGCCACGAGAAAGCCTGCGTCAACGAGAACGTTTCTGGCCATAGCTCGTGGATCGCAAATAGTCTTTCTTGCGCGCAGACAAGTCGGCAGCCAGTCCTTCCACCGAACCAACGAGATCGGCTATTGCATTGAGAGAGGCAGTGCGCCGGCGACGCAGGCGCGGCGCGGTCTCAAGGCGTTCGCGAACGACATCCGACTTCGAAATCTTCCGACCGCGTGATTCTGCCTCGATGTCGGCCACCAGCGGCTCGGGCAATCTGACCGTGAGAGATTTCATGAATCCAGTGTATTACATCCATGACGGTTATGCAAGACAGGCCGACCGCACGTGACGAGCGCGATTCTGGCCGCCGGTTTTGTTGGGATTGAAACGAACCACGGGCGGATGCGTCTGAGTGCGTGGTAGGCTTGCTGTGCGCCAGAAGCGCGAGGAGAAACCGGAATGCAACGAAGCTTCGTAAGACTAATGATCGTGGCCGCGGGTTTGACTCTGGGAGCGGCGCAGCTTCGCGCGGACAATCGAACGTCCGCAACAGGGCCAGATGCGGATGGCACCAAGCCGGCGCTGGTTCGCATCGCCGGCGAAGGAATGATGAATTCTCATGCATTCGGTTTCCTGACCGAGTTGAGCGACGACGTCGGCGGCCGCGTCACGGGCTCGCCGGCAGACCGCAAGGCAGAGGAGTGGGGCGTCGTGAAGATGAAGGCCATCGGACTCGAAAACGTGCACACCGAGAAATACACGATTTGGCGCGGCTGGACGCGGGGAGCGGCGGAATGCGAAATCCTTGCGCCGGTGCGCCACAAACTACACGTCGATGCCATGGGATGGACCGGATCCACTGCTCCTGGAGGCGCAGAAGGCGACGTGGTTACCGTCAACTTGTTCGACATCGACAACGAGATCCGGAATGTTACCAGGCTGAAAGGAAAGATTGCGCTAGTGGTCACGAAGGGCAAGCCAAACAAAGACTTCATGATGCTCTTCGCGCAGTTTGGTGATTTCCTGAAGGCCGCCGGGTCGGCGGGCGCCATCGCGATCATCGGCGGACAAGGCGGAGGAAAATCCACAGGCATGAACCTGACGCACACGGGGATTCTTGGTTTCAACGCGGACTTCGCTGTGCCGGTCTTGTCCATGACCGCCGAGGACCAAGGACAATTGGAGCGATTCCTGGAGCGAGGGATTACCCCGAGAGTGCGGTTCAACGTGCAGAATTCGTTTACCAGTGGACCTGTCGAGACCGCCAATGTGGTCGGCGAAATCCGCGGGCGCGAGCATCCGGAGGAAATCCTCGTTGTAGGCGGACACCTCGATTCTTGGGACCTCTCCGAGGGCACGACGGACAACGGTTCGGGAGTTGCCACCGTGCTTGGAGCTGCCGAAGCCATTATGCATTCCGGCCAGCGCCCACGGCGCACGATTCGGTTCGTGTTGTTCACTGGAGAAGAGCAGGGCCTCGATGGATCGTTCGCGTATGTGGAGCAGCACAAGGCAGAACTGTCGAATCACCTGGGCGATTTAGTGCTGGACTTCGGACAGGGGCCAGTGAAAGGCTTCCAATTGGGCGGCCGTGACGATTTGGTGCCCGTGTTCGAGCCGTTTGCGAATTCCTTATCCAATTTTCGAACGCTGCAAGTGGACGACAAAGTGGAATCGGGGACGGACACTCTGCCGTTCTCGATTGCCGGACTCCCGGGCATCAACATGTTGCAAGACACTTCGAACTACGGGTATACGCATCATTCCGCGGCGGATGCGCTGGAAGCACAGAAGCCCGACGTGCTGACGCAAAACGCTACGCTCATGGCGCTTACTGCCTTCTGGATTGCCGACCGACCGGAGCGCTTCGCTTCACCGTGGCCTGCGGAGCGCACGGCGAAGATGCTGCGCGCCCAGCACCAATACGAAGAGCTGAAGGCGTTCCATCTGTGGCCGTTCGGCGATCTCGGGGCCGAGCAGAAAGACAAGCAATAGTGGCTACTCCCCAGTCCTGATAGAATTTGAAGGTTTGCGCACGGCTCTCGGGCGTACGCTGGTTCGGCCGCGGCAGTTATTGTTGAGCTAGGCATTCACAGCGGTTTCACATGGCTCCATTGCTCCTGAGTGGCTGAAACGAATGGCATTACTGGTGCGTCAAAACTACAGGACGGGGATGCTCTTCAACGTGTCTTTCGGAACAAAGCGAAAGCCTGGTTTTTTGCAAGGTACTGCCCGTTTTGGCTCCGTTCTAGTATTTATCGCAGCGCTGGCCGCGGGGTGCTCGAAGTCGCAGCCTTCCAGCGTGCTCGGCGACGCCTCCCATCCGACTCCAATTCATTCCTATACCGTGGCAGAAGAAACGGCGCGCCGGCGGATTCAGGCAGTGGGTTCCCTGTATGCATTGGAGGAAAGCACGCTCAGCTCGGAGGTGGAAGGTCGCGTGGCGGAAATCCTGAGCGATGTGGGGGATAACGTCAAGGAAGGGCAGGCCCTCGTCCGGCTAGATCCCAAGGAATTGCAATTTGAAGTGGAGCGCCAGCGCGGCATCGTGACGCAAGTGCGGGCGCAGTTGGGGATTGGACCGAACGATCCGCCCCCCACCGATCCCAAGAAAATTGCGACGGTGCAACGGGCGGAAGCCGATTTGTTCGATGCGGATCACAAAAACAGCCGCGCGCAGGAAATGTTTCGCGACAAACTGATCTCGCAGCAGCAACTCGATGAAGCTGCGAGCCGCTACCAGAGCACGAAGGCGGCTTATACCGTGGCGCTGCAAGAGGTGGACCGGCTGAAGGCGCTGCTGGCTTCGAGCGAAGCCAGCGAAAAACTGGCGGAGAAGAAACTCAACGACTCGACGATTCGCGCGCCTTACCCCGGCTCAATCAAAACGCGGAACGTACATCCCGGTGAATATTTGAGAGTACAGAGTCCGGTGATGGTGCTGGTGCGCACCGACCGTTTGCGCGCGCGTTTAGCGGTGCCCGAACGTTGGGCGGGATGGGTCAAGGACGGCGTCACCATCGATTTGCACGTCGAGGCTTTTCCCGGAGAAACGTTTCAAGGAAAAATAGCCCGCATCAATCCGGCAGTGGCGCAGGACTCGAGAACCTTCGAAGCGGAAGCGTTGCTGGCGAATTTAGAGGGAAGATTAAAGCCGGGATTCTTTTTGCAAGCTTCCATTCCCAGTGAGAAGCAAGAGAAAACCATATTTCTCCCGGTGAGCGCTGTGAACTACCGCTACGGCGTGTACAAGGTTTTTTTGCTGAACGGCAATCGTGTTTCCGAGCGGCAAATCCGCCCTGCAGGCCAGACCGAGGATGAGCGCGGTCGGCGTTTTGAAGTGGCGGAAGGCTTGAAGCCCGGCGACCGCGTTGCCGTAGCTGTCTCTGGCGAATTGCGCGATGGCGCGGTCGTTCAAGAACAAGCAGCCGGCGCCAGCACGGGCAATACGCCGGCAATGAAATAGCAGCCAAAGAAACGATTCCAGCAAGCGTGACGAGAAATGAAGCTCGCCGAAACCTGCGTCAAGTATCCCGTCTTCACGGTGATGCTGATTGCTTTCCTGGTGACCCTGGGCGCGTTTTCCTACCGCGGCCTGGCCGTTGACTTATTTCCCAAGGCTGATCCTGCGACGATAAATGTCACAGTGCGCCTGCCTGGTGCTACTCCTGAAGAAGTGGTGACAGGCGTCGTTTTGCCGCTCGAGGATGCCATTTCCTCCGTCAGCGGGATCGATGAAATCGACGTTTATTCCTTTGAGGGACAGGCCTGGATCATTTGTACTTTTGTTTTGGAACGCGACATCGAAGGCGCAGCGCAGGACATTCGCGAAAAAGTTGCCGGCGCCATCGACCGGCTCCCACGAGACACGCTGCCGCCGGTTATCACCAAGCTGGACCCGCAGTCCGACCCCATTCTCACACTGCTCGTCAGTGGGCCGATGAGCCGCCGCGAGTTGACGGAAATCGCGGACAAGCAGGTGCGCCGCGCGATTCAAACCGTGGACGGAGTCGGCAGTGTGGACCTGAACGGAGGGCAAGGGCGGCAAATCCGCGTGCTGCTCGATGCGCAAAAACTTACCGCGCACAACTTTACTGTGCTGGATGTGCGCTCGGCGCTACAGCGGGAAAATATCGAAGCGCCCGGCGGGCGGATGATCACAGGCCCGATGGAACTGGGGCTGCGCACCCTGGGGCGCGTAACGTCTGCAGAACAATTCGGCGAAATCGTGATTGGCACCCGCGGCGGGACGCCCGTGCGCGTGCGCGACGTGGCGCAAGTGGAAGACGGCGCGCAGGAACTGCGCACGTGGTCCGCGCTATTTCACAAAGGCATGCCCGCGCAGGATGTGGTCTCTATCCAGGTGCTGCGGCAATCCGGTGTGAATACCGTGCGCGTGGCCGACGACGTGCGCAGCAAAGTGCAGGACCTCCGCTCGCAATTGCCGCCTGGCGTTCAGTTACAAATTGTCCACGACATTTCCGATTTCATCAAAGCCTCCGTCCATTCGCTCATCGAACATCTGATCCTCGGCAGCGTTCTCGCCAGCCTCGTGGTGTGGCTGTTCATCCGCAACTGGCGCGCCGTGCTCATTGCCGCAGTGGCCATTCCTGCGTCCGTCATTGCCACGTTCACCTTAATGCGCGGCATGGATTTTTCCCTGAACAACATGACGTTGCTTGCCCTGACGCTCGCCGTAGGGATTGTAATTGACGACGCCATCATCGTCCTAGAAAACATTTTTCGCTACATGGAGGAGAAGGGAAGAGACCGTGTTGAGGCGGCCATTGAAGCCACTAAGGAAATCGGGCTCGCCGTCATGGCCACAACGCTTTCGCTCGTCATCATTTTTCTGCCGATTGCGTTCATGACCGGCTATGCGCGCAAGTACGTGAATTCCTTCGGCTGGACCATGGCCATGGCCATCATGGTGTCGCTGCTCGTGGCGTTTACGCTGACGCCCATGATGAGCTCTCGGCTCTTGAAGCTGGGCCAGCGCGAAAAGAAAGCGCACTCCTCGGAAGGCTTCTTACATTCTGTCGAAGTGCGGTATCTTCAGCTGCTGCGTTGGTCGCTGGCGCACCGCCGCGCGATCCTTCTTGTTTGCGTGGTGACCTTTCTGTCGACCTTTGGCTTCTATCGCCTCGTAGGGCGCGACTGGATTCCCGCCGACGACCAGTCCGAACTGATCAGCTCCTACACGCTGCCGGAAGGCACATCGCTCGAAAAAACCACGCAGTTGGCGGCGGAGATTTCACAGCGTGTCATTGCGCTCCCGGAAGTGGCGCTGGTGCAAGCTTTCACGCACGGCCCTACCAACCATGCGCATCTTTTTATCGTGCTGGTGCCGCGGAGCGAGCGAAAGAAGACTCACGTGCAATTGGCCTCGGAGGTGCGCAAGATCGAGGCCAGCTACCACAACATGACCTACAACGTGCGCCTGCCCTCCGTGCTTGGCGGCGAAATTTATTTCCCCATCTTCGCCGTGATTCGCGGACCGGACCTTTCCCAGCTCGCGGAAATCAGCAAAGCCGCAGCCGGGCGTATGGCAAAATATCCCGATCTGGTGGACGTCAATCCCAGCCTGAACCTCAACCAGCCGGAACTCCAGGTCAAGGTGGATCGCCAGCGCGCCGCGGACATTGGTGTGCGCATGACGGATGTCAGCGACGCGGTGCGGCTCTTTTATTCCGGCGAAGACGAAATCACCCGCTTCAAAGAAGGCTCCGAGCAATACCCGGTGACCATGCAGCTTTTGCAGGAGCAGCGCGACAATCCGGATGTTCTCGCGCGCATGATGGTGCCCTCCTCCAAGCTGGGTCAGGTGCGCCTGGAAAATGTCGCGACCATCCAGCGCGGCGCCGGGCCCGCTACGTTGCAACGCTACAATCGCGAGTTTCAAGTGACCGTCTACGCCAACGTTGCCGCTGGCTATCCGCTCGACCTCGCCGCCGCGCACACCGTGCAGGCCGTCAAAGAGGTCGGATTGCCGACGGGCTATTCGCTCACTTTTACGGGCCAGGTAAAAGTTCTCGAGGAAACCACCTGGAACCTTCTGCTCGCCATGCTGCTGGCCTCTATCTTCATGTACATGGTGCTGGCCGCGCAGTTCGAGAGCTTCTCGCATCCGTTCATCATCATGCTCACGCTGCCGCTCAGCGTGCCGTTCGCGCTTTTCTCGCTGTGGATCACCGGGCGCGCGCTCAGCCTCTGGAGCGCTCTCGGCATGTTTCTGCTCCTCGGCATCGTGAAGAAGAACGGCATTTTGCAGGTGGACTACACGAACCGCCTGCGCGCCGCGGGAATGCCTTTGCGCGAAGCGATCCTCGAAGCCAACCGCGTCCGCCTTCGTCCCATTCTGATGACCACGCTTTCCATCATCGCGGGCTTGATTCCCGTCGCCATCGGCATCGGTGCCGGTTCCGAGCAACGCGCCTCCATCGCCGTGACGATCATCGGCGGCCAAACGCTCTGCCTGTTGCTCACGCTCCTCGTCGTGCCCGTCTCGTATTCCTATCTCGCCGAGCTCGAGTCGGTCTCCTTCACCGACTGGGCTGCCCGCCTCTTCCGTCGCCCTCACGCCGCCGCCCCAACTCCTTCTGACCAAGACTGACTTCACAGAACTCGCGACCAGCGGCCGCGGTGTCGCTTCAGATCTCTCGGCATAAAGAAAATCCCCACGCGTAAACCCGACGCGTGGGGCACCCCTCATCTCTATACGTTCTGGTGTCTTACAACAGTGGTATCCTCTCACCGATGGGGCGCCGCGAAGAACAAAGAGCAACGCAACACCTGGGCCACCCGTCCGTTGACCTTTAAGTGAAACAGCAGAAGAATCTTTTTTTGGAGGCCAATAAACTAATGCGGCGTCATGATTGGCTAGTAGCGCCACGGAATATCAGTCTTTTCCCACTCGCGGGCGTAATTACTCTTGCCTTTCTGGTTTTTGTGGTAGGTCTCTTTTTGATCTTGGACCCACAGAGGCTCTCTCAAATGGAAACCTCCGTCTTGTTCAGGATCTTCTGCGGTGTCATAGGTGTGGTATCTGCCCCCGCTGGAATCTACCTCGCCATCGGAATGTTTTGGTACTGGGCAACATTAGACACTTCGAGGAAACCTCATAAAACTATTTGGTTTCTTTTATTTCTAACGACTGGCTTCATTGGGTTAGCTGCCTACTCTATACTCGTGTACCGGAGACAGGCGGTGCAACAAATGAAATTGGCGTCCCACCCATGAAACCCATTTTTTTGACGGTTATAGTTCTCAGTGCGATTGTTTTCTTGGGACTAACCGCCTATGCCGGAATGGCCCCGCAACAATTCACTCGTAGCGTCATAATGCTTAATCTTTTTCGGCTGTCAGGGGCAGGGTTTTTCATTGGGCTGGTCTATTTAATTGTTTGGCTATACCGCATCGGCACGCGCTCACGCAATCAAAGACCGGACTGATATGAACTGCCCCCTGGGTCCGCACATGGCATGATACGAGAGTCGAATCGCGTGATGGCATAGCTTCGAACTCAGGAGAGGAGTGCAGTTGCGCCAGCCAGGAGTTACAGGCGCGGAGAGGCGGCGCGGGAGGCGCCAAGAGGCTCGGCCGGGACGGGTTCCGTCAGAATGACGCGAGGGGCGCGCAGCAAGAGAAACAGTTCGCCGGCCCAGAGCAGAATGTCCAGCAAGCGTCCGCGCTCGAGATTGCTGAGATCTTCCGATTGCAAGCTGACGTCGAGCGCTTTGCGCGAGCATTCTTCAATGAACGCGCGCATGGAAGGAAGGTCGACAGGGTTTTCGCGAAACTTCTGGCCACGCGGATCGACGGCTTCGAGACCTGCGTAACAGCGCTGGAGAAAATGGTTCAGGCAAAGAGCTTGCTGATCTTCCGCTCCCACTCGCCGTGTGCCGAGCGAAACGACTGCGGCGCAAGCACAAGCGCGCTCGCTGCAGTTTCCGTCCGAAAGCTTCGTAACCACTTGGCCCAGGTCCCTTGGTTCCACTTGCGCACCTATTCTATCACTTTCTCCGCCGCTGCATAATTAGACGCGCTATGCAACGCAGATGGTTTCTTCTTGAGGAGCATTGTCCCTGAGGATAAAACTCGATTCGTCCGCGCTAGTTTCCGCCGGAATTTCTGGAATTTCGCGCGGCGCGGGCAGATGCGCCATCATAGTTTGCATCCGCAAATTGCGATCCACATAGGGCGCAAGGAGCGCGCGCACTCTGCGGACGCTTTGCGAGCTTCGCCGGTGGCCTTCGCTTCCGCTCCAGAAAATCACCACGGTGATCAGCCGCGGTTCTTGTTCCGCAACGAGCACGACGCTTCCCGCGAAACCGGGCAGGTCTTCCAGGCCTGCCTGAAGCTCACCCGGAAGAGCAAGCGGAGCGCTGCGCGCATTCTCCGGCCGGGCCACGAATTCCAGGCTGAGGACGGTCCAGCCGGGAGCGGCAAGGTAGCCGCCAAATTGGGTTTTGAAATTGATTGCTGAGTGATTGGGGAATAGGGCCGAAAGTTTTCCCGAACTGCCCGCCAGACTTGGACTTGCCACAAAACCTCCCTCCCGTGGTATTGCCCGTCCCTTGGGAGAAAGGGGGAGGCGCATCCTTTGCCGGTTAGGCGGGGCCCGATCAGGTCGGGCCTGGATGCGCCTACTGGGGCACATGGGGACCGGGGAGAGCCCCCACGGTTAAGCAATCCCGGGCGCACCGAGATTTAACAATCAAGTAGTGCGGGCAGCCCGGAAATCGTTTCACAGGGAGGCGAAGAATCCGACGCTCCATTGCCCGCCGGGGAGGGCGACGGTATACTCCATGCGCTCGTCCCTGAGGTCTGCTTGGACTTCTTCGCGTTCGACAAAAACTATGTGGAAAAGCTCCGCAACGGCGACCCGGCTACGGAGCACCATTTTTTTGCCTATTTTGGGCAGTTTCTGCGGATCAAGCTACGGGCCAGGACCATCAGCTCGGACAGAGTCGAGGACTTACAACAGGAAACTTTTATCCGCGTGATCGCCGCGGTAAGAAAGGACGCGGTACACCAGCCAGAGCGCTTTGGGGCGTTCGTTAACGCCACTTGCCGAAATGTCCTGATGGAGCATTACCGGAATGCGGGGAAAAACCAGCAAATGGAAGATATCCACAATGAGATTCCGGATAAGGTACTGGATTTGGAAGGAATGATGGTTTCCAAACAACTGGCGCAACACGTGCGCCAAATCCTTGCTGGCTTGCCGGAGAGGGATCAGGAGTTGCTTCGCGCCGTTTTCCTGGAGGAGAAGGATAAGGATGCGGTTTGCAGAGCCATGGGTGTAGACCGCGATTACCTGCGAGTCCTGCTCCACCGGGCCAAGGATAAGTTCAAGGCGCTCTATCAGAAGGACCAAATTGGGAATTCGCCTCGGCCACTGGGGAGCGAAAATTAGTGAAACGATTTTGTGGTCCCAGGCACTATTTATCGGAAGGGACGAATGGACCATAACGAAGCAGTGCGGCTACAGGCCGCCGAGAAGTATGTATTAGGAGAGTTGCCGCAGGATCTTCAGGAAGCATACGAAGACCATTTTTTTGATTGTCCCCAATGCGCGCTCGATGTGAAGGCCGCTGCGGCTTTCGTAGACAATAGCCGGCACGTTTTCCAGACAGAGCCCGTGAAGGCGCGGTCAAAAGGCCTGGCTAAAGGATGGAGCGGATGGTTCCTCTGGCTACGGCCGGCGTTTGCGGTACCCGCAATGGCGATTTTGCTGGGAGTCGTAGCTTATCAAAACTTAGTTACCCTGCCTTCAATGAAGACTTCCGGTTCCGCGGGGCGTGCGCAGGTCTTCAACTCCTTCTCGCTGGCGGGAGCCAACGTGCGCGATTCGCGGGGGGAAGCCTCTGTGAAGGTACAAGTTCATCGGAATGAAGCGTTTGCGCTGGATTTCGATTTTCTGCCGGCGCGGCCGTTCGACCATTACCTCTGTCAATTGCAGGACGAAAGTGGGCGCGCGGTACTGCAGGTTAGCGTGCCCGCGGACAAAGCGCAGCAAGAAGTGCACCTGCTTGTGCCAGATGGCGTGGATCGCGCAGGCCAATATAGCGTAGTGGTATCTGGCGATCCGGCGGCGAAGGGGACTTGGGCAAAGGAGAATGAAGTATCTCGGATGCAATTCCTAGTTGAATTTCTTCCCTAAATGGTTAGTATTGGGCCCCATCCCAACCCGTGAGGTCCATCACATGGCTATTTTCGATCCGCTCCCATTCCATTTCCATGCAAGTGGATATGCGCTAAGCGCGCATTTTGGACGTCCGGTCGACGTGCCGATCCCCGCGCAGGCCTCGCTGGCCTTGCCGATCGAAGGAGGATTCGCTCATTCCGGCGTGGACAGGTTTGACATTCCGCGCATCGCGTCTTTTGATTCGGCGCAGACGCACCTTTCTGGAAGCTTCCAGGACGATGATACGGCAACGACGAGCGTCACCGTAGTCGTTGAGGGACTGAGCATTCTGGACTTCCTGACCGTGGACCGCATGCTGACGCGCTTGACCTCCGAGCACAAGATCAAGGAAAAGGAAGGCCACATTATTGCGCTGGGTAGTCATTTCGAGGGGCTGAAGCTTGGCGGGCATGAGGTAAAGGTGACGCTGCGGCACGACTTGCTTCTTGACTGTAAGACCTTTGCACAATTGCAAAAGCGTGTTAAGAACGGACTGGTTGAGCCTGGCAAGGAGGCATTGGTGTGCTCGCTGGTGGAAAAGATCGAGACCGATCTGCCCGGAGCCAAGATCCACGGGCACACCATACAGGTCCCGCACTTTGGCAAGGTCGCCTTTGCAGAAGTGTTTGCGGGTCCGGGAATCCGGACGCTGACCATGCTGCGGTTCAAGCTGGGCTCCCCCGACGGAGGAACCGGCTCTGGAGGAAGCGGAAGCTCCAACGGGCGCCCACCCGGTGGGGGCTAGTTCTACTCTCCATTTCCGTTCTTTTCGTCTCGGCCTGCCGTCCTCCGGCAAGTCCGCAATCGTTTTATGACGAAGCTCGATTGCAGTTGAAGCGCGGTCAAACTGTGACGGCCCTCCTGCAAGCCGATAAAGGCTTGCAACGATTTCCCTCGGAAAAGACAGAGTGGCATTGGCGATTCATAGTTTTGAAGGCTGAAATACTCCACATGCAGGGCCAGGAGCAGCAGGCTCTTTCCCTCCTGGAACCGGAATTGCCGCCGTTCCTTACGAAGAGTGATTCGGCCCTGAGACGCAAGCTTATCCAAGCAGCCGCTCTTGGAGCGCTAAGCCGATTGAGCGAGGCTGAAAAGCAGTTGGCAGAAGCGGAAGCTCTGGCAAAGGAATATCATCCCGAACTTTTAGGTGAAGTCTCCCTAAGAACCGGGACCCTGCATTTTCGGAAGGGTGAGATAACAGAAGCGGAGGCAGCCTATAAGAAGACGCTGCAGCTCTCGCGCGAGCAAAAAGACCAATTCCTGGAAGCCGACGCGCTGAGTGGCCTGGGTTTAGCGACGACAATGGAGGGCCATTACGACGAATCGATTGACTGGAATCGAGCCGCCGAGAAATTGGCCACTTCTCTGGGCGCTGCAGGTACATTGGCAAAGACTCTGGGAAACCTGGGCTGGAGTTACCGAGAACTTGGCGATTACGAAAACGCTCTCAGGTACTATGAAGAAGCGGAAGAGGCCTCGACCAAGAGTGGTCTCTTGGCTGACCAAACCTACTGGCTGACAACAATAGCTTGGGCGCGCCAGGGACTTGGCGACGACAGCGGGGCCGAGGGCATCTTGAATCGGGCGCTGCCGTTGGCCCGCGCGCAGGGCGACAAAGGAACTCTAGCGCAATGCCTTAATCAACTTACGTGGATCGCACTCCGGACAGGAAGGAACGATCTGGCGGGGCAACATAATCAAGAAGCGGTGGAACTCCAGAGAGAGGGAATCGGCCCCATACCCAGCATTGATTCGACGCTCCTTCGTGGTCTCATTGCGGGGGCCAAGCGCAACTACGCAGAAGAGGAGAAGTCCCTCCGGCTGGTGGTGCAGGATCCGCAAGCAAACAAGTACCAGCAGTGGAAGGCACAGGCCGAGTTGGCAAAAGTTTATGCGAACGAGAGCCAGGACACGAAAGCAGAAGAGGAATTTCTTCGGTGTCTGGAGACTATGGAGGATGCGCGAGCCTCAATTCAGTCGGAAGAATACCGACTTTTTTTTCTGTCTAATACCATTGTTTTCTACAGTGATTTTGTCGACTTTCTGATGTCAAGACACCGGGTTCTTGATGGGCTGGAGGTGGCCGAGTTAAGCCGCGCGCGGACGCTGACGGAAGGGCTTGGTACGGTGTCCAAGACACTCTCCTTCCCCTTGTCCAATTTTCATCCCCGAGAACTCGCCCGGCGCAGGAATGCCGTGTTCCTAGTCTACTGGCTCGCACCCAAGCAATCCTACATATGGGCGATCACCCCTTCTAAAATCAACTCGTTCAGAACTGCCAAGCAGTCCGAAATCGAGAATTTGGTAAGCAATTATCGCAAAGCAATGCAA
>CAZGBQ010000103.1:0-14242 GCA_964524045.1 uncultured Acidobacteriaceae bacterium
CTGGTCCGCTCGAACGCCAGCGTCTTGCCGTCGCTGCTAAGCGAAATCGCGGTGTTGAACGTGTCCGCGACGATTCTTTTGGGTTCCGCCCCGGCGCGCGCCGCCATCGCGTACACGGGATGCTGCGTCTCGTTTTCTGCCGTGAAATAAATCGTCTTGCTGTCGGTCGACCAGGCTAGTTCCTCAGCGCTGCGATCGAAGTTTTCGGAAAGATTTTCGTTCTTTCCGCTTTGACGATCATAGAGCATCACGCGCCAGCGGTCCGATTCGTATCCGGCGGTCAGTTGCGCATGATAAGCAATGTATTTCCCGTCTGGGGAATACACGGGATTGCCGTCGAATCCCGGCTGCGTGGTAATGCGTTTGGCCTCGCCTCCGGCTACAGGCACGATAAACAAATCGGCGTTCGTGCTGATGGCCTCCATTTTGTCGGTCACGGCCGTGAAACAGAGCTCTTTGCTGTCCGGAGAAAAAGCGATGTCTGCCGGACCGCTACGCTCATCGGGCGGAATATCGTAGTCCGCACCAGGAGTTAGGTCGCGTGGCGCGGCGCTTCCGTCCGCCGGAACAACGAACAAGTGCCCACGCTTACTCTCGTTCCAATGAGTCCAGTGCCGGTAGAGGAGATGCTCGGCGACGTGCGCCTTGACTTTGTTTTTCTCCTTTTCCGAATCGCGCTTGCTGTTGCAGTCGTCGTCCTTGCAATCGGGATACACCGAAGAAGTGAACGCGATCGTCTTCCCGTCCGGCGACCACTTCACCAAGTCGGCTCCCGTCGACAATTTTGTGAGGCGCTGCGCTTCCCCACCCGCCAGCGAAAGCAAATACACTTGCGAATCGCCGCTTCGCGAGGAAAGAAGGGCAAGTGTCTTGCCGTCCGGTGACCATACCGGTGAGGACTCGTGTCCGCTTTGTGTCAATTGTGTTGGCGCACCGCCCGCAGTGGAAACGATCCAGATGTTGCTGGCGTTCCGGTTTGCCTCTATGTCCGGCGTGGCGAGCGTGTACGCGGCCCATTTCGCATCCGGAGAAATCTGCGGCTCGGAGACGCGGTGCATCTTGATCATGTCGTCAAAGGCGATGGCATGCTTCGCCTCTTGCGCGGCGATTGCGAATCCAAAGACCATTATGCACGCGCTGATGACACAACTTCGCGCAACGATATCTTTCATTTTTCTCTCCTATGCACACTGCATGTTTGCAGATTATTCCGGAACCACGGATGATGGCACGTTTTCCGCTCCAATCCAATAGTTCCAAACGAGGCGGAATTAGTACTCACCAGGCAACGGGCATCTATTCAGTTCCTTCCTTGGCCTTCACCGCTGTTGGCGCTATGGAGGGGACGTTGTTTTTCTTCATCAACTCATTAAGAGCGGCCACTTCTTTGGACTGAATTACCCGCCAAGTTGCCAGCTGCGCTTCCAATCTCACGCTTAGTTCATCGAACACCACGTTGGACTGCGCCGTGGGTGCAGTGTCCGCGCTTTCAACGCTTCCCTGCAGCGCCATGAGCTGGTCCGTCACTTGGATTGGATAATTCAGCGGATCTTCGCCGCTCTTGGACTTTGGCTGGATGATTTTTTCCTCCACGCCATCCATTTTCTTTTTCAGCGCGTCTGCGGAGTCCAACACGGCCTTCGCTCCGTCGTCGCCGCCCAGCCGCTTCTTTAATCCTTCCAGTTGCTCGCGCAGGCTGCGCATCTGGTTGACGGCTTCGTGCCCCGTGTTGACCTTGTCACGAATGCGCATGGCCAGCTCGAATTGCTTTTCCAGATCCGCCTGCGAAGTACTCACGCGTGGATCTTTTTGTATTTCAGCGGAAGCGGTATAGGCCCTGCCGCCAACCGTGAGTTTGACCTGATAAGTTCCCGGCGCCACCAACGGCCCCGTGGGACGCCCTCCCCAATTCACCGCACCTGGCACGCGGGCAGGGGCTTCGCTGCGCATGTCCCAGACGTAGCGGTTGAGGCCTTCTTCCGTTGGGAGCTGCTCTCCTGGCCGCGCGATGCCGAACTCTTCTTCGTCAGGCGAAGCTCCCTCCGCTGCCTTCTTGCTCGAAATTTTTCTCACCGTCTGGCCCTTGGCGTCGACAACTTCCAGATCCACGGCATCCTTCGGCACACTCTTCAAGAAATAATCAATAATCATGCCCGTCGGAGGATTTGCCCCCACGGGGACCGTCGGCGGTAACGTGAAGCCGGGCCCGCGATAACGAATCGCGATCGCTGGCTGATAAAGATGGGCCTCTTCACTCGCTGTCGTCGCGCTCATTTGCCGCAGCGGCGAAATGTCATCGAGAATCCAAAACGCTCGCCCGTGCGTCGCCACAATCAGATCGTCATTCTTTACCGTCAAATCGTGGATGGGAGTAGTAGGCAGGTTCAACTTCAGCGATTGCCAGTGGCCGCCATCATCAAACGAAACGTAAATTCCATTTTCCGTTCCCCCAAATAGCAGTCCCTTGCGCTTGGGGTCTTCTTTCAAGGCATGGACGTATCCGCTTTCGGGCAGTCCCGTCGTGATCTTGCTCCATGTTTTCCCATAATCGGTGGTTTTGAACGCGTACGGTTTGTAATCGTCCAGCTTGTGTCGATCGATAGCTACGTACGCCGTTCCAGACGCGTGGGGCGACGCATCGATGAGGCTCACCAAACTCCATTCCCCAAATTCTTTGGATGTGACATTTGTCCAGTGCTGTCCCCCGTCGCGCGTCACATGCACCAACCCGTCGTCCGTGCCCGCCCAAATCACGCCTTTTTCCACCGGTGACTCCGCCAGCGCAAATACAGTGTCGAAGTACTCAACGCTCGTGTTGTCCTTCGTCAGCGGCCCTCCCGAAGACTGTTGCTTGTTCTTGTCGTTTCGGGTCAAGTCTCCGCTGATCGTCGTCCAACTCATTCCGCCGTCGGTCGTTTTGAAAACAGCTTCGCCGCCGTGATACAGCACGTTCGGGTCGTTTGACGAAATCAGAATTGGCGCGGTCCACTGGAAGCGATGCTTCAATTCTGCCGCGCCAGCCCCCATCGGATTCAGCGGCCATGCAGAGATGTCTTGCTCCTGTCCGTTTCTCTTGTCGAAGCGCGTGATAAAGCCGCCGTATGACCCGGCGAAAGTGACCTTGGACTCTCGCGGATCAGGTACTACATACCCTGACTCGCCTCCGCCGACGTCGTACCAATCGGGCCGGTCAATCGCAAAGCCGTCGCTGCGGCTGGCAATCCCTACCGTCGAGTTGTCCTGTTGCGCGCCGTACACGCGATAGGGCACCGCACTGTCTGTGGCCACATGATAAAACTGCGCCGTGGGCTGGTTGGCTTGCGTCGTCCAACTCTTGCCGGTGTCGTGCGACACGCTTGCTCCTCCGTCATTTGCGACGATCATCCACTGCGGATGCGTCGGATCAATCCACAAGCCGTGATTGTCGCCATGCGGCGCGCGAATGAATTCGAAACTCTTACCACCATCCACCGAGCGCGACACTCCCGTATTCAGCACGTACACCGTATCGGCATTCTTTGGGTCCGCAAAAATATGATGAAAATACCAAGCGCGCTGCGTGAACCGATGATCTGGGTTGATCAGCTTCCAGCTTTCTCCGCCATCTTCGCTGCGGTAGATTCCGCCCTTTTCCGCCTCAATAATTGCGTACACGCGATCCCCATCCGCTCCGGAAACCGACACGCCAATGCGTCCCAGCACGCCGCTCGGCAGCCCGTGCCCTTCCAGGCGCTTCCAGGTTGCGCCGTCGTCTCCGGAACGATACAGCCCGCTCCCTGGCCCGCCGCTCGTCAGGCTCCAGGGCGTTCGCTGCGCTTCCCAGAGCGCCGCAAACAGGATGTGCGAATTGTTTGGATCGAAGACAAGATCGATCGCGCCGGTTTTGCTGTCCTTGAACAAGACCTTCTGCCACGTCTTGCCGCCATCACTCGAACGGAACACCCCGCGCATTTCGTTCGAACCGTACGCATGTCCCAGCGCCGCCACGTAGACCAAGTCGGGATTGTGCGGATGCACCACGATCTTCGCGATGTGCTGCGTGTCTTCAAGGCCAATGTGCGACCAGGTCTTCCCGCCGTCGACAGACTTGTACATTCCATCGCCATAGGAAATGTTCCCGCGAATGCACGATTCGCCGGTGCCTACGTAAACTACATTCGAATCCGAAGGGGCCACCGCAATCGCTCCAACCGACATGATGCCCGTTTTGTCTGTCATGGGCGTCCACGTCAGCCCGCCGTTTTGTGTTTTCCACACGCCGCCTGCGACCGCGCCGAAATAATAAGTCTCCGGATCGCCCGCCACGCCCGTCACGGCAAGCGCGCGTCCGCCACGAAATGGCCCGATCTGCCGCCACTTCATTCCCTTCAGCGCCTTCTCATCGAGCGTCTGCGCCTGAACAGAACCGTGCCCGTGCCCAACCAAACCCACCACGAGCAAAAACACACAGCAAGCCGCGAATTTCTTTAGACCACTCATTGATTGTTCTCCTGAAGAATCTCGAGTCCAACCCAGAAGTACCCGCACTCGCACTGAAAATGGACGGCCCCGCGAACCGGCTTCGTCCCCACGAATTGCCTACGGCTCTAGACCAAGCCCCTTGACTTATATCATCAATTGGCCGTACCTAAGAATTAGCCCTGCTCGCCATTGAAATCTTGCCAGGAGGCTACATGCCCGACGATAAGAACTTCTTTGCGGGTCTCGTTGACTTCTCGTTCCAGCAGCAGCTCGCTCGCCGCATCGTCAAGGTTCTCTATATCATTGGGATTCTCGGTGGTGGAATTACAGTAGTGGTTTATGTTGTTCGGGGCTTCGAGTCATCCCCGGCGGACGGACTGATCAATCTTGGGGTGGGAATCCTTACTCTCTTTGTATGCATTCTCACATTGCGCATTCTCTTGGAGTTGACATTGGTTATTATGCGCATTTCCGACGGCATTGAGCGCGCGACGCACTCGGCTAACTGACAGTTTCACGACAACACGCGATGACAACTGGCGTTTCCTCCCCAGCCCGCGCCCCGGCGCGTTTCTTGTCCCTATTCCAATGGCTCGGTGACGCTTCTCCAGCAGAAAAGAAATCGCTGACCGCGGGCGGCCTCGGCTGGATGCTCGATGCCATGGACGTCATGCTCTACTCGTTCGTCCTGACCCACCTGATGAACGTGTTCGGCATGAGCAAAGACACCGCCGGATTACTCAATTCCCTCACTCTGGGAGCTTCCGCGATTGGCGGCTTTCTCTTTGGCGTTCTCGCCGACCGCATCGGACGCACTCGCGCGCTGATGGCCTCGATCCTTATGTACTCCATTTCCAGCGCAGCTTGCGGCTTTTCTCATTCCACTCCGCAGCTCGCCGTTTTTCGTTTCCTCCTAGGCTTGGGTATGGGCGGCGAATGGACCACCGCAGCGGCACTGATCGCGGAGACCTGGCGCGCCGAGCATCGGGGCAAAGCTCTCGGCCTGATGCAGTCGGCCTACGCCATCGGTGAAGCCGCGGCAGCGATCGCCGTGCTGGTCATTTTTCCGACACTCGGCTGGCGCGCTGTTTTCTTCGTTGGCGTACTTCCCGCACTGCTGGCCTTTTGGATTTACAGCGGCGTCCCCGAACCGGAGCTTTGGAAGAATCGCGCCAAAGAAAAAAGGGTGGATGTGCTAGATCGGCTCTTTCAAAAGGATGTTCTTCGAAACGGGATTCTTGCCACCACTATGAACGCCTGCAGCATGTTTGGCTACTGGGGCCTGTTTACCTGGATTCCCGGGTACTTGTCTCTTCCGGTTTCGCAAGGCGGCCGCGGATTTACTCTCGCTGCGGCCACCACAATATATTTGGCGCTCGCGCCCGGAAAGTGGCTGGGCTACGCCTCGTTCGGTTTCTTCTCCGACGCTTTCGGACGGCGCAAACCTTATTTTGCCTATTTGCTGATCGCGGCAATGCTCGTTCCGCTGTACGGCATCTTTCGAAGCTCAATCTTGCTACTGATTCTCGGGCCTTTTGTCGCATTTTTTGGCACCGGCTTCTTTTCCGGCTACGCTGCCATCGCCAGCGAACTTTTTCCCGGAGAAATTCGCGCCGCCGCCATGGGCCTTAGCTACAATCTCGGACGCGGCTTGTCCGCAACTGCACCATTCGTAGTGGGAGCAATCGCATCGCGATTCGGATTCTTGCCTGCGTTCTTCTTGTTGGCGGGAGCGTTTCTCGCTGCGGCGTTTCTGGCTCTATTGCTTCCGGAAACGCGCGGGCGCGAATTGACTTAGCTAAACTGCCCCAGCACGCGCTCGCATGCGAGCGCTGCCGGCTCGCAGCGTGTATTTCAGGGCGAAATAAGGCGCTTGGCCGAGGGTCTTCCGCAAGTCCGCATCATCGGAGTACCGCCGCCGGGGTATGCGTCGCGCCAGAATGCTGATTTCCAGCGGATCACGCCGGAACGGATACGGCTCGAGCGTGGCAGCAGTGTTCCCATCCGGCTCCAAATCCCAATCGACTTCTCCGCCTTTGTAATCGGCGGGAACCGCATCAATCGTCGAGGCCTCGAGCGGACCCATACAAAAGTAGAGCGAGAGGCGATCCAGCGCTTCCAAACGCAGCAAATTCGCCTGGAGCCATTTTTCATCCGTGCTGTCTTTGGTCCGCGTATCCGCGCGCAAGTCCACTTTCAAACGCAATTGTTGAAGGCGCAGCATCTGCAAGAAATCATTGACGATTTGTGATTCGTGGGGGCGCACATATTTCGCGGAAAATCCCGGCATGGTCGCGCGCGTGCGATCGTAAAGCCCTAGGCAATGCAGGCTGACAAGCAGCCCGGCGTAGTGGTCAACCTTTACCACGCGCTCGATCCCGCGCTGGTACAGCTCGATGTGATGCCGCGTGGGAATGGACATGAAGCTATAGGGCAGGAACGTGACGGGATCGATTTCCGGAAGGAGTTCCCACTCGTTCCATCCGTTATCGTGTTCAGTGGCGGCGAGAACGAAGGAATCCTGCGGCACAGGTGGCGCGAATGCCTGATTGCCCAGTTCGCGGGCAAAATGACCCGCGAGGACCGCATGGTCCGTCTGTCGAATCAGGACGAGATGATCGCCCTGCTCTTGAATAATCATGGCGCTGCCCTCGTTCGCAGCGAGTTTTAGTGCGTGCCTTGCCTATGGCGCAAGTGGCCTGGCGGGACGAACCAAGCGCTACCATTCTGAACATGCGTATTATGCTCTCGGCACCTCTGCGAATCCAGCACTACCTGCGGAGTGTAAACTGCGCGAGGGACTCATTCCTCGCCTCTTCTCTGCCAGGCCGCATTTGGTGCGAAAATCGGAATGGCAGGCCGCCGCCACACACAGTAATATAAAAGGACCACTGCGGGAGTGGCGGAACTGGCAGACGCGCAAGACTTAGGATCTTGTGGCCGAAAGGCCGTGGGGGTTCAAATCCCTCCTTCCGCACCAAGATTTCCCTCTTTGCTCTCCCCCAGTTTGGACTACCTTCGAAAGCGGAAGTAAAAGTCTGAGCACTTAGTTAGGACGATTTGGCGATGATGAGCGTGACGTCGTCGTGCTGCTCGCGTGGGCTGAAGCGCTGGACCTCCTCGACGATGGCCGTGAGCAGTTGCTCCGGGGAGAGCGAGCGATAGCAGCGAAGGGCGGCAACCAGGCGCTCTTCGCCAAATTCTTCGCCAGCGGCGTTAAAGGATTCGGTGATGCCGTCGGTGTAAAGGGCAAGCTCATCGCCCGGACAAAGAACAGTCTCGCCAATTGTGCAATCCCAATTCTTGAAGACGCCGAGGACCGTAGCCGTGGATTCGAGCCGTTCGAGAGAATCGTCGGCGCGCAGGAGAAGAGCGGCAAGGTGGCCGCAGTTGGCATAGCGCAAGCGGCTTGAAGCGGCGTCGTATTCGGCAAAAAAAAGTGTCGCGAAGGCTCCATCCGTTGTGTTCTCGCAAAAGAGCTGGTTTACAGAACGCAAGAGCCGCTGTGGCTGATCCAGGGCAACTGCAGACTGGCTGCGCAGGTTTGCCTGGAGATTCGCCATCAGAAGAGCAGCGGCAATTCCCTTCCCTGAAATGTCTCCGATGACAAGGCCAAGACGATTGCTGCCAAGATCGAGAAAATCGTAGTAATCGCCGCCGACTTGCCGGGCTTGATGGCAGATTCCAGCGTATTTCAGAGATTGAAGAGGCGGGCGTTTTTGCGGAAAGAGACGCGCCTGCACCTGCTTCGCGATCTCAAGCTCCTGTGCGGCGCGCCGTTCGGATTCCAGCTTTTCGGCAACGGCACGGCGCTGCGCTTCGACGGCGTGAGTAACCTCGTCGAAGCTAACAAGCAAGAAAGAATTCCCGTCGAGATCCTTAAAGCGGGCGAAAACACCACCCCAAATCGGGGCGTGATCTCCGGCCGGGGACGATGGATCTGCGGGGGTGGAGGTCCGCACCTGGACTGCGTATTGCAGGCGCTTGAGCCGCGGGTTAAGCGAGAAACGCACGCCTCGCTTACTCCATTCGCGGAACTTGGCAATAACGTCTTCGGTCACAAAAGTGACTTGCGTGGAGCGGCCGATGAGTTTTTGCTGATCCGAGTTCGGCTCCGGCGCGACCAGCGTAAGATTGGCGGTGCCGTCCGGGGGCGCAACAGTGACAAAGCGGCCTTTATGGCGCGCGTCGAAGACCAATTGGAAGCCGAGCTGATCTACATAGAACTTGAGGCTACGCTCTAAGTCGCGAACGTAGATGGTGACGGACTGAAGACGCAGGTAGGGGTCTTTGCGGTCAAGACGAACCGCGGCCCCATCGATGAACTGGTAAGGCGAGCCGGCCATGGGAGCAGCATTATATGCCGGAGCGGCCGAGTACAGCCGCCACAAGGCATGTGAGGCTGTGTAGGAGAGCAACGTCGGATGGATTTGGGGGAGCCTCTGCCGATGGCTGGAAGTCACCCAGGAAGGTGATGTAAATCACACCGAGCTGTGCGAAATCGCGCAGCGTAAGAAGAAAGCAGGTCGGGATTCTCAAACGTTCAGATCCTTACATCATAATAAGTGCTTTAGCATCAATTAGTTAAGCCAATCAATGGTTTTTGCAGGTTTTAACCACCAAACGGCCCCGCGGGTGCCCTTTCCTTGCGCGGTAGCCTGCTAGAGACGGTTGGAGGCGAGACCATGGCAAGCCCGACGACATCTGAGACAGCGACGGTTCCCCCGTTTCAGGTCTGGAGGAACACAGCCAAAAAGGCAGGCGCGGCTCACGTGCAATCTCCGTCGGAAGAGTGCTCGAGCTGCGAACTGCGGAGCAACGACTTTTTTTGCGGCCTTTCGGAGGCCGCCTTGAAGGCCCTCGAAAGAATCAAGCACGCGGCGGCTTTTCCTTCGGGGGCTATCTTGTTCATGGAGGGTCAAGCGGCTCGCGGCGTCTACATACTTTGCCATGGGCGCGTAAAGCTGCAGACAACCAACAGCGACGGGCGAACGCTCATTTTGAAGATTGCCGGACCCGGCGAAGGGCTGGGGCTGAATTGCGTATTTACAGGCAAGCCGCACGATGTGACGGCCGAAGTGCTGCAGCCCTCGCGAATGACATTTATCGGGCGGGAAGATTTCCTGAAATTCCTATCGGACCACGGGGACGCTTGTCTGCATTTTGCGCATTTGTTGGGGCGAGATTGTCACGCGGCGTACGAGTTGGTCCGCTCGATCGGGTTGTGCCAGTCGGCTCAGGAACGGCTGGCGCGATTTCTGCTGGACTGGTCAAGCGACGGAACGATCATCGATGGCGCCGTGCGCGCGAAATTGGGGCTGACACACGAAGAAATGGCGCAACTGATAGGCGCGTCAAGAGAAACGGTAACGCGTACACTCAGCGCATTCAAAAGGCAACGGTTGATCGAATTGAACGGCTCGACCCTTGTGCTCAAGAACAAAACCGCGTTGGAAAGCCTGGCCGCGGATTGAGGCGCGGACCTCATTTGCAAGCTGCGTCATGGTTCTTGTGAAAACGGTCCGGGATGAGACTTTCTACCAGCTGGCCCAGAAGCTCCTCTAGCTGCCGGCTCAAGCGAGGTTTTTGCTTCTCTCGCGGCGTGTTTCGGGGTATGAAGGTGAGCAGCGGAAAACAATACTGGATGGGAGAGCTACATGGAGCGGGACGTTCGCGAACTTCTAAATTTGTACAATCCTCGGGATCCACTGGACCATGCATGGACCATTCCATCGCCCTGGTATTTTGACGCAGGCATCGCGGAGCTGGAAGAACAGAGCGTGTTCGGAAAAACGTGGCAGGTAGCTGGCCGCGCGGACCAAGTGCAAAAGAAAGGCGACTTTTTCACGGCGGATGTAGCGGGCGAACCGGTCGTCGTGGCGCGAGGAGACGACGGTGCGCTGCGCGCGTTTTACAACGTTTGCCGGCATCACGCAGCCGCAGTGGTGACGGAAAAAGAAGGCTGCGCGAAGCAATTCCGTTGTCCGTATCACGGCTGGACCTATGGAAATGATGGCGCTTTGAAAGGAATGGTGGAGTTCGAAGGCGTGTGCAATTTTGATCGCGCGAAGAGCGGTCTTGTGCCGATCCGGGTAGAAACCTGGGAGAACTTTGTTTGGCTGAACCTCGAGCAACGGGTCGAGCCGTTGAAAGAATTTCTTGGCAAGGTTCCGGAGCTGGTCGCGCCGCTGCAACTCGCGAAAAAACTGAAATTCTTTGACCGCCGTATTTACACCCTGCGCTGCAATTGGAAGGTCTACGTGGACAATTATCTGGACGGCGGCTATCACGTGCCTCACGCGCACAAAGGGCTGAGTAGCGTCATCGAGTACACGAAATACACGATTGAGAACTTCGAGCGCGCATGCTTGCAGTCGAGCCCTCTTTCCTCAGGCAAGAAATCAGAGACCGGAGTTGCGGCGACGCGGCAGGGACGCGCGTTTTATTTGTGGATTTATCCAAACTTCATGATCAACGCCTACGAAGGCGTGATGGACACGAACCTGGTGCTGCCGCTGGCCGTCGACAAGTGCGCCGTGGTGTTTGACTACTATTTCGGAGACGTGAGCAAGAAGGCCGCTGCGCACCATCGCGCAAGCATTAAGGTCAGCGAAAAAGTCCAGGACGAAGACATGGCGATTTGCGATGCCGTGCAGCGCGGCTTGGCATCTCGCGCGTACGTGGCCGGCCGTCTATCAGTGCGGCGCGAAGCAGGGGAGCATTTGTTTCACCGCTTGCTGCACGCCGATTTGATGAGCGGCCTAAGCCGCCCCGCCGCCGCGGATTAGGGCGCTCGGTCACTCTCCGAGGTGCCCGTTACTCGACCAGAATCCGGACCGGTCCCCAACTCGTCGTGAGTGCTACCGCCTGTTCTCAACAGCAATCGTGGAACTTGCGCTTGATTCAGCGTAAAGTGCTGTCGAACGGGGAGAGAAAAGATGCGCTTTCAGGCAATCGCTTCACAAGCCGCGCTGATGGTAGCTCTCCTGTTGGCATCATTTCTGGCGTACGTACGTGGGAGTGCGGCTCAACAACCGATTTCACGTTGGCCCAAGCGAGAAGAGACTGACCACGTCCGGCTGTCCACGTCAGTCGTTAAGGCTTGGCGCGAAATCCCCGTTGGGAGCCCCGTTTACACCCTTGACGACGCGGTGGGAGCGAAGGATTGGCTGGAGCGGGCGTTGTTTCAACACATCGAGTTCCAGACCGGAAAATGGCACATCTGGATCGAGCCTGGGTATTCGGTGTTTAGAATCTATCCGTACCTGTCCAAGGGGAGCGCGCAGCCGAGTGTTTATCAGGGAATCGTCCTGAAGGTGAAAGGAACCCTATCCGTAGAGGATCTGCTCGCAGCCATTCGAAACCGTACTCTGACAATCAAAATCGATGAGTATGACGTCTTTGGCGCCGATAGCGTGAGTGTTCAAAGATACTCGCGGCCGGACGGCGGGGGTGGGCCTAGACGCTAAGGCTGCTTCCGAGGAGGGGTCACGACCTCGCTTCCAGCGCTACTGTTGCTAAATCGCGATAGAACTCACAGCCCCAGAGAAGGCTCGCCACTAGGTGGTTGGTCGGCAACCCGGAAGCTGACACATTACGTGAACTAGCCAGAATTTGACGGTCCGAGGCACGTCTCCTATACTGATACTTCGAGTAGCAGGGAGAATTCTCGCCTGTCTGGCCTCTTCCGAAAGTCAGCCTTGGAGTGATCAGAGTGAGTGAAGCTGTTATGCGACGGAGGATGCGTATGCTGACAACACCAGCGAAAGCTCCTAAGATAAATTGATTGCTGTTGCTGGAAAGGACCGTTTCATGGCTGAGGCAAGCTGCCGCCGCGAGTTGGAGTTGGAAATTCCGGCGGAGGAAGTGTCAAAGAAGATGGAAAGCGTGGCGAAGGAGTTCGCGCGCCTGGCGACGATTCCTGGATTCCGCCGCGGCAAAGCACCGGTCTCGCTGATCCGGCGGAGATTCGCGGATGACATTAAAGGAGAAGTTTTGCAGACGCTGGTGCCGGACCGCGTGGAAAAAGCCCTTGCGGAGCAAAAACTCACGCCGGTTTCGCAGCCCAAAGTGGACAAGCTGGATTTCAACGAAGGCCAGCCCGTAAAGTTTCGCGCCATCTTCGAAGTGATGCCCGAATTCGAATTGGCTAGTTACAAAGACCTCGAACTCGAGATGCCGTCGTTGGAAATCACGGAGGAAGACGTAACGAAAACGCTGGAGGAGATGCGCGAGCGGGCTGCAGCTTTTGCGCCGGTGGAGGGGCGCGCCATCCAGGACGGAGACTATGCGCAGGTGAAACTGCTTGGCACTCCGGACGGCGGGGGCGACCCGCTGCAGGCCGAAAGCGTGCTCTGCCATATCGGCGCGGAAGAGACGATGGAGCCCTTCAACACCAATTTGAAGGGCGCGAGCGCGGGCGAGCACAAGGATTTTGATGTGGAGTATCCGGCGGATTATCCCGATCCAAAGCTCGCGGGCAAGTTGTATCACTATGCCGTGGAAGTCCTGGGAATCAAAACGAAGAAGCTGCCGGACCTGAACGACGATTTTGCGAAGGACGTGAGTGATTCGACGACGCTCGAAGATCTAAGGAAAAAGGTCCGCGAAGGGCTGGAGCATGAGCGCGACCACAAGCACAAAGAATTGCTGCATGAGAGGGTGCTTGCAGCGCTGGTGAAGCTGCACGACTTTCCCGTGCCGGAATCCCTGGTCGAGCATCAAATGGATGTGCGGCTGGAGCGCGTCGTGCGGTCCCTGGCGGCACAAGGAGTCGATCCTCGCGCCGTGAACGTGGATTGGGTGACGCTGCGGCGCCGGCAGGAAGATCGGGCACGGGATGACGTAAAGGCCGAACTCATCATTGACCGCATCGCCAGCGCGGAAAACATCGACATCACTGAGCAAGAGGTCACGCGCGAGCTGGAACACATGGCCGGGCATAGTAACGAATCGGCGGAAGCGCTTCGCGCTCGTTTGACAAAGCAAGGTACGCTGGATAGGATGAAAGCTAAGCTGCGCAGTGACAAGACACTCGATTGGTTGGCGCAGCAGGCCAAGATTAAAACCGTCGAGGCAGCAAGCGCAGCGACGGATGCAAAGTGAAACATTCCGGCCGGAAACCGACGGCCCCTTAACTCCATGAGAAAATTCGACGAACCGGATTATCGCGCAACCACTCTGGTACCCATGGTGGTCGAACAGACCAGCCGCGGCGAGCGCGCCTACGATATTTATTCCCGGCTCTTGAAAGAGCACATTATTTTCATCGGCACGCCGATCGATGATCATGTCGCCAATCTGGCGACCGCGCAAATGCTCTTTTTGCAAGCCGAAGACCCGGAAAAAGACATTCAGCTGTACATCAATTCGCCCGGCGGCTCGATCACCGCAGGGTTTGCGATTTACGACACCATGCAATTCGTCAAGCCGGACGTAGTGACGACGTGCGTGGGCCAAGCGGCTTCCATCGCGGCGGTTCTGCTGGTCGGCGGCGCGCCCAAGAAGCGCTTTGCATTGCCGAATGCGCGCATCCTGATTCACCAGCCGTGGATGTCTGGGCTCGGCGGCCAGGCCACGGACATCGATATTCACGCAAAAGAAATCCTGCGCATGCGCACGACGATCAATCAACTGCTGGCGAAGCACACCGGCCAGACCGTGGACCGCATTGAGAAGGACGTCGAGCGCGACTACATCATGAATGCCGAGCAAGCCAAAGAATACGGCATGATCGACGAGATCATTTTCAAGAATCGCTAGGTTCCGATAGCGCGGAGTG
>CAZGBQ010000104.1:0-8035 GCA_964524045.1 uncultured Acidobacteriaceae bacterium
AGATGCTGCGCTTTTTCCGCAGGCCGCTGTTCCTCGTGATTCTCCCCCAAATCCTTCTTATTGGACTTGTCGGAACCTCCGAATGCTCTGCGCGACAAACCTCCGCCGCCGCAAAGTCTGCGACCGCCACGGGAAGTTCGAGGAAAACCTACGTTGTCCTGCCATTTGAAAATGCAGGGGGAGTAGCGCGGCTGGACTGGTTGAGCGAGGGCCTGGAGGAGCTGACCATTCAGCGGCTCTCGGCTGCTGGAGAGCAGGTTTTCTCGCATGCCGGGAGAGCCTCCGAATTAGAGCGTTATGGCCTGCCAAGAACGTCCCACTTCAGCCGCGCGACGATGCTGCGCGTGGCTGAGGACTTGGACGCCGATTACGTAATCTACGGGAGGTACTCTTCGAACGGAACGACACTCACGCTGGAGATGCGCGCGCTGAGCATGAGTCCGCTGGCGCTGCGGCCCCCATTGCGTGAGAGCGGTCCGCTCGATTCGCTGATGCAACTGCACACCCGATTGCTCTGGCAAGTGCTTTCCTCGAAGGACGGACGCTATCCGTTGAGCGTGGCTGAGTTCACCAGGCGGCAGCGGCCGCTGCGGCTTGATGCTTTCGAGCAATACGCGCGTGGACTGTTTGCATCTGAGGATGACGCGAGGCTGAGGCAACTGCACGAGGCGGCGCGCCTGGAGCCGGATTGGCCGGACCCGGATTTTGCGCTGGGAGAAGCCTATTATGCGAAACGCGATTACAACGCCGCCCTGGCCTGGTTTTTCAAAGTTCCAAAATCCCATGACCGCTACGCCGAAGCACTGTTTTACAGCGGCGTTTGCAGGTTGCAGCTGAACCAGGGAGACCATGCCGAGGAACAGTTTCGCGCCCTGCAGGATACTTTGAAAAACAATATCGGTTATGGCGCGGACTTACCGGAGATTCTCAATAACCTGGCCGTTGCGCAGGCGCGGCAGGGAAAGATGGCTGCTGCCCAGGCCGCGTTTCGGCGTGCCGCGGAATTAGCTCCGGGAGAGGACGACTACTCTTTCAACTTGGGTTTGCTTGCTTTGCAGAACAATGACGCCGCGGCCGCTTCCGCTCACTTCCAGGATGCGTCGGAGCGCGAACCGGACAGCGCGGAGGACCGCGCGCTGCTGATTCTTTCGCTCGAAAAAGCCGGCAAGAAAGCGGAAGCCGACCAGGAGCGTGAAGCCGCCAAGGAAGCCTTTGGGCCGAATGGCTTGCCGGTGATTCAATGGGACGCCAAGAGCGAAACGGTGGCGCATCTCGAGCGCATCAAGACGGAGCTTGATATCACCGGGCTTCGCGCAGAGATTGAATCGGCGGAGACGCCAGCGAACAGCGCGACTGCTACTGTTGCTGCCGACACTCCTGCAATGCATGTTCGAAAGGGACGGCAGGAACTCTCCGCGGGGCGCGTGGATGCAGCCGAAAAAGAGTTCAGGTCGGCGCTTGCCGCCGAGCCGTCAAACGCCGCGGCGCACCGCGGTCTGGGCGAAGTCGACCGCAGCCGCGGCAAGATGGAGGGTGCGGTGAAGGAATTGCAAGCGTCGCTCGAAGTGCGAGATTCGGCGGAAGTGCGCACGCTGCTGGCGAAAGTCTATCTTGAGCAAAAGAAGCCGGAGCTGGCGCGCGCCGAGGCCGAGAGAGCTCTGAAGCTCGCGCCTAACTATTCGGAAGCGAAGCAATTGCTGGAACACTTGCAGAATTCCAAGGCCGCCGCGAAGAAGCCGGGTGGAGGTGGGCCATGAGAAATACGTTGCGATTTGCGAGGGTCGCTGCAGCAAAGTGTTGGACGCGCTTTGCCGCTGGTAATCTTGTCGTGTTCGCTTTGTGCGCAGGCGCCGGCCTTTTGCTTCCGCCGTCGACGAGCGCGGACGAGAGTTCCGTGAGCCCGTCTGTGCTGGAGCTGAAGATCGACGGTGAGGTGGAGCCCGTCTTGGCCCTGCACATCGACGAAGGCTTGGCGGATGCGGCGTCGCATCACGCGTCTCTCGTGTTGATTACCATGGACACGCCGGGAGGGCTTAGCAGTTCGATGCAAGACATTGTCCAGCACATCTTGGCCTCTCCTATACCTGTGGTCGTATACGTGTCGCCCACCGGCACACGCGGCGCGTCGGCGGGATTTTACATCTTGCTTTCCGCGGACGTGGCGGCAATGGCCCCGGGCACACATACGGGCTCGGCGACGCCGGTGATTGCCATCGGCGGAATGTTCCCCATGCAGATCGATGAGGCCTATCGAAAGAAAATTGACAATGACGCGACCGCGTTTCTCAGAAGCTTCACGGAAAGACGCGGGCGTAATCCGGCTCTTGCGGAAAAAGCAATTACCGAAGGCAAGGCTTTCACGGAAAAAGAAGCCCTCGATGGCAAGATGATTGATCTGGTCGCTAGCTCACCGGAAGAATTGCTGCGGCAATTGGATGGGAGGACAATCACCCGGTTCGACGGCGCAAAGGTAACTCTGTCGCTGAAGAATCCCGTGCGCGCGCAGTTCCAATTGTCGGCGCGGCAGCGGTTTTTGGAGCGCATCGTCGAGCCCGATGTTTTTTTCGTGATGCTGATTCTTGGCGTCCTGGGCCTGTATACGGAGTTTACCCATCCGGGAGTGATCGCCCCTGGAGTGATCGGCGGAATCTGCCTGATTCTGGCGCTCTACGCAATGCATTTTCTACCGGTGAATTTCGCGGGATTGCTGCTGATTCTCTTGGCGATGGCGTTTTTTATCCTGGAAGCGAAAGCGCCGTCCCACGGAGTCCTGGCGGTTGGCGGCGTCGTCTCCATGTTTCTCGGCGCAATTTTCCTGATTCGTTCGCCGCTGACGGCCGGAGGAGTGAGCGTAGGAGTGGCGCTCTCAGGTACGCTCCCGTTTGCAGTTCTGGCCACGGTGCTGACGCGACTGGTGTTGCGCTCGCGCAAGTGGAAAACGGCAACGGGCAGGGAAGAACTCATTGGCTCGAGCGGCACGGTGACGTCCGCGCTGCAAGTCGGCGCGGAAGGAATGGTGCGCGTCCACGGCGAGCTCTGGCGCGCGCAATCTTCACAGCCAGTGCCGGAAGGACAGAGCGTCAAGATTTTGCGGGTCGAGGGCCTTAAGCTTTACGTTGAGCCGGCGGAAGTGGCCGGCCCGGCGGCGAAATAAAACGAATTCGTGCGGAGGAGGGGAAGATGGAAGTCATCGGCACTATCGGGATAGGCACCGTGCTCTTCGTCGGGCTCGTGCTGATCTGGATTTGGAATTCGATTTACATCATCAAAGAGTGGGAGCGTGGCGTGGTGCTGCGCCTAGGGCGGCTATTGCCGGAAGCAAAGGGCGCGGGCATAACCTGGGTGTGGCGGCCGATCGAGATACTCTATCGCGTCAACCTGCGTCTCGAAACTCTGGACGTTCCTCCGCAGGACATCATCACCCGCGACAACGTGTCCGTGAAAGTCAACGCGGTTTGCTATTTCCGCGTGGTGGACGCGAACCTCGCGCTTTCGCAAGTCCAAAACTATCAATATGCGACGTCGCAGCTCGCACAAACAACGCTCCGCAGCGTCGTCGGCCAATTCGAGCTCGACGAAATCCTTTCGCAGCGCGAAAAAGTGAACGCCAAGTTGCAGGTGATCCTCGACCAGGACACCGAGCCCTGGGGCATCAAGGTCACCAAAGTTGAAGTCAAGCAGGTCGACATTCCCGAGCAAATGCAGCGCGCCATCGCCAAGCAAGCCGAAGCAGAACGCGAGCGCCGGGCCAAGATCATTCACGCCGATGGAGAGTTCGAAGCCTCGGCAAAACTCGCCGACGCCGCGAAAGTTCTTGAGACGCAGCCCTCCGCGATCCAGCTTCGGTACCTGCAAACCCTCACCGAGATAGGTGTCGAGAAGAACACAACGATTGTGTTTCCTCTACCCATCGATATTATTAACAAGTGGGTTCAGGCGTTGGGAGAAGCTCGTAAATAAGAATGGGTAATGGAGGAAAACGCGGGGCCGGGGAGCGCGTGCTCGAAGGCCGGCACGTCATCGGCCTGTTCCTCGGCGTGATTTTGCTTTCCGGGCTGTTCTTCACGCTCGGGTATGTCATGGGGCGTAACCAGACGGAGGGCCGGGTAAGCGCGGATGAATTTCGCGAGAAGGCGGTCTTGCCGAAGCAGGACGCAGCTGCAAAGCGCGCCAATAAGGATGCTCCTGTAGGACCACCGAAGTCAGACTCGGAAGCGCCGGCGAACTCGGACTGGGAGTTTTACCGCGCAGGCGAAAGCAAAAAGACGGAGGACCGCCTGAAGCCCGCGCCTGCGGCCTCGTTGAAGAACGAACCGTCAGTGGTGAAGACCGCGGGAGCCTCCAAAGGCACGAACGGCAACGCAAAGAATCCCATAGGACCGGCGACTCCGGGAAGCAGCTACACGCTGCAAGTTGCGGCAATGACGAGAGAAGGGGATGCGCTTGATTTAGCGAAGCAGTTGCAGAGGAAAAAGTTTCCCGCGTTCGTCATTTCTCCGCACGGAGACAAGTACTTCCGCGTGCAAGTTGGGCCTTACGTCGACCAGAAAGCCGCCGAGGCTGCGCGCAAAGGCCTCGAGAGCGCGGGCTTCAAAGCGTTCGTGAAGCACTAATGCCTGGGGGCCGCTGGCTCACTCCAATCACTGCGGAAACCGGAGCAAAAATACCGGCGTGGTCGCGCTTGGTGGTGGCCGCTGCTTCCGGGGCCGCGCTTTCCCTTTCTTTCACCGGCCTCTATCTAAGCATCTACTCGTGGACTTGCGTCGGCGTCCTCCTGCTGGTGGTGTTTGGCGCGCGCCACCGCGTTGCATTCGCATGTGGGCTTCTGCACGGCCTGCTTTTTGTGCTCACGTCCGTGCCGTGGATAGCCACAGTTTTGAGCGTCCACGGGGGGATCCCGAAAGCAGGCGCCTGGGGCGTTCTGCTGCTGATCGCGGCGGCGTGGGGCGTTCTCATCGGCGGATTTACGTGGGCGGTGAGACAGATATCGCAGCGCAGCATCGAGTGGGCTTGTATTGCAGCACCGTTCCTCTGGGTCACCTTTGAATTCGCGCGCGCGCACCTCCCGGAAATCAGTTTCCCGTGGAACTTGCTGGGCTATCCCGCGTCCGCGAATCTCGCGTTGCTTCAAATCACGACAATCACCGGAATTTATGGATTGTCGTTTCTTGTGGCGGGCCTAAATTCGCTGCTTGCGTGGGCGGTGGTGTCGAAAAAAATGGGGTTGCGCAAACGAATCGCAGTCACCGGCGCGAGCGTTGTCGCTCTGGTCGTCGTGATGGCAGTCGCTCCGAGGCTGGTGCCGGAAGCAATGGCGCAGCATTTCGCCCGCGCCGTGCAGCTCAATTTCCCGGAGGTGCCGGAATATCCCACGGATTGGTTTGCGAAGAATGCCGCTCAGCTCGCAGAGGTTGAAAGAATCAGCCTCGCACCGAGCGCCGAGAAACCGGACCTGTTGGTCTGGCCGGAAGCGCCTGCGCCTTTCTCGTTTCAGGACTCGCAGTTTGCGAAGATTTCTTCCAGTCTGGCGACTCGCTTCGGCCATCCATTTCTCGCCGGCGTCATCGAGTGGAAATTGCACGTGGATCCCTCCGATCGAGCTCCGGCGGGAGGTCTCGTTCCTTACAACAGCGCGCAGCTTGTTGATCCGCAAGGCCATCGCGTTTTTGTTTACGACAAGGTTCATCTGGTTCCGTTCGGGGAGTACGAGCCTTTTCCGCTGATTCATCGCGTAGTGACCAGCGTTTCCGACGAGGTGGGCGGATTCCACAAAGGCAACAATTACGCAGTCGGTCCCTTGCCGGGCGGAATGAAATTTGGAGTATTCATTTGCTACGAGGCGATTTACCCGGGCGAAGTGCGGCACTTTGCGGCGAATGGTGCCGAGTTGTTGCTGAATATTTCGAACGACGGCTGGTTCGGACGCTCCGCTGCCGCCGAGCAGCACTTGCATATGGTCCGCGTGCGCGCCGTGGAAAATCGCCGCTGGATTGTGCGCTCGACCAACAATGGCTTCACCGTTTCCGTCGACCCTTACGGGCGCATCTTCGAGCCGCTTCCACCTGATGTGCGCGAAGCCGCGGATTTGCCCTACGACTTTCGAACCGACGAGACCATCTACACGCGCTTCGGCGACTGGTTTGCCTGGCTCTGCGTGCTGGTTTCCGTTATTCTGGTGGCATCAACTTTTGAAAGGCGAACGGAAGCCCGCGCCGAAGTGGGCGAATCCCTCATCGAAACCGCATGATTCTTGAAGACCTGCAGCACCGCTACGAAGGCCTGAAGCAGCGCATCACGCTAGTGCGGAGCTATCTTTGACGCGCCGCAGAACCGCGAACGGCTGAAAGCCCTCGAAGCGCGCGTCGCCGATCCCAATTTTTGGAGCAATCAGGAAGCGGCGCAAAGCGTGCTGCGCGAGCGCAAGCGCGCCGAAGAACAAATTGCCGCGGACGAAAAGCTTTCCTCCGTCAGTGGCGACATGGAAACTTACATTCATCTCGCACAGGAAGAAACCGACGGAAAACAAAGGGACGACCTGCTGAAGGAATTGGACCGGGAACTCGGAGCAGCGGAAATTTACGTTTCCGACCTGGAAACCAAGACGCTGCTTTCCGGCGAAAGCGACCACCTCAACGCCATCATGACCATCAAGCCCGGGGCGGGAGGCACGGAGTCGCAGGACTGGGCGTCCATCCTGCTGCGCATGTATCTGCGCTGGGCGGAACGAAAGGGAATGAGCGCTTCGGTTCTTGACGAGTCGCCCGGAGAAGAAGCGGGCATCAAGAACGCCACAATACAATTCGGCGGCGAAAACGCCTATGGATTACTCTCGGGCGAAACAGGCGTGCACCGGCTGGTGCGAATTTCGCCCTTCGATCAGGCCGCGCGGCGGCACACCTCCTTTGCATCCGTGTTCGTGATTCCCGAAATCGACGACAAGATCGAGATCAATATACGCCCCGAAGACTTGAAGGTTGACACGTTCCGCTCCGGCGGCAAGGGCGGGCAGAACGTCAACAAAGTGGAGACGGCCGTGCGCATCACGCATTTGCCGTCGGGGATCGTGGTGGCGTGCCAGGCGGAGCGCAGCCAGCACAAGAATCGCGAGCTGGCGATGAAGATGCTGAGGTCGCGGCTGTACGACGCGGAGTTGCAAAAGCGGCAGGCAGAAACTGACAAGCTCGATGAAACCAAGATGGACATTTCCTTCGGTAGCCAGATTCGCTCGTACGTCATGCAGCCGTATCAAATGATCAAAGATCACCGAACGAAATTTGAAGTCGGCGACGTCAACCGCGTGCTGGATGGCGACTTGGATCCGTTCATTCGATCCTACTTGATGGCCAAGAAGACCAAAGGCCGACTCGACGTCCAACCCGATGACAACGGCGAGCCGGCGTAGCGCTTCGATGGCCAAACTGCATCAACCGCGGAACGCTTGCCTCGTCGCGGTGCTATGATTCGCGAATGAGTCTTGGTATTCGCGGTGTGATTGTTGCTGCGGCGCTCGCTGCGTGCGCGGCCAGGGGAGCCCCTGCGCAGAATGACCCCACAAAAGCTGTGAAACTCGCTGCGGCCTTCAGCCAAGAAGGCGATTTTGCTAGGGCAGCGGAAACTCTCCAGGGCGGCATTGCGGGCGCGCGGGAGTCCGCAGAGCTATGGATGAAGTGGGCGGATTTCGCTTTGGAGCGTTTCCGAATCTTGGGGCTGGAGTTGCGAAGAACGCAAAGTGGCATGGCGGCGGTAATGCGGCTGCAGGGTGAAGGTTTGCAGGATGAGAAAGAATCGCGGGAGGCGCTGCTGAAGCAATCCGCAACCGCGGACCCGGAACAGAGAGGCATCTGGGGCGAGTTGGGCGTAGAGCAAATCCGCATTGGCATGCGCGAAGAAGCCACCGCGACGTTGAAGACCGCGCGCGAGAGGCAACCGGAAGATTTGTGGACGCTGCGGCTGGAAGCTGTCGAGGCTGCGGCGCGTGGCGATTGGAGAAACGCGGAAACACATCTCTTGGAGCTGGGTGGCCGTTCGCCAGCAG
>CAZGBQ010000104.1:8135-14032 GCA_964524045.1 uncultured Acidobacteriaceae bacterium
GATTGGAGAAACGCGGAAACACATCTCTTGGAGCTGGGTGGCCGTTCGCCAGCAGTGTTTCGCAGGACGATGGGGACTTGGCCGCGGAATCTGGTTCCCGAAGAAAATGTCCCAGGCGAGATTTGGGAGTGCGCGCGGAAAAACTCAGCAGCCTGCTTCGACAAAATAGAATTTTCTCCAAGCGAAGTTCAGAACATCGAAGAACAGCTCTTCGCGGAGGAAAGATGGGAGCGGCTTGCGGCGCTACCCGAGCCGTCCTCGAAAGCCACGATCTATCGTGCTCCCAAGGATACTCCGCCTGCCTATGAGCAGTCACCGGCATGGTTCCGGCGCGGCGTCGCGCTGGCGGAACTGAACGACTGCGCGCACGCGATCCCGGCATTGGAGCGCGGTCTCGACGCAGGAGATGAAACGGCAGCCTATTGGCTAGAGCGGTGCTATGCATCCGAGGCGGAACGCGCTGCCTCGCGGCTCGAGGCGTTGGGAAAAGAAGCCGATTCTGACCGCGTGCGCGGAGATTTTCTGGTGCGCGTAAAGAGCAATGCGCAATCGGCCGTCGCGGAATACACGAAAGCAAGACAGTTGCAACCGCGCGATGCTGGCTTGGCGGAACGACTCGCGCAAGCTTGTATGAGCATCGGCGAAATGCAGCAGGCGCAAAAGGCGGCGCGGGAAGCGCTGGCCCTTGATCCGCATCGGCCAGTGTCGTTGCGCCTGCTCGCCTCCATCGCCATGAACGAGAGAGACTATGCAAACGCGCTCGCACTCTTGAACGAAAGGCTGCGCCTGACGCCAAACGACGCCTGGGCGCGCGTACAAATGGGAATTGCTTACGCACAGATGGGGCAGCCGCAGCAGGCGTTTTCGTATCTGCAGCCGGCGCTGGCCGCAGGCTATCCGGACGAGCGAGGCGCGCTCCATGCGATGCTGGCCAGCGTCCTTCGCAAATTGGGGCGCGAGCAGGAAGCGCAAAGCGCCGCTGCGGAAGCCAACCGGCTCTCCGACCTTTTCCAGCAGCATCCGCAAAAGAGCGTCGATGAGCATCCCTAGGCGCGCGTTTCTTTCTCGATCCGCTGCCTTCCTTCCTTGCGCTCTTGCGCCGCCCCTTCGATGGCTCGCCAGTTCTCCCGTTCCGAGCCCGATTCGGTTTGAACTTGCGCCGCCCTCGTGTGGATTGGATTTCGTGCTGCGCAACGGAGCGCAAGGACGCAAGTACCAGCCGGAGACGCTACTCGGCGGCCTGGGAGTCATCGACTTTGACGGCGACGGGTGGCCCGATCTTTTCTGCGTGAACAGCGCGGCGCTTCCGTCGTTGACGAAAACGGGGCGCGAATACTGGAACCGGCTTTATCGCAATAATCGCGACGGCACGTTCAGCGACGTTACCGAAAAGGCTGGGCTGGCGGGCACGGGCTATGGCATGGGGGTTGCCGTCGGCGACTACAACAACGACGGGCACGAAGACTTGTTCGTCGTGGGCGTCCACGGGAATCAGCTGTACCGCAACAACGGTGACGGAACCTTCACCGATGTCACGGAGCAAGCCGGATTTGGTGCGCCGAGCTTGAAGAAATTCTGGTCCATTGCTGCGGGGTGGATTGACTACGACAACGACGGCCGGCTGGACCTGTTTATCTCCAACTATTGCGACTGGGAGCCGGGCAACGATCCGGTCTGCGGCGGCTATTGCCACCCCGACGTGTATCGCGCGGAGCCGATGCAGCTTTTTCATAACAATGGCGACGGCACGTTTACGCAAATGACGGCAAAAGATGGATTCCCTGAAGTGCTGGGGAAGGGCATGGGCATTGCGATGGCCGATTTTGCGAGCGACGGGCGGCCGGGACTGTTCGTGGCCAACGACAACGCGCGCAATTTGCTGTTTCGGTCCACCGGTCACGGCTTTCAGGAGATAGGAACGGAAGCAGAAGTGGGCTACAACGGCGACGGGAGAAACATTTCGGGGATGGGCGCGGATTTCGGCGACATTGATGGCGATGGCAAACCCGATCTGGTGATGACCGGGCTGAAAAATGAAACTTACGAAGTGTTTTTGAACCGGTTTTTGAACGGGGGCGGTGGCTCGTTCGAAGATGGAAGTGCTTCGACGGGATTGTTGAGGTTGAGCCGTCCGTGGAGCGGCTGGGGATGCGGCCTGGTGGACTTGGACAACGATGGCTGGCTGGACCTGTTCGTGGCGGGCGGCGGGTTCGAGGCGAAGGACGCGCAACCAAATCGCATCTTTCGCAACTCGAATGGGAAGTTTGCCGACGTTTCGGACGCGGTGGGGAAAGAGTTTGCCGCGCCTCGGCTGCATCGCGGCGTGGTGTTTGCGGATTTTGACCGCGACGGAAGGCTCGACGCGGCGGTGACGGCGATCGGCGAGCGGATGGAGCTGTGGTGGAACCGGAGTCCGCGGAAGCATTGGCTGCAGTTGCGGCTGAAAGGGAAGCAGAACAATCGCTCCGCGATTGGCGCACAGGTGACGTGCAAATCTGCGAGCCGAAAGCAAACACGCTGCGTGACGAATTGTGTCGGATATGCTTCGAGCAGCGACCTCACCGTGCACTTTGGGCTTGGCGCGGATGCAAAAGCCAGCGTGGAGATTCGCTGGCCGTCGGGTACAGTTCAAAAACTAGGCGAAATGGCAGCGAATCGACGCATCGAGGTGGAGGAGGCAACCGCAAGTTGACGAGCTAAGCAGAAGAAGCCCCCTTCCCACTTGCGGGAAAAGGGAATTTGAGTTCCGCTGGAGAGGGCGGTTCTCGTGGGGAGTGCGCCGTTCGGGGGCGAAAAATGACCGTTCGACCTGTGTTTAAGGCATTTGGATTCAATGCGTTGACGCGGGCAAAAGTGGATGTTAGGTTTGAAAGGTTACGCGCAAAGGACCCTAGTGGAGAAGTGTGCGGGCGCGGCCTGGGTTGACGGTGGCCGCGTAAGAGACGGCGAGATAACTCGCCGCTACAAGGATTCGGAAGAAAGATGGCGACTTAGAAGTCGCCTCTACAAAGGATTGAAAAGGAGAATTTGTTTTGAGCGAAGGATTACGGAACTTTTTGTTTACCTCCGAGTCGGTGACCGAGGGCCATCCCGACAAAATAGCCGATCAGATTTCCGACGCGGTACTCGATGAAGTAATGAAGCAGGACCCGCACGGGCGCGTGGCGTGCGAAACGTTGGTCACGACGGGCCTTGCGGTCGTAGCGGGAGAGATTACCACGTCGGCGCACGTGAATTACGACGAACTGGTGCGCGAAACGATTCGCGGCGTTGGGTACAACGATGCGACCTTCGGCTATGACGGCCACACGTGCGCAGTGATGTGCACGGTGAAGCGGCAGTCGCCGGACATCGCCATGGGCGTGGACACCGGCGGCGCGGGCGACCAGGGGCTGATGTTTGGCTTTGCCTGCGATGAAACCGATGAACTGATGCCCATGCCCATCCAACTTGCCCACCGCCTGACGCAGCGCCTCTCTGAAGTTCGCAAAGCCAAAAAAGTTGATTTCCTAAGGCCGGACGGAAAGTCCCAGGTCACCGTGGAATATCGCGATGGCCGGCCGGCGCGCGTGGACTGCGTGGTGATTTCGACGCAGCACAGCGAGAAGGTTTCCAATAGCGACTTACACGCTGCGGTGATGGAGCACGTCATCCGGCCGATCGTGCCTGCGCGAATGCTGGATGCGAAAACGAAGTACCACATCAACCCGACAGGACGCTTTGTGATTGGTGGGCCGATGGGCGATGCGGGCTTGACCGGGCGCAAGATTATTGTGGACACGTACGGAGGCTACAGCAGGCACGGCGGCGGCGCATTTTCAGGGAAGGATCCGTCGAAGGTGGACCGCTCGGCGTGCTACATGGCGCGGTACATTGCGAAGAACATTGTGGCGGCGGGCTTGGCGCGCAAGGCGGAAGTGCAGTTGGCGTACGCGATTGGCGTGGCGGAGCCGGTGTCCGTGATGGTCGAGACGTTCGGCACGGCGGCGATTGCGGAAGAGAAAATCACCGAGCTGGTGCGCGAACTGTTCAAGCTGACACCAAAGGCTATTATCGAGACGCTGGATTTGCGGCGGCCGATTTACAAGGCGACGGCGGCGTATGGGCACTTCGGACGTAGCGGGCCGGGCTTCACCTGGGAGCGCACGGACCGCGCGGATGCGCTCCGCAAGGCCGCGGGACTGGGAGCGGCTGCGGTCGCGGAAGTGGCAGCGCAGCGGTAAGCCTGAAGAAAAGCAGATCCCTCACCACCGCTCGCGGCAATCTTTCGCCCGCTATCGCGGGCAAGCGTGCGACCGGGTTCGGGATGACACTCAAAGGCTTTCTCATTAGAACCAGATTCTATTTGTCAGTTAGCGAATTCGAATTTGAGGAGCAGGAAATTGGCGACTGCAGAATTGAAAAAAGGTGATGTGAAAGATATGGCGCTGGCCGATGCCGGCAAGCGCAAGATCGAGTGGGCCGCGCAGCAGATGTCGGTGCTCGAAATTATTCGCAAAAGGTTCGCAAAAGAGCAGCCGCTGAAGGGCGTGCGCGTGTCCGCGTGCCTGCACGTGACCAGCGAAACGGCGAATTTGATGATTACGCTGCGTGACGGCGGCGCGGATGCCGTGCTGTGCGCATCGAATCCGCTGTCGACACAGGATGAAGTGGCCGCTTCGCTGAATCGCGATTACAACATTCCGACGTACGCGATCAAGGGCGAGGACAACGACACGTATTACTCGCACTTGAGCGCGGCGCTGGAGCACAAGCCGCAATTTACGATGGACGACGGCGCGGACCTGGTGACCATGCTGCTGACCAAGCGCACCGATCTCGTGCCTAACGTGATTGCCGGGACGGAAGAAACGACCACGGGCGTGATTCGTCTGCGCGCGATGGCCAAGGACGGAACGCTGAAGTATCCGATCATCGCGGTGAATGACGCGATGACCAAGCATTTCTTCGACAACCGATACGGAACGGGACAGTCGACGCTGGACGGCGTGATTCGCGCGACGAACGTGCTGCTCGCGGGCCAGAAAGTGGTGATCGCGGGCTACGGCTGGTGCGGGCGCGGCGTGGCCATGCGCGCGAAGGGACTGGGCGCGGACGTGATCGTGACGGAAATCGATCCGGTGAAGGGCATCGAGGCGGTGATGGACGGCTTCCGCGTGATGCCGATGGCCGAAGCGCTAAAAGAAGGCGACGTGTACATCACGGTGACGGGGAATAAGAGCGTAATTCGCGCGGAACATTTCGAAAAAATGAAGGGCGGCGCGATCGTTTGCAACTCCGGGCACTTCAACGTGGAGATTGACATTCCGGCGCTCGAGAAAATGTCGAGTGGGAAGAAAGAAGTCCGGCCGCTGGTGGACGAGTATCAATTGAAGGATGGCCGCAAGATTTATTTGATCGGCGAAGGGCGGCTGGTGAATCTCGCAACGGCCGAAGGGCATCCGGCTGCAGTGATGGACATGAGCTTTGCGAACCAGGCGCTTTCCGCGGAATATTTGCGCGCGAATGCGAAGAGGTTGAAGCCGCAGGTGTATGTGGTTCCAGAGCATCTTGACAAGGAAATTGCGCGCCTGAAGCTCGAGTCGATGGGCCACCGGCTGGACAAGCTAACGCCGGAGCAGGAACGCTACCTCGCGTCGTGGCAGGAAGGAACGTAATAGAGCGCAGCGGACGAGCTTTCTTTTCCAGGCGTGATACCTTCTTAGGGCGCAAGAGACTGCGCCCTAATTTTTTGAGCAAATTCTTGGGGCGTGACGACCGTCAATGTGGGATCTGTGCACAAACGCGTTAGATACGGCGAAGCTGCGTGGCGCGAGTTACGGTGACGTGCGGGTAATGCACTTGCGGCAGCGCGACCTGACGACAAAAAATGGGCAGGTCGGCACCCTGGCGCAGAG
>CAZGBQ010000105.1:0-14025 GCA_964524045.1 uncultured Acidobacteriaceae bacterium
CCCCGCGATGAAAGCGTTTGTTCGCGAGTTCCCCAATCACCTCAAATCGTCGCCGGTGCTGACTTCGCTGTGGACTCAGCCGTCAACTCCGTAAGATTGCTTATCCCCAGGTTCAGAGTCCTAAGTTGTAAGTCGCAAGTAAGACCAGCAGGGGAATGAGGCTCTTACTCGCGTCCAGCCTCTCCAATCTGCTGAAAACATTGACGTTAATGCTTAGCAGGAATCATTTTTCCTGGTACGAACGTACCGCTTTCAGCGGGACGGTTGCTTCATTCAATAGGATGACCCCTTCCGGTAACATTTGTGCACACGGATTCACCCATCTGAGGGAGGGGCCGTCGTGCAAGTTGGACGCTATGAAGTCCTCGAAATCATCGGCAGCGGGGCGCATGGGCGCGTAGCCCGCGCGCACGATCCGCTGATCGGCCGCCTGGTTGCGCTAAAACTGTTTCCCAAAGAATTGGCCAGCGGAGAGGCCCGACAGCGCTTCATCCAGGAAGCGCGCGTCGTCGGGCAGCTTTCGCACCCTTCGATCATCACGCTTCACGATATGGGCATCGACGAGGGGACGCAAACGCCTTACCTGGTAATGGAGTATCTGGAGGGCCAGCCACTCGACCGCATCCTGGACAAGCGCAGCGTGCCGTTCCCGAAAGCGTGCGCGTGGGCTGCGGAAGTGGCAAGCGCGCTCAGTGTGGCGCACCGCAAAGGCGTGATTCACGGGGACGTCAAGCCCGCAAACATGCTCATCACGGAAGACGGGCGAGTGAAGCTCATGGACTTTGGAATGGCCAGGCTGGCGAGCTTCGATTCGAAGGCTACGCCGCTTGCCGGCACACCCGCTTATTGGTGCCCCGAGCAGATTGTGGGGAAACCGCAAGACGCCCGCTCTGACTTGTTCTCGTTGGGGATCGTTCTGTATGAAATGGTGACGGGACATCGTCCGTTTGACGCCGATTCGCTTCAGGGAATCTGCGCGCGCGTGCTTTCTTCAACGCCGCTGCCGCCGTCACACGCGAATCGATCGCTGCCGGCCGCTTTCGACGATATCGTCGCGCGGTGCCTGGCGAAAGATCCGGCGCACCGATTTGCGGCTGGAGACGCGCTCGCGCAAGAGCTTTATCCGTTCGCCCGGCACAAGACGGCAGTGGCGCCGGCACCATCATCGAACGGCAATGGGTCGGGAGCGCGCGATCGCGCAGAGCGGCTCCTGCGTTCCGCCTAGTTCTACCTCAAGCACAATTTAGCTGGATCAAGAGAAGGGGCTTGCCCCGCTACTCGTAGCGCAAGGCTTCGACGGGATCGAGTTTCGCAGCTTTCATCGCCGGCCAGACGCCGAAAATCAGTCCGACGCTCACGCTCACTGCGATGCCGGTGGCCGCGGCCCAAACCGGAACTCTGCCCGGCCAGTGCAAGGCAAACTTAACCAACAATACCAGGGCATTGACGAGGATGAGAGCCAGGACGCCGCCCGCGCCCGTCAGCGTCATGGCCTCGAGCAAGAACTGCCAGGTGATGTCGCTGCTTTTTGCGCCGATGGCCTTGCGCACGCCGATTTCCCGCGTGCGCTCAGTAACGCTGACCAGCATGATGTTCATCACACCCACGCCACCAATGAGCAGTCCCACGGCGCTCAAGACAATCATCGCCAGATAGACCATAAGCATGATCTTGTGGAACTCCGACACCTGCTCTTCCGCGGTGCTTATGGAGAAATTGTCCTTGCCGCCAAAGGGTACGCCGCGGCGGCGCTCGAGCACCTCTCGCGTCTGATCCACCGCCTGGTCCAGCATCCCGGTGTGCGCTTGCATGCGCATGCTCACTTCGTCGGAGGAGGGAAATATCTTTTTCATTGTGCTGAGAGGAATCAGAATGCGGCGATCTTCGTCGCCCATTCCGAAGCCACCCTTGGGCTTTTCCACAACGCCGATGACCAAGAAATCGGTGCCGTCAATCATGACGTCCTTGCCGACGGCGTGCCCCTCGGGAAAAAGCACCGGAGCCACGTTCTCTCCAAGCATCACGACTTTTTCCTTGTGCAGATCGTCGCCTTCGCTGATGAACCGGCCCTCCAAGGTCGCGGCGTTAGCGTACACCTGGCCAAAGTTCGGCTGGACACCGCGAAAATCGATGGCCTGCACCTGTCCCGCCTTGGTCCGCACCGAATGCGTCTGCATCCACGGAGGCAACAGAAACGCGGTGACATTCTTTACCGCCGGGCAGCTATCCAGGATGGCACGCTGATCGTCCAGGGTTAACGGCTTCCTCAAGCGCTCTTCCAAGGGCGGTTCTCCGCCGCCATGCATTCCGGTGGTCCATTTGGAAATGAACGCCGTGTCCACGCCGTATTGCTTGATGTTTTCCTGGATGTTGTAGTCAAATCCGGTAATGAGCGCCGCCACCAGCATGATCACGCCGACGCCGAGCACGACCCCGAAAACGGTGAGCGCGCTGCGCATTTTGTGCGTGCGCAGTGTGTCCAGCGCTTGCCGCAGACTTTCGCCATGCTGTTGCGCCATGTGTCCCTCAGGTCTCCGTCCGCAGCGCTTCGATGGGATCTAGCTTGGCGGCGCGCATTGCAGGATAGATTCCGAAAAACAGCCCAACCGACGTCGCTAGCACCATCGAGAGAATGACTGCCGACACGGGAGTAGTCATGGGAAAGGAGATGGTCACTTTGACGAGCGAAACCACTCCATAAGCCAGGCCAATCCCAATCAGCCCGCCCACGGCCGCCAGCACGGCCGATTCGGCCATGAACTGCAAAACGATGTGATTCCTTCTGGCACCCAGGGAGCGGCGAATGCCGATCTCGCGGGTGCGTTCGCTTACGCTCGCCAGCATGATGTTCATGATGACGATCCCACCCACAACCAAAAAGACGCTCACCAGCGCCATGGCCATGAACTCGATATTTCCCATGAGCTGATGCCATAGCGACATGATGGAATCCGATCCCAGAATGGCGAAGTTATCCTGAGCGTCGAAAGGCAGATGGCGCCAGGCGCGCATGAGCATGCGCGCCTCGTCCTCCGTGGTTTGCATCATTTCCGCATTCGGCGCCTGTACAAAAATGGTGACCCAATCGTTCTGGCGGTGCCAGCCCTTCCGGTAAGCGCTGAGCGGCATCATCATGAAGTTGTCTTGCGACTGGCCAAAGGCTGTTCCAATGGCTTCGGCCACACCAACAACCTGATAGGAATGCGTTTCCGCTCGAACCATTTTCCCAATCGGGTCCACATTCGGGAAAAATTTCTTCGCCAGGTCGGCCCCAATGAAGGTGACTTCTGAGTGATGATCCTCGTCAGCTGGTGTCAGAAAGCGGCCTTGCGCCACGGTGAGGTTGCGGACGTCCGCAAAATTGGGAGTCACACCCTGGACGCTGGTGCCATCCAGCAATTGGTCGCCGCTTCGGGTTTGCACATTCCGGCCTTCTTCCCCAGCGACGGACTTAGCGGTCTGCATGTTGTCCCGCAGCCGCTCGAATTCATCCAGAGTGATAAGCGGCCGTTTCTGCGCTTTGATCCAGGAATCGTAGCTGGTGATGATTCCGAAGCGATGCACCAAAAAGACGTTCGCGCCCAGGTTTGCGATGCGATCCGCGACATAGGTATTCAGGCCGACGACGGCGCTCATGACGGTAATCAGTGCGGCAACGGCCAGGATCACGCCAAGCAGAGTCAGAAAACTCCTTAACTTGTGGGAGCGCAGCGAGTCGAGAGCAAGCCGTAAAGTCTCCCCCAGGGTGACCGCAGCTTTGCGAAACCTGGCAAGCCGGCCGACAACGTCCTGCGTTCCCGGGACCAGCCGCGGAATGGCTCCAAAGTTATCGATGGGGGTTGCTCCCAAACAAACCTCCGCTGCTAACCTGTACTACGTTGCTCCAAGGCCATTCGTTCCACCACAAGCCGGGAACCTTTGAGCATTAGACGAGGAAAGATGCCCTTTGATTACGGCAACTCCTGAAGTATCCTTGGCCCCGTTTCAGAAGGCCAGGGGAGCTAGGAATACGCACCTTATTGATTGTACCTGCTTTTGGGGGATCGGGCGGCTGCAGTGCAGCCCGGGAAGCAGTTTGTTCGCGGGGGTTAAGGAGGTTCAATGCGTCGTAAAGTTATTTATTTTCTGCTAGTTACAGGCCTTACATTTCCAGCAGTACGCCCAGTCGCTCAGGAGAAGCCCGCTGGCCCAGCTCCCAGCGCCACTGCTCCCGCCTCCGGGTATCGGGCTGAGTTTCTTGAGGACGTTGCCTATTACGAGCAACGCTACACTAGGCTCGCAGAAGCCATCCCAGCGGAGAAATACACTTGGCGGCCTGCGGACGGGGTTCGGTCGGTCGGCGAGGTCTACACGCACATCATTAGCGCCAATTATGGGGTTGCCCGGGCCCTGGGCACACCATTCCCAGCGGGATTCGACCTGAAGTCTGTACCGACTCTCTCGGGCGACAAAACCAGAGTCGTCCAAGCCTTGAAGGACTCTTTTACGCATTTCCGCGCGGCGATTCTTGCATTGAGCGATGCCGACGCGGACAAACCGCAAAAGATGTTCAACCGGCAGACCACGTTGCGCGGTTCGTTGATGATGATCGACCGGCATTGGGGCGAGCATCTCGGGCAGTCGATCGCGTACGCGCGAATGAATGGGGTTGTGCCTCCATGGACGGAAGAGTTTCAGCAGCAACAACAGAAGCCGCCGGAAAAACCGAAATCGTAATTTCCAACGAGACGGGTAAGTTCCCGTTACAAATACGCAGAGATTAGAAGACGGTTGCGGACCGAGAGGTGTACAACAATTGTGTGCGCCGGCGAATCCAATAGAAGTGCACGCCAGCGGCATTTCTGCGCGTCCAAATGATGCCCAATCGTAATTACATCTCTGTAGGATTATTCTTCCTTGCGACGCCCATCGGCATAGCCGCGCAATCAGCCGTCCCCAACGCTGCGCTCAACGTAGATCCAGAACCCGCCAAGCTCGTGGGGCGAGTTATCGCCAATCAAAAAAAGGATGAATCCGCGCTCGAAGTTTATGAGCGCATCGAACGCCTGGAAACACGGAAGAACGGCAACGACGCTTCTCCGGGAGCGGTTAAGATTGCGAGAGTGATTCCGTCCGGAACGGGAATGGACAAAATTCCCGTGGGCGCAGACGGCAAACCTCCGGATCCCACCGCGTATCGCGCGCGTCTTCAGGCCCTGGAACATGCGCTGGCGCTGATTGCCGATAACAGCCGTTCGCAACGAGACGCTGTAGAAAAGTATGCGAAGAAAAGGAAGGACCGCAGCGATCTGATCGAGGCCACGCGCAACGCGTTCGTGTTTACGTTTGTCGGGCGCGAGCCGCGCGGGGACCGCGTGCTCGCGAAATACGAAATGGCGCCCAACGCTACGTACCGGCCCACCTCGCGCCTCAGTACAATTTTTACGAAGGTGCATGGATACCTCTGGATTGATGAGGATGCGGCAGAGCTTGCGCGCATCGAGGGAGACGTCACCGGGGACATTTCCATTGGTCTCTTCCTGGGGAAGATTTACAAGGGCAGCCACTTCATGGAGGAGAGATACGAAGTCGCGCCGGGACTGTGGCAGGCCAGCTTCTCGCAATACGACTTCGACGGCCGGAGATTCTTCTCCGGCTTTTCGATTCACGAACGCACGTTTTATTCCAACTACCGTTACATTGGTCCGCCCAAGGAAGCGCTGGAAAGCATCCGCAAAGAACTAAAGCGTGCTGACTTGGGCACGCCCAGTCCAACCCCTGCGGACCCCTGAGACTTTTTCACGTACCCTGTCGATAGAGAGATAGTTCTCGCCTTGAGAGGCAGGAGGTTACGTGCCCCGCTCGCTCTCATCGACCGTTCTTGCGCTATTTTTTGCGGTGCTTTCCGGCGGCGCACCTTCGCAGGATTCCGCCACGCCCCAGGCCACGCAATCACAGGGTTCCTCTGCCTCGACGGAGACGAAGAAGCCCAAGAAAGTTCTGACCAACGAAGACTTGTCCAAGTCACCCGGAGAGATTTCCGTTGTCGGAGACGAAAAGAACAAGCAGAAGGTGATTCCCTCAAAGCCGCCCAACCCGCAATTCGTCGCCTCACTGCGTAAGCAACTGGAAAAACTGCAGAAGCAACTGGATGATGTAAACAAGCAGCTGGTTGACTTGAAGAATTTCAGTGACGGCGAGCCATCAACCACTGCGAGCGGCGTCAAGATGAACAAGCGTTACGAGCGCGAGCCCATCGAAGTTCAGATGCGGGCGCTTCAGGATCAGAAGAAGGATTTACAGTCAAAGATTGATGCTCTTTTCGACGAGGCACGCAAGAAGGGCGTCGAGCCCGGTGAGCTTCGCTAATTCCACAGGCGGAATCCTGCATTCCTAATCTCACCTTAGCGGATGAGCGCCCAGGGATACGAGCCGACGTTAATCTTCATGATCATATAACTGAAGCCGCCGGGATCGGGCTTCGGCTGGTGCGGCGTGTCCGGAGGAATCAAAAGCCAGTCGCCGGACTTCACTTTGAAAGTCTGTCCACCTTCAATAGGCTGGCCGCGATATTCCCCCGGAATGATGCCGTCCTTATCGTGAAGATTCTGCTGGTTTGCAATTTTTCCGCCGACGATCATTTCGCCCTTGCCGCCGGTGATGACATAGAAATCGTAAGCGCCTGCGTGCATTTCGGCGTCGTCCCAGACACTGTTGACCTTGGTGAGGCTGGGCACGGGCTGATCGCGGTGCAAGCGATAGAGCATAAAGATGCTGAAATTGCGCGTCTGGATGTTAACGGGCCCGCCGCCGAACGACTGCGAGCTGCCACTACCGGCTTGGGCAGCCGCTTTCATAGCTTTCTCCGCCAATTCGTTGTGTGCTTTGCGAATATCGTCGATGTTCCAATAGGTGATGGGTGGAGCGTCCGGCGCCAGCGCCGGATCGCGAGGAGAATTGAAACCGAAAGGCCGCGGCTCGGCTTTGTTCTCCTGCGCGTAGGCGTCAGGAATCATGGAGAAGTCGTCGATGTGGCCAGTAAGGACAGGTTGCGGCTCGGGGTGGATGGCGGGTTTCGAAGCGTAACCGGCCATGTATCCAATGAGCGCCGCGGCAATGAGAAACAGCGGAAAAATCCTTTTCATTTGAACAGTCCTCCATTTAAGGGAAGAAAATCGCGCGCAGTTTGCTACAACGACCCCGAATCAGAGTCCTTAGGTCTTCGCCACAGGCTTTTTGGCTTCGAAACGAATTTCCTTCAGCATTTCGGACTGGCGGTAAAGCTCGGCCTTGCCCGCCGGGAATTTGTTGATGCTCAGCATGAAAGCCAGGACGTCGGCGCCTTGCTGGCGCGTCAGGCGGCCCGGCGAGGTTTGCGGCATCGTTTTGCGAATGCGATCGAACAGATCACCAAGGGTCAAGCCATTCCAGTTCCCCTGAAAGCCACCGCCAGTGAGCGCGGGCGCGGACTCACCTCCGGTAAGCATGTCGCCATGGCAGGCTCCACACTCTTTGCGATAGACGGCCTCGCCCCGTTTGGCTTGCTCTTCGGTGTAGACGCCGTCCCAGACTGAACGAGTGTCCGCAGGCGATTGCGCTCGCAAAACGCAGAGCGAGGACGCAACGAGCGCAAGACCCATGAATAGGAGAGCCTTTCTCATTCACTCGCCGAAGGCAATGTGTAGGCGATGTATTCGCCGGAGTACGGCCCGCCGCTGACGCCGACCACGATGTACTGTTTGCCGTGGATCATGTAGGTCATTGGAGAGCCGGTTTGCGGCGCGGGCATATAGACTGCGCCGGCTTCTTTTCCTGTGGCTTTGTCATAGGCACGTAACATAGCGCCGCGAGGATGGTCGGCGGTGGTCGTCACTTGGCCTTCACCCGCGATGACCAATGTCTTGGTAATGAGCGTTCCTATGTTGTACGTCTCCTGGCCTGTGCGGGGGACTTTCATGCCTTTCAAGACTTCGGAGTTGCGCACCACGTCGGGTGTTTCGCCGTGCGCAATCTGCCAAACGAATTCACCCTTATCGAGATTGATCGCGGTGATGGTTCCATAGGGCGGTTTGACCAGCGGCAAGCCATCAACATCCATGCGCACAAACTGGCTGGGAGAGCGCTTCTTGGGTGGCCTCGGCGAATCGGCGCCGGCGTTTTCACCCGGACCGTGCATGATCTGTACCTCTTGCCCGGCTACACCTGCAATGTATCTGATATCGGAAACTTCCTTGGGCGACTCAACCAAGCCGATAGGCTCGATGCAGGAGTTGCACGCATACAGATACGCTATGTGAGTTTCGGGATCGTACGAACCACCCGGCCAGTTCGTTCCACCCGACGCCGTCCCCATCGTAAGCGTGCCTAGCGGCCCTTCCAACTTGCTCACTATCGGCGGGGTAAAGACCGGACCGAGGTGATAGTGAGAGGCGACTTCTTTCGCTTTTTCCCGCAACGCGGGAGTGAAATCAATCAAATCGTCAATGGAAACGCCGTTGCGGCTATAAACAGGCGGCTTCGAGGGAATCGGCTGCGTGGGGGAATACCATTCGCCGGGCACGCTGCCGACTTCTACGGGTTTCTCTGGCATGGGCCAAATGGGCTTCCCCGTTACGCGATCGAAAACGTAGAGAAACCCTTGTTTCGTGGGTTGCCCCACGGCTTTGACGGGTTTTCCATCCACGGTAATGTCCGCAAGAATCGGCGCTGAGGAAATGTCCATGTCCCAGAGCGGATGATGGACTAGTTGGAAGTGCCATTTGCGCTCGCCGGTTTTCAGATCGACGCAGACCAACGATTCACCGAAGAGATTGTTTCCAGGCCGGTGGCCGCCGTAAAAGTCGCTTGTCGGTGATTCCACGGGCAAATAAACGAGTCCCAGCTGTTCATCCACGGTGATTTGCGTCCAAACTCCGGTGTTGCCGGTGTATTCCGCGGAGCCTTTTTCCCAAGTGTCGTAGCCAAATTCGCCTTTCTTCGGAATGGTGTGGAAAATCCATAGGCGCTTGCCGGTGCGCACGTCGAAACCGCGCGCATAGCCCTTATTGTTGCGCATGCTCTTCGGAGTCATGCCTTCGCGGAAGGCGGCGCCGACGATAATGGTGTCTTTCGCAACGACCGGCGCCGACTGAATACCAATTTCGCCAGTCTCGAGATCTGGAAAAATCTCCTGATCATCGTTCAACTTCAGGTCCACGATGCCGTTTTCGCCAAACGAGGAAACACGCTGGCCGGTTTTCGCGTCCAGACAAATCAGGCGAAAGCCGGGCGTCACATAAAATATGCGCTCCTCTTTCCCATCAGACCAGTACGCGAGGCCGCGTCCTGATAGCTGGCGCGGAGCCGCGCCGCCGCGCTTGCCTTCATGCTCACCGTGAATCCACAGCAGCTCTCCGGTTTCCGGATTGAGCGCGATGACCGCGCGCCGTGATCCAGCAGTGGCATAAAGAACGCCATTTACCATGAGCGGAGTGCCTTCGAGCTTGTATTCAGGCCGGTCGCCAAAATTGTCCGTCTTGATGCGCCACACGATTTCGAGGTCGTTGAAATTGGAAGCGTTGATCTGGTCGAGCGGCCGGTAGCGCGTGCCTGCTATATCGGCAGCGTAGGACGGCCACTCCGTGTCCTTCGGACGGTACTGCGCCAAAGCCATCGGCGAAATCACGCTGCCCAGCAAAAACGAACAGACGGACAGCAAACCAACCATCGCAATTCCTCGAAGAAACATATTCGCTCTCCCCTAGGATTCAGCGCGCCTAAGCACGCGCCAGTCTAAGCCCGCAGAATCTTACTGCAAAGGATTAGTTTTTTTCACCTGTGCTATCTTTCTCGGTCGTCTGAGGTGCTGCTATGGCGTCCCGTTTGAGAATTGCCGTTTTCTTTATTTTGCTCGTACTGTTCCTGCAGACGGGAGGTGCTGGCGCGCAGGAGCGCCCTATCGTTCTGAAGGCTTCGACCGTCCTCGATGGCAAGGGGCAAGTACTCCACAACACGATCGTCGTCGTCGAGAACGGAAAGATCGCGCGCGTGGGCGGAAGCACACCGCAGGGGGCGATCTCTTACGATTTGAGTGGGCTGACGGTAATGCCGGGCTGGATTGACGCCCACGTCCATCCAGACTGGCATTTCGACGCCACAGGCAAACTCGCTGGCGATAACGAGCCTAAAGAGAAGACCGCTCTCGCTGCTGCCGCGAATAGTTGGAAGATGCTTGCCGCCGGCTTCACGACGGTTCAAAGCCTCGGCACGGCGCTCGACAAGGAACTTCGCGACGCTATTGAGCGCTTCGGGTTGCCGGGGCCTAGAATTCTCACGTCCCTGGACCCGATTTTTGGCCGCGGAGACGCCACAGGAACGCCGGACGAATTGCGCGCCGTCGTTCAAAAGCACGGGAAGGACGGCGCGGACGCCATCAAGATTTTCGCTTCCGGCAGCATCCGCGAAGGCGGAAAGCCCACACTTTCGCAGGAGCAGCTCAATGCGATTTGCGGTGAGGCGAAGAAAGTGGGCCTGCGCACGGTGGTGCACGCTTACGGTCCCTCCGTGCGCATGGCAGCGCTTGCGGGCTGCACACAAGTCGAGCATGGCCTCTACGCGACGGACGACGATCTGCGTTTTCTCGCCGAGCGAGGCACCTTCTTTGATCCCCAAGCCGGCTTGGTCATGCAGAATTATCTCGATAACAAGCCGCATTATCTGGGCATCGGCAACTATACGGAAGCAGCTTTTGAAATCATGAAAAAGGTGTTGCCCGAGTTTCAGGAGCTATTCCGCCGCGCCATCGCAACGCCAGGCCTGAAAGTTGTTTTCGGCACGGATGCAGTCGCAGGGGCGCATGGTCGTAACGCAGAAGAATTTCTTTATCGTGTGCAGACCTGTGGACAGAAACCGATGGCGGCGCTGATTTCCGCAAATTCGCTAGCCGCCGAAGCCGTTGGCATGCAAGACCGAATCGGCTCAATCGCCCCGGGACTTGAAGCTGACATCATCGCCCTCGATGGTGACCCTCTCAAGGACATCGCCACCACGCGACGCGTTGTGTTCGTCATGAGGGGCGGAAAGATCTTTGAAAATCTGCCTGCGAGTCACAACAAATAGACTCGCTATGACCGCCAAATTGCACTCTTTGTTCATGGTCTTGCTTTTGTTTCTCTTCAGTGCGCCCGCGGAAGCGCAACGGTGGAAAATGCAGACCAGCGGGATAGACACGAACCTTCGCGGGGTGAGCGCGGTTTATGTTCCGGATGCTAAGGCAAACAACGCGCCCGTGCCGGTGGTATGGGTTTCCGGCTCCAAGGGAATGATTCTGAAATCGCTGGACGAAGGCAAAACTTGGCAACGCCTGCATGTAACGGATGGAGACACGCTGGATTTTCGCGGCATTGTGGCGTTCGATGCCAGCACTGCGTATGTCATGTCCAGCGGCGATGGTGACAAATCACGCATCTACAAGACGAGCGACGGCGGCGAAACGTGGAAGCTGCAATACTCAGACAGTCGCAAAGAGTTCTTCCTCGACTCTATTGCCTGCTTTTCCAAAAACGAGTGCGTTGCCCTGGGCGATCCCATAGACGGCAAGTTCGTTCTATTGGAAACTAACGACGGCGAACACTGGAGCCCTCTTCGAACCGACAAGATGCCCCCCGCATTGGGCGGAGAAGGTGCATTTGCCGCGAGCAACTCCTGCATCGCCCTTTATTCCAAGGAAGAGATTTTTTTCGCGACTGGTGGCCCAGCCGCCCGCGTCTTTCACTCGACAGATGGCGGCCAGTCCTGGACCGTTGCACGAACGCCCATAGTGCAGGGCAACGCTTCCTCGGGGATTTTTGCCATTGCCCTTGACACCAGCAGTCACTTGATCGCGGTGGGCGGCGATTATAAGGAACCCGGCTACTCCGAACGCGTCGCTGCGTATTCATTCGGCAACCCGAAGACCTGGCAGCTCGCCTCCCAACAACCCAGCGGTTTCCGTTCCGCTTTAGCCCTTATAGGTGGCGAGGGTTGGGTTGCAGTCGGACCGGGCGGCGAAGACATCTCAATGGATGGTGGCATCCGCTGGAGGCACACTGATTCGCTCAATCTCAATGCCGTTGCCATTCTCGATGAGGAGCATGGCTGGGCTGTTGGTCCAAACGGAACGGTCGCCAAATGGGTCAGTCGCGCGGCGAAGCCGCAATAGAATTAAGTATGGACGATTCTTGACGCCAAATTTGGCGCATACGTCTGAGCTATCGGAGAGGTTAAGGATGAAACTCAAGCTACTTGCAATCATCTTGTTTGCAACGTCACTGATGGCGGCGCCGCAATCGCCGTTTCCTGATACGCCAGCAGCGCGCCAGTTCGCCGCCTGGCTTGAGGCTTTCGATTCCGGCGATCGCGCCAAGCTTCTCGAGTTCCTTCAAAAGAACAATCCCTCGCGGGCCGGGGATATCGATGGAGAAATGGGATTTCGCCGGATGACAGGCGGCTTCGAGTTCAAGAAAGCGGAAGAATCCACGCCCACAAAGTTCACCGGCATTGTCAAAGAGCGCGATTCGGATTCGTTTGCTCGATTTGTCCTTGAGGTTGAGGCAGCGGACCCTCACCACATCACGTCACTTGACCTTCGACTGATTCCGACCCCTGCCGAGTTTGCGCTGCCTCGAATGACTCAGGACGCTGTTCTTGCCGCGGTCCGCGCCGAAATCGAAAAGCGCGTGGCGGCGGACAGCTTTGCGGGCGCGGTGCTGATTGCCAAAGATGGCAAGCCAATCTTTAAAGCCGCCTACGGCCTAGCGGACCGCGAAAAGAAAATCCGCAATCAATTGGACACTCAATTTCGCATCGGCTCGATGAACAAGATGTTTACTGCTGTTTCGGTGCTTCAACTCGCGCAGGCCGGGAAGATCAAACTCACGGATCCGCTGGGAAAATACCTTACGGACTACCCCAACAAGGATTTAGCCTCAAAAGTCACGATCCACCATTTGCTCACGCATACGGGAGGCACTGGAGATTTCTTTGGCCCGGAGTTCGACAAGCACCGCCTCGAACTGCGCACGTTGCAGGATTACGTGAAGCTGTACGGCCAGCGCGGGGTGGAATTCGAGCCGGGGAGCAAGTGGGCGTACAGCAACTATGGGTTTTTGTTGCTGGGCGTTCTGATTGAGAAAGTTAGCGGGCAAAGCTACTACGATTATGTCGCTGATCATGTTTACAAACCGGCGGGGATGACGCTGACGGCTTCGCTGGCGGAAAACCAAGTCGTGCCGGGCCGCTCTGTTGGTTACACGCATATGGGCCCGCCGGGCGCGGGCGATAGAGCAGACTCCGAAGCTTGGCGGCCAAATACAGACACGTTGCCTTATCGCGGCACATCGGCGGGAGGCGGCTATTCCACGGTCGAAGACTTGTTTCGTTTTGCGAGCGCCCTTCAAACCCAAAAGCTGCTGGATGCAGAGCGTACTGAATTGCTTACAACCGGCAAAGTGGACACCGGTGGCGGCGGAAAATACGCCTACGGCTTCGGCAGGTCTTTCAGTGGCCTCCACTGCTTTGGGCATGGCGGGGGAGCCCCCGGTATGAATGGGGATCTCGAGATTTGTCCAGGGGCAGGATATGTCGTTGCAGTCCTCGCCAATTTCGATCCGCCGGCCGCTTCGCGCGTGTCCGAGTTCGCGCTCAACCGCCTGCCTGAGAAATAAGCAGCCGCATTTCTCTCCTCCGCACACCTCGCGACTTCACATGTGTGGTCCGAATGGCATATTTGGCGGCGGTTGACGGTGCTGCGCGCCCGCCGCTATAGTCCAATGGACCGCGAGGTGGTCCCATCCGCCAAATCTCCCATTATCAAGTGCTCGACCGCCTCGGCTCCGGCGGCATGGGAACCGTGTGGATCGCCGAAGACTTGCAACTCGGACGCCGGGTCGCGCTGAAGTTCTTGTCCGAGGACTTAGCAAAACATCAGCAGGCGCTGGAGCGTTTCAAATTGGAAGCGCGCACCGCTTCCTCGTTGAATCACCCCAACATTTGCACGATCTTTGAAATCGGCGAGTCAGACGGCGAGTA
>CAZGBQ010000106.1:0-11468 GCA_964524045.1 uncultured Acidobacteriaceae bacterium
CGTTCGCAGCGTCGTTCCCGGTCCTGTCGATCTCTGGATCGGCGGAGGCCAGCCCATTTCCGGCCCCGGCCAGACCCAAACCCATGGCGTGCTGGCAAAATTCACCATCACCTCCGCTGCCACGCTCGACGAGTAATCCCTTGCTCTGAGGTACTCAGATGAATCGAAAAATCGTTACATCTTTACTGCCTCTCTTCATTCTTGGCGCAACTCTCCGGTCTGCGGCGCAAACGAATACCCCATCTCTTGCGGAAAAGCTTGGTTTCTCCCGCGATGCTCGCCTTCTCATCGTTCACGCCGATGACGTGGGCATGACTCACTCCGTCAACGCCGCAACCATCGCCGCCCTCGACGCCGGGGCTATCAATTCCGCGAGCATCATGGTGCCCTGCCCCTGGTTTCCCGAAATCGCCGACTATGCGAAATCCCATCCACAGATTGATTTTGGTTTGCATCTCACTCTCACTAGCGAACGCGCGTACTACCGCTGGGGTCCTGTCGCTCCAAAAGACAAAGTTCCCACTCTTGTGGACGAGAACGGCTACTTTCATCTCGACTGGAAGCCTTCCACTCGCATTGACCCTAAAGAAGCCGAGCTGGAGTTACGCGCACAAATCGACCGCGCTTACGCGATGGGAATCCGCCCCACGCACCTCGATTCGCATCAATACCGGCTTCTCCAGAACGGTAAGGAGCTCTTTCAGGTATTCCTCAGAGTCGCTCACGACTACAGACTCCCCGCCTTTGTCTCGCGGGATTGGTTCGTCGAATCGACTTATCTCGAACCCGCGCTGAGTCCCACGGACATCGTCATCGATCGCGCCATCACCATCAGCCCTGGAATCCCGCCAGAAAAATGGAATGAGTTCTATAAGACCGCTCTCAAGAACCTTCAACCCAGCGTCACCGAATTCGTCATCCACCTTGCCTTTGCGAACGACGAAATGAAAGCTGCCACGCGCGAGCGCGACACCTGGGGCGCCGCCTGGCGCCAACGCGACTTTGACTTCTTCATTAGCGAAGAATTTCGTCAGTTGCTCCGCGAGCATAAGATCCAGCTCATCACCTGGCGAGAATTGGCGCGCGCCGCAAGCCGCTGATCCGCTCCGCCGACGCGCTTGTAGGCTTTGTAGGGACGCGCTGAAGCGCGCCCCATGCGGTCCCTTTTCACGCCGCTCGTTCCGCGCTATTTTCAATAGTGGCTAGCCCGCAGGAGAACATCGTGACGCTGCCTCCATCCGCTTCGCCGCTCAAATCTCTCTTCAAAAATCTGTCTCTCTACAGCTGGGGTGCCCTTTCCATCGCCGCCCTTGTTGTCGTGGGGATTCTTTTCTCCCGTTGGTGGCAAAACCGCTCCATCGACTATCGCGCCCGGGAAACCCGCGCCGAAAAGCAGCGCGAAGACGACCGCGCCACGCTCGAGCAAATGGGCGGCAAAGATCTCGCCATCCAAAACTTCTACGCCACTCCCGGCCAGATTCGCCGCGGCCAATCCGTCCAGCTCTGCTACGGCGTGGCCAATGCCAAAACCGTGAAGCTCGAGCCGCAACCGAATCCGGTGTGGCCTTCCTACTCCCGTTGTGTTGACGTCTCCCCGGACAAAACCACCACCTACACACTCACCATCGCCGACGCCGCCGGCCACACCCTCTCGCAATCACTGACCGTCAACGTCAAGTGACGCGATTCCGTGGATGATTTTGCGGACTTTGCGATTGCGCGGTGACTCGCAAGTCTTAGCTTCAGTTTTGAAGGCGGCGCTTGTGCTTAGTTGACGATGGCGGACAAGCTTGTCGGAGGCGCAGGAAGCTGTGGTCCCGCTCCGGTCTTGAACGCGACGCCGCTGGCGATGGTCGCATTATTCTGCTCATTGCACCACCTCGGTGCAGTACCAACGTTGGTGTTGACGGCGGCTGCGATGGAGGCTTGATTGAGGAAGAATTCGTTTCCGTTCCCCTGTATGTAGAGCAGCGGCTCGACGCTGTCGCACGAAGCTCCGCCCGGCACGAAGGCCGACTGTAGAATGATGTCGTTGCCCGTGGGGGTCAACGCGGGACCGGCAGGGTCGTTACTCGGACTATTCGACTGCGATGCCTGCGTGTCAAAACTAAACGCGCCCGAGGTGGTGGCCGCTTCCACGATGGCGAAATAATTGTTGGAGTTTCCCGACATGGTCACGTTCACCGTCGTTGCGCCCGGGCTGCTCGACAGCAGATACGCGCAACTCAGCGAGAAGCCGCCGCTCATGGTGATCTGGCAACTGTTCGACCCGCTGGGAATCACCCACGTCCCTCCTCCGCTGACCGCCGTGATGCGGTTCGTGGTGATGTTGGCGGCCTCGATGTAAAGCAGGTGCCCGGAGCCCGTCGCGGGGATGGTCAGAGAACAGGTCAAATTGCACTGTAGACCCTGAGGATTGGTGAAATTCACGATCGAAATCGGCTGCGCGGGCGGAGTAAAAATTCCTTTGGAGGATTTGAACGCCAGCGCGTTGATGATCGACCCCGGCTGCGTCATTTTCACGGTCGGCGCGGCTCCGCTGGTGCAATTCAGGCACATTCCTCCGCCTTGTGTAGTCGTTATATAGGGCGCGCTCCAGGCGTTCCAGCCGGCCGGGTCGTGAATCCCTTGAAACTGGTAAATCACGTCCGTTCCCGTGACCGTAAGACCCACTCCCGGACAAGACGAAGTACAAGATGCCGAAGAAACAGCCCCGGCGGATTCAAACGACGCTGTCGCGCCAGCCGGAGGCATGATTTCGATCATCGTGACCTTAAAGAAAGTCGTGGAATTCGTATTCAGCGTGACGGTGATGGCCTGCGTATTGCCCGCGCCTGTCAAGTTGTAGGCCGCGTCCACGTTGCGGCCCAGAGTCGCATCGTACATGTGGCAAGAGCTCGCGGGGCAGAGCGTCCAGTTTCCGCCGCCTCCGGTCACCGACGCGATGGTCGCGTTGTTCGGCGTGCTGGCCGTGACGATCCAGATCGAACCGGGCGTGGTCGGAATCATGTTGCCGTTATTCACGGCAATCGTGCAGTTGATAGCCCCTCCCGTACACGGCGTGGCCGTGGTGAGCGTGTCCTGCACGTATTGCCAGCCTTGTGCGCGGGCAGTCCCTGCGAAACCAAACGCCAGCAGGAAGACCAGCGAGAAAATTAACATGAGCTTTTTCATCACGTAGAACCCTCAGGTGTTGCTATGCAGGCTTGGCGCTGCTATTTGCATTCGCGAAAGGCAAAAATGCGCCAATTCAGGCGGCGGGTGGGGACCGAACAGAATTGGGAGCTACCTCCCTGCCTCTGCGGGCGAGGTTCCGCCCATTCTTAGAAGCATCTAGGAAAACTTACCGCCGCCAAGCGAGGCTGTCTATGCAGCCGAAGTACAGTAAAGGTACAGCCACACGTATCCTGCACTACCCCTCGTGGCACAGCCACTGTTGGGTGTGCTCTTCATCCGGCTTCTTAGCCTGCCCCCACCTAACTCCCCTGATTTCTGCCATGTAAGGGCGCCCCTCAGAAGCTGTCTGCATCTTAGCGGCGGGGCTATAGTCAGCCATCCTGCTGACTATCCCGCCTCTCTAGTGGTCGGTCTTTGGACTGTCAACGGCCCTTCGTCTATCTCTGATCTCCGTTTTCCGGTCTCACCGCGCTTGTCGCCGCGCTCATCCCACCCCTATAATGATTCTTTGCGCGGGGTCCGGGGACTATCCGTTGCTCCCCAGACTCCGCCGTCCTTTTTTGGAGAACGAACGCGTCTCAGCGAGCGACGCAGAAAATCCAGCGAACGAAAACCAAGAGCTATGTCCGATCCAATCAGCAAGATCAAACAGCAACTGCAGAAGGAAATTGATTTGCTCTCGCACGAGCTCAACGTCGAGCTTCCTAAGGAGATTGCCGTCGCCCGCGCCCACGGCGACCTCTCCGAAAACGCCGAGTACAAGTCCGCCAAAGAGCGCCAGACGTACGTCAACGCCAAAATCGCGCATCTCAAAAAGCGCATGGGCGACCTCGGCATGCTCAACCTCAACAATATTCCAAAGGACCGCTCCGGGTACGGCTCGCGCATTCTGGTTCTGGATATTCAGCGCGAAGTTAAAATTGAGTACAAGCTGGTCAGCAGCGAAGAAGCCGACGCCGAGAAGGGATTGATTTCCACCACTTCGCCGATCGGGCGCGCGCTGCTCAACCGCAAAGTAGGCGACGAGATCGAAGTGGCTACGCCGGCTGGAAAAAAAGAATTTGAGATCGTGCGCCTGGTCACCATTCACGAAGGAGAGTAGTTCCAAGGCGAAAAGCAGATCCCTCCGCCTCAGGCTGCGGAGGACCGCACCCTGAGCGTCGGGATGAAGGGTTGGGTTGGGCGCGCTCTCGAGACGCGGCGAATGACACAGGCACGGCTGGGACGCGCCCTTCGTTCCTCTGGGTAAACTAGCGCCCCCTACAACAGCGAGAGTCGGCTTGGACGGGTAACGTTATTTTGGCTCGCGGCGTCCAACTCGGTGTAAGGTAACCTTGGGAGTGGCGGCATGATTTGGGGAATCGGTCCCAGGCTCGGACTTCTTACTCTTTGCGGATACGCTCTGTTCCTGCTTGGCACCGCCATCGCGTGGCGCAACAGGAACAATTTTCCAGTGTGGGTCCAGGATGAAATTTCCATTTTCCACAGCAGCTTTTCGCGGTTCATCCCCGCCGGCTCTTTCTACGTTCCGCGGACGGAATCCCGCGTCCGTGCGGTCCCGAACTACGTCTTGAATTCTTCTTTGCGGCTCGCGCGCAACAGCATTCAAGGCGGCGGCGTCCTTCTGCTGATTGGCCTGCTGCTCTTTCTCCTCGATTTTTATGTTTGATTGCTTTTTCCTTTGTCTTTGCGCGCAGCGGAAGAGAGGTCCCTCCGCCTCAGGCTGCGGAGGAGCGCAACCTGCGGGTCGGATGAAAGGTTGGGGCTCTGACGGACCCGGTTTCTCTGCGAGTAGAACGCCTTCGACATCGAAAAGCAGATCCGTCACCGTCGTTCGGCCAAAACCGCCGACCGGGCTCGGGATGACCGTCCACAGCGGGCAGAGCGGGCGCGGTGGACAAAATGGAATCGCTTTGCGATTCTCGTTGCGATGAAACCGGCTCTGATCGTCCACGGCGGCGCTTGGGACATTCCTGACGAGGCGATTTCCGCCTGCAAGTCCGGGTGCGAGCGCGCGCTGGCCACGGGCTGGCGCATTCTCTCGGGCGGTGGCTCGGCGCTCGACGCCATCGAGGCCGCGATCATGGTGCTGGAAGATGATCCGGTCTTCGACGCGGGCTACGGCTCGCATCTTACGCTCGACGGCCGAGTGGAGTGCGACGCCATCGTCATGGACGGCGCAACGCTGCGCGCGGGCGCGGCCTCGACGCTCCAACGCGTAAAGAATCCTATTCGGGCCGCAAGGGCCATTCTCGAACACTGTCCCCACATGATGCTTGTGGCGCAAGGAGCGGAGCGCTTCGCGCGCGATCACGGAGTTCCTCTGTGCGATCCCGAGGAGCTGATCAGCGATGCCGAGCGCGACGCCTGGTTCAAGTGCAGAGAAGACACGCATGCCGCCGAGCATCATCGCGGACACGAACAGGGAACTGTGGGCGCGGTGGCCATCGACCGTAGCGGCAAGTTGTTCGCAGGGACATCGACCGGCGGAACCTGCTGCAAACTTCCTGGGCGCGTCGGCGATTCGCCGCTGATTGGCTGCGGCTGCTATGCAGATGCCGAAGCTGGCGGCGTTTCGTGCACCGGGTACGGCGAGGCTTTGATGAAAATTGTGATGGCCAAGTCGGCCGTCGATCTGTTGCGGCAGTCGCAGATTTGCGTGGATTCTCCCGCAGGCTCTTCTTGCAGCACTTCCACGGTGCAAGTCGCATCGCGCGAAGCGGTTCATCTGCTCGCACGGCGAACACGCGGGACCGGCGGCTTGATTCTGCTCGATAGCCAGGGAAATCCGGGCTTTGCATTCAACACGCCACGCATGGCGTATGGTTACGTGGCGTTGGATGGAAACTTCGTCACTGCCGTCTAGTCCGCCAAAAGAAAAGAACAGTCAGCTGTACATCTTTGGCGCAGAAACAAGGAACTAGACTTCGCAGTTGCGGCAAGTGGGGGACTGGGGAGAACCATGAAACGAAATCGGTTGGTGCTGGCGAGTCTGCTCGGAAACATTGTGCTCGGGAGCTTGGAGGCCGCGACGGCTGCGGCGCAAGGGCCGCCTCCGCTGATTTCTCCGGAAGTTCAAGCTGACAATCGCGTGACGTTTCGGTTTCGCGCGCCAAACGTAAAAGAAGCCGTCGTTTCTCTGGAAGGCGCGCCGAAACCGCTGCCGATGCAAAAAGACGATCAAGGAGTGTGGAGCGTTACGACGGAGCCGCTCGCGCCTGATTTTTACGGCTACGCATTTATTGCGGATGGCGTGGCCCTCTTCGATCCTTCGAACTACGCCATTAAGCCAAATTTTCTGTACCGCGCGAGCGAAGTGCACGTACCGGGGCCAGCTTCGCTTTCGTGGGAAACCGCCGACGTGCCGCATGGCGAGATTCATCATCATTTTTACAAATCGGGAATCGTAGGGGACCATCGCGACTTCTTTGTTTACACGCCGCCAGGCTACGATCCGCGCGGAAAGCAGTCGTATCCAGTCCTCTACCTGCTTCACGGTTTCAGCGACGAAGCCAGCGCGTGGACTGCCGTAGGCCGCGCGAACGTGATCCTCGACAACTTGATTGCGCAGGGCAAAGCCAAACCCATGTTGATCGTCATGCCGTTGGGCTACGGCGCGCCCGAGGTACTTCTTCCAAACTCCGGAGTCTTTCGCGACCGCACGCTCACGCAGAGGAATTTTGACAAATTTCGCGAGGCGCTGCTCAGCGAAGTGATTCCGCGTGTCGAGGCTTCTTATCTGGTGAATAAGGATCGTAACGCTCGTGCTATCGCCGGTCTTTCCATGGGCGGGGCCGAATCTCTGCTGACCGGACTGAATAACTTAAAACAGTTCGCGTGGATCGGAGCGTTTAGCTCGGGAGGCATCTCGGATGAGTTTGACAGGGAATTTCCGGGGCTCAGCTCGGAGAGCACGCAGCAATTGCGCCTGCTCTGGATTGCGTGCGGCACGGACGACCGGCTAATCGACATTAATCGCAAGTTTCGAGTGTGGCTTGCGACGAAAAACATCAGGCACGCGGATATCGAAACCCCCGGCGCGCACACATGGATGGTCTGGCGGCGCAACTTGACGGAATTCAGTTCGCTGCTGTTCCGCTGAGCAGCCCTGCGAAGAGTAGCAACCTCGCGGGTGCCTGGGCTGCTTTTAGACCAGCCCGCCCATCGCCGGATCGCTGAAGCTGTCATTTCCTGTTTCGACGTGCCCCGCAAGTTGATTTTCAAAGCCGGGATCGCCGGCAACGGTAATCACGAAGTCATACCAGCCGAAGGTCTTTACGCGTGACCAACTCTCCGACGTCGACTCTCCTGGCCCAAGCGAGACCGTTAGAACCTCTCCATCATATTTGTCGAGGATGCGAACGTTTGCTACTTGGGAACCTCGATTCCCCAGCACGAGTGTGATGCCGTTATTGGTCTCGTCGTAGATTGAGCTGACGGTGAGATTGGCGCGGCCATTCTGAGGAAGGCCGCCTTTGAATGAACGGAAAAAGCCATTTGGGCCGTAGACGGAGAGATCGTAGCCGCTCGAGGGGGCGTTCCAGACATCGGAGAGGTTCTTCCCGGGCTCAACCGTGTAGGTTCTGGGTGCATTCGAGCCATTGGCGGAACGTACCTGAAAAACTGCGCCCGATTGGCCGTGATTCTCAAATTCGATGACAAATGTTCCATTGGAGCGAATCGCGCCACGAGCGTTCAGGTTATACGGCAAAGCGCGGGCGGGCCGGACGCCCTGCTCCTGAGCGGGAAGGGACTGATTCGCAGGCGGAACAGGCACATAGTCGGGATTGCGCAAGAAATTAGTTGGCTGGTCGGCATCCGTGCCCGGCAGCGCGACGGAGCTCTTGCTGGGGTTGGCGAAATCGAACGCGCTGGTGAGATCGCCCGCCACGGTGCGCCGCCAGGGCGTGATGTTCGTTTCCGTCAGATCGGGCGATTCTCCCGCGAACCGCGCTTCGATGAAACGAATCAACGATGTGTGATCGAAAACCTGGGAGTTGACCCAGCCACCTTTGCTCCACGGCGAAACCACAATCATGGGCACGCGAATGCCGAGACCGTAGGGCCCGGCTTTATAGCTGCTACTCCCTGGAAAGATGTCATTGGTTGTTTCAACGGTCGACAGGCCTTGTGATTTTGACTGCGGCGGCGTGGGCGGAACCATGTGATCGAAGAAACCGTCGTTTTCGTCATAATTGACGAACAGAACGGTCTTGCTGAAGACGTCAGGGTTCGCCGTCAGAATGTCGAGGAACTGCGAGATGTACCAGGCACCATAGTTCGGTATCCAGTTGGGGTGCTCGGTGTAGGCTTCCGGCGCCACAATCCAGGAGACCTGCGGTAGGTTGCCGTTGCTCACATCGGCGCGGAAGGCATCCAGCAATCCTGGTGGATTGTCGGACGCAGCCGCGATGTTCGTCCCGATTTTGGCGCGGTCGGCAAGCGGATTGCCGGGAAGAGCGTTTTGATACTGATGAAAATAAAGAAGGGAATTGTCACCGTAGTTGCCGATGTATGGATCGGAGGTCCAGCCCCAGAAATTGGGCGCGTCCAAGCCGTCGCCGATGTCCTGGTAGATCTTCCACGAGATGCCGGCTTTTTCCAGGCGCTCAGGATAAGTGGACCAGCCGTAGCCCGCCTCTGCATTGTCGACGACGGGCCCGCCGCCCGATCCATCGTTGCCCACCCAACCCGTCCACATATGGTAGCGATTGGGATCGGTCGGCCCAAGCACCGCGCAGTGGTACGCATCGCATACGGTAAATGCGTCCGCTAGCGCATAGTGGTAGGGCAAGTCGTTTCTAGTCAGATAGGTCATCGAAGCGATGCCCTTCGCCGCCACCCATCCATCGTAATTGCCGCCATTCCAGGCAGCGTGCTGATCGGTCCAGCCATGAGGCGTGTCCAGAAGGAATGTAGCGCCCAAGTTCGCAGCAGGGTGGAACGGCAACAGGAAACCCTTGCCATTGGGTTGATACCAGACCGGCTGTCCAGAAGGCAGCTTCACGGCGCGCGGATCGGCAAAGCCGCGCACGCCGCGCAGCGCACCTAAGTAGTGATCGAAGGACCGATTCTCCTGCATCATGAAGACAATATGTTCGACGTCGGCGATCGTTCCCGTGCGGTTGTTGGGCGGGATAGCGAGCGCACGCGCAATGCTCGCCGGAAACGCCGCAGCTAATGCGGGGACGCCCATCCATTTCAGAAATTCGCGGCGATCGGTCTTTTTCATGGATACCTCCGTTGCGTGGCCGGGAAAGCGGCGGACACACTAACAGGCGGATATTTCGGAAATGTGTCGGCAGCTTGACGATTGGATAATGAGCCTGTGTACCGCTCGGCACGTCTTGTCGCCTTCCGCGCGCCCGATTCCCTGCGAATCTATCGAGTGCAGCTACTTAGCCGCGCGAACAACGGTACAAGGGGCTTCCGAGCACAGTTGGAGTCAATCGTCGTCGTCTTTTTTCTTGCCGCCCCTGGGAGGCAGCGGGTCATCTGGAATTCCCAAGCGCATGGCCTGATAAGCGGGCAGCGCGACCGCTTCCGGCACATGCGAGCCATTTCCTTTACACGCAAACCAAATGATGGCATTTAGGGTCGCGGGTTCGGCCATGTCCGCATGAGCAAAATCCTGCTGCAATGACTTCTTCATCCACTCTGCCGTGGCCTTATCCTTCGGCTTGTCGCCCAGCAGGTTGTCCGCAGAAATGGTTGGCAACACCGCTTTGTAGGGCGTCAAATCCGGCTGGTCCTGGAAAATATCCATGGGGACGGCGGAGGCATCGAGTTGGTTCATCGGCGCAATGCCGAGCAGCAGTTCGATGGTTCGAATCATGCTCACGGTATTGTGGAATTTATGGATCAACGCGCCGGGCTTGTTGTACGCGCTGATGGCCAGCCCAACCGAGCGATGCGAATCGACGTGATCGGGTCCGGACTGCGCATCATCTTCGACAACGAAGATCGCCGTATCTTTCCAATAGACGCTCGAAGAGACCGCCTCCACGAGGCGTCCAAGCGCATAGTCGTTGTCCGCCACCATGAATTGCGGCGTCGGAAATCCTTTCTTGATTCCCGTGGTGTGGTCGTTGGGAAATCTCACGATGTTGAGCACGGGCATGGAATCCGGCTTTCCGGCTTCGCGCTGCGCCACGAACTCGCGAAATTCCGCGAGCCATTCGCCCAGCCGCGACGTACCCTTGCAAGTTGGATTGTCGTTCCATTGGGTCACCGCGGCATCGGCATTAGCGGATGGATTCAACGCCGCTTTGTAGCAATCCACGGTGATGCTGTCGGGCGCGGTCACATCAAAGCTCCGGAAGCTGGGGCTGTGGTGATTCTCGAGCGATGGCTTGCTGGGGATAGAGCGTACTGCTTTGGAAATGTCCGGATAATTCTTGCGGCGTTTTTGACCGGCGGCCCTCACATCGTTTTCCGAAATCACGATGGCGAATTCCCCGTAATTCCGATACGACAATCCCGCGCGCGCCGCGGCGTCCCACAAGTACATGGTTTTTGGTTCGGCCACATCGGTGAATCCCTGGCGGTAGGGCAGATGCTTTCCGAGCAAATCGGTTAGCGCGGCCAGCGCATCGCCATTGAATTTCTCGATTTCGAGTTCGCTGGGCGGCTCGTAATCCGGCAAGCGGTTGTAACCTTCATAGTCATACGTACGGCCGCGGCCAGAATAGTTCCAGCGAAAGCTCTTATCCACATAATCGGTGGAAAACGCCGCGGTCGACCAGTTATGCCCGTCGGGGCTGGCCTCGGAGTTCACAAAAAACCGGTCGAACAACCCAAAACGCTGCGCGAGCGCGTGGTGATTGGGCGTCACTGTCTGCGCTGTGCCGCTGGGCCGGCGCGCGGCGTCGCTGTTGCCAAAAATCGCGAAGTCCGGCTCGCCGTCCGCAGACTTTCCATCGCCCGACGTTTTCACGTCGCCGAACACCTGATCGTACGTGCGATTTTCCTTGATGATGTAAATGACGTGTTTTATTGGGCTTTCGCCCGCGAAAAGTTTTTCCGGACGAAAGTCCATCAATCCGTCGTTCTGCATGGTCTGCTGCGTGTAGCGAGACAGCGCCGGAAGGTCCGGAAGGTCCACCATACTGATGTTTCCGGAAACGATCGAGCCGCTATACTGCCCGCCCTGCCGGTCTTTCTGCTTGTTCGCCGGGAACGCGGCGTTTGGCGGATTCGGCGTGCGCCCGCTGTTGTTTACGCACATCGACGACGGCTCGAATCCCGTTCCTTTGCCATTTCCCACAAAGAGTTTGCCGTCCGCTACGGCC
>CAZGBQ010000106.1:11568-13787 GCA_964524045.1 uncultured Acidobacteriaceae bacterium
CTCGAATCCCGTTCCTTTGCCATTTCCCACAAAGAGTTTGCCGTCCGCTACGGCCACGGCGGAAGGATATTGCCCTGTGGGGATGAATCCCAGGATCCTCGATTTCGCTGGTAGCTCATTTTTCGCGGCCAGTTTTTCTCCGCGCGCCTTTTCCGAAAGCGCTACCACGGCGACCGCATTACTGTGCGCGTTCGCCACGTAGAGCGTGCTCTCATCTTCGCTGAGCGCTAGCCCTTCGGGACTCGATCCCGGCAGCGCATTCTCCGCAAGCCGTACATCAATCCGCTCGATCTCCTGATCGGTGCCTGTGTCGATGACGGACACACTGTCCGCGTTCGAATTGGCAACGAAGAGCCGCGTTTCCTTCGTGTTTGAAAGCAGGACTGTGGGATGCCGGTCTACGTGAATGTACTTTTGCAACGCCGCTTTGCCGTTCAGCAAAATCACCGCGACGGAAGAGTCATTCCAGCACGAGACATATGCTCGCTGTCTCTTTCCTCCTTGCAGCAAAACAGCTCCATATGGATAGATGTTCTCGTTTGGCTTTTCCGGATGATGCAAATCAACGCGCTGCATTTTCCGCGTTCCGTGGAGATCGCGGACAATGGTGACGCTATCACCCAAATTGTTTGCGGTGACCAGCATTGCGCCGTCCCCAGCCACTGCTAATCCCGTTGGGTAAAGGGCCGCCTTCCCCCCGTTGTAGTCTTTTGGGGAGACCTCTCCTGGATTGCTGATCGCAAAGAACGGCGCAGTGACCTTCGTGTCCGGGCCGGGCGAGGCAGGTTGCACAGGGGTGGCGGCCTTCGGATCAAACCGGAAGATCCACACTTTGTTTTCGAAGCCACCCGAGACATACATCGCAAAACTCCCATTTGTGTCCGGCACGGGAGCGAATGCTAATCCCACGTTGGCGCTCTGCGGCGTTGGAAAATAGACGTTCTGGATCACTGCGGGTTCCGGAGTGGCATTCAGGTCGATGACGGCAATAGATTGCTGCGCTTCGTTACTCCCGGCGCTGAACTGCACGCCATATCCACTGTTGACCACCAGCAGATAGCGGCCTTTTCCGCCGCGGCCGAGCTTGTCCGGGCTGCGCAATATCGCCATTGGCATGCCGCCCACCGCGGGAAGATGCGTCGCGGCGTCCATCACCAGCGTGCCGGCCGGCGTAATGGGACGCCCTTCGCCCGCGGGTTCCTGCTGCCCTTTCGAGAATCCGCAAAAATAGAACGACAGCAGAAGAAATACCGCCGGAAATCGCAGTCTCATAGATTCACCCTGGCCGACCTGACAAAACGCCGCACTCATCGCATTTGCTGAGGTTCTAACTGTACCTGCAACTGAGCCTAGGGGAAAATTGTTTCGCTACCATGAATTCGTAAAGCGGCCAACCAGCTTAAGAGGTCACGTGCGGATTGACCCGAAACTTGCCAGCTTTTAGGATGGATGATTGCTGGTCCTCAGCTGCCAAACGAGAGCTAACGGAACTCCAATGAAAACCAGACTGCTAGTTGCCGCCTTCTTCTGTCTCTTGCCTCTGCGACTGCACGCTCAAACGGCCGATGACATCGTGAAAAAGATGGTTGAGGCGCGCGGCGGAATCGACAAGATTAAAGCGGTTCAGTCGGAACGAATCACCGGCCGGATCGCCTTCCCGCAGGGGTTCGAAGGGGCACTCATCCTGGAGCTGAGGCGCCCCCACAAACTGTATTCAGAAGTTACTGTCCAGGGCCACAAAATTCTGCGCGCTTACGATGGGAAGTCCGCTGGCTGGGTCGTCGATCCCTTCGGCGAAAACAAAGACGTTCAACCGATGCCAGAAGAAGAGTTGAAAGGAATGCCCGATGAGGCCGACCCGGATGGGCCGATGGTGGAATACAAATCGAAAGGCTCACAGATCGAGTTCGCCGGCAAAGAAGACCTGGATGGCAAGGCGGTCTACCACTTGAAGATAACGGACAGGCATGGAGAGGTGCGCTCGTACTTTCTGGACGCGTCCACTTTCCTGACCGTGAAATGGACAGGTCTTCGCAAGATCGACAATCAGATGCTTCCCTGGGAATGCACGCTTTCCGACTATCGCGAAATAGGAGGCCTGAAATTCCCGTTCAAAATTGAACAGGGCAGCCCGGGCACAGAATTCCGGCAAACGCTGATGATCGAGAGAGTTGAGCTCAACCCGAGTATAGTTGAATTGCACTTCGCAAAGCCCGTTC